>JBJEKT010000209.1:0-5312 GCA_051878775.1 Bacteroides sp. | reverse complement strand
CACCTACAGGGTTGTCCCATGGCTTATACACGGGGTCGAGCTGGAGGCCGTAGCGCTGGATATCCTCTTTCAGCCACTCGCCGAAGGCGGGATGGGAGGCGGTGTAGAAATAGACTACATGCTGCGGATTCTCCGGCTTGTTGTTGCGGCCAATCATGTCGAAGTTGAGGTATCCCTTTACTTGATGGATGAAGGGGCAGCTCTGGGTGAAGTGCTTTGAACCAAGCAGGCCCAGCTCTTCGCCGTCCCAGAAGGCAAAGATGACGTTTCGTTCGGGCACGCTTTTCGATGAGGCAAAGGCTTTGGCAATCTGCAGCACGGCACTTACGCCCGAGGCATTGTCGTCGGCACCGTTGTAGATTTGGTCTCCATCCAGTTCGGGGTCACATCCCAGGTGGTCAAAGTGTGCACCCACGATGACGTATTCATCGCTCTTCTTACCGGGAATCATGCCCAGGATATTGACCAGGTTGAGCTTGCGGTGGGTCATCTGTTGCAGTTTGGCCACCGAGTCAGGGTCAACATAGTAGGGTTTACGCTTCTGCCACTCCATGCTGTAGGCCTCAAAAGGGTGCTCGTAATCATCGCCCAGCGGAGCGATGCCCCATTGCCGCAGTAGCGACTTGATGTATTGTGCGGCTACCTTTGAGTCGCGGGTTCCAGCTTTGCGCCCATTGAGTTCGTCGCTGGCCAGGAAACTGATGTGTGCTTTGGTAGCCTCCAGCGTGATGGTCTGCAAGGCCTGCTCCTTGTCGGCCAACTTCTTTGTATCAGGCTTCTTCTTGGCCGATACGGTGGCTGTTCCCATGATGGCCCACAGAGCTGTCAGGGCGATGATTACTTTTGTCTTCTGTTTCATAAGTAGCTGTTTTTATTAAGTGAAATAATGAAGGAAATTTCCATACATGTTGGCTGCAGTCATTCCGAAGCAGCTTCGCTCTACCTCTAATCAGTCTCTAATCGTGCTCTAATCTACCTCTAATCAATCTCTAATTGGGAATTAGAGTTGGATTAGTGTTACTTTAGACTTACTATTGAGTTACTTTAGACCTACCTTAGAGCTACCGTAGTGTAGCTCTAATCCAACTGGCTATCCAAATGGGATAACAATGGCGGATAATTGTCCGATACTTCGTTTTTTCTTCTTACTACTCCTCTTATTGATGGGAAGTAAAGCTTTTGGACAAACCTAAGCCGCTTGACGTTTATGGCTTGAGGTAGCTATCGGGGTAGGTGGTGGGCTGTTCAATCTCTCCGGTGCGTAGGCGAATCCAGGTGTTGAATGCGCGTTGTCCCTCCTTCAGCACGATGACGCGGGCACCGTTGGGCAGGTGGTTATACACGGTGTTGCCACCTGTGTAGCGACCGTAGGCCAGCAGTACCTTGTGCCACATGGTGGCATAGTCGTTGTCATGGTCGTGCCCCACGAAGCAACCCATTACGTCGCCCTGTTCCATGATGGCCGTAAAGAGGCCGCTGTTGAGTACCGGTGAGCAGACACGCTCCATGCGGTTGCCCCGGAGGATGGTGCCCTCGCTGCTTGCTGCCTGGCTGAACTCAGGCAAGGGGATGTGAAAGAAGGCCAGAGCGGGTAGGGGAGTTCCGCCGTTCTTTTCAGCATACTGGTTACTCTGGGTGCGGTACCAGTTGATTTGCGCTCCATTAATCCAGGCATATCCTTTGGCCTCGGGCAGGTATGAGTAGGAGTGGCTGTCGATGAGATAGAGTAGGGCGGCCGTTTTGCTCCCATCTGATGCAGCTACCGGCACCACAAAGTCGGAATGGTCGGCCTGCTGCAGGTTGCAGGGCCAGCTGCTGATGAGGCGATAGAGGTCGGGGCGTTTCATGTCCTGCTCATCGTCGTGGTTACCTAACGTAGCTACAAAAGGTATCTGGTGGTCCGACACCCGTTGCAGCACGGTGCGCATGGCCTCTTCGGCCGGACCGCCATAAATGATGTCGCCAGTAAAGACCACAAGGTCGGGTTTCTCTGTATCGAGCACCTGGTCGATGCACTCCAAAGCCTTTTTCGACTCTTCGGGTTTGCCGGGTACATAGTGTACATCGGTGAATTGTACCACCTTAAACTCACCCTCCGCATGGAAGCGGAGATCATTCTTCTTAGTTTGCCCTTGGAGAGTCAGGCTCATCATACAGAGAGCAAACAGTAACAATTGTTTCATGTCTTCTTTTATTTATTAGGTATTGGGGTTAAAAGTGCAACAAAGATACATGTTTTGCCTTATCAGCACTCCTGTTCTTTGTATTTTTTATCATTTTTGATGCTGGAGGTGGTGTTTCTCCTTATTAATGTCATCAGCTTTTGTTTTATTTCCTGCTTTACACTATCTTTGCACTTTCAAAACAAATAGATACAGATATTCGATTGATGAAGACATTTGAAGAACTTGGTGTGTCGGCGGAGATTCGCCGGGCCATTGAAGAGATGGGCTACGAACAGCCCATGCCCGTACAGGAGGAGGTCATCCCCTACCTGCTCGGAAAGAATAACGACGTAGTGGCCCTGGCGCAGACCGGCACCGGTAAGACGGCGGCCTTCGGACTGCCTTTGCTGCAGAAGATTGAGGTGGAACGCTGTGAGCCTCAGTCACTCATCCTCTGCCCCACGCGCGAGCTCTGCTTGCAGATTGCCGGCGACCTGAGCGACTACGCCAAGTACCTGAATGGACTTCACGTGTTGCCTGTCTATGGTGGCTCCTCCATCGAGAGCCAAATCAAGGCTTTAAAACGAGGAGTGCATCTTATCGTGGCTACCCCTGGCCGTCTTATTGACCTGATGGAGCGGGGCACCGTGTCGCTCGCTGCCGTGGAGAATGTGGTGCTCGATGAGGCCGACGAGATGCTCAACATGGGCTTCACCGACAGCATTAACACCATCCTGGCTGCTGTGCCTGAAGAGCGCAACACGCTTCTCTTCTCTGCCACGATGAGTCCAGAGATAGCCCGCATTGCCAAGAATTACCTTCGCAATGCCAAGGAGATTACCATCGGTAAGAAGAACGAGAGCACTGCCAATGTGAAGCACGTGGCCTATTGCGTCCATGCCAAGGATAAATATGCTGCCCTGAAGCGTATTGTGGATTATTATCCGCAGATTTATGCCATCATCTTCTGCCGCACCCGAAAGGAGACGCAGGAAATAGCCGACAAGTTGATGCAGGAGGGGTACAATGCCGACTCGCTTCACGGCGAACTCTCGCAGGCTCAGCGCGACCTGGTGATGCAGAAGTTCCGTGTGCGTCATCTGCAGCTGCTTGTGGCTACCGATGTAGCTGCTCGCGGACTGGACGTGGACGACTTGACTCATGTCATCAACTACGGCCTTCCCGACGACGTAGAGAGCTATACCCACCGCAGCGGACGTACCGGACGTGCCGGAAAGACCGGTACCAGTATCGCCATCATCAACCTGCGCGAACGCATCAAGGTGCGTGAGATAGAGCGCACCATCGGCAAGCAGTTTGAGGAGGGCGTGATGCCCACCGGTAAGCAGATCTGCAAGAAGCAGCTTTATAAGGTCATTGATGACCTGGAGAAGGTGAAGGTCAACGAGGAGGAGATAGCTGAGTTCATGCCCGATGTCTATCGGAAGCTCGACTGGCTCTCTAAGGAGGACCTCATCAAGCGTATCGTGAGCCACGAGTTCAACCGCTTCCTGGAGTATTACCGTGACCGTGAAGATATTGAGCAGGTGGCTGCCGTCAAGCCCGCCAAGGGAAGCAAGCAGAAAGATTCGAAGGAGAAGGCTGGCAAGTCACCTCGCAGCCGCAAGGCCGAAGAGGGTTTTGAACGTGTCTTCATCAATCTGGGCAAGAAGGACCACTTCTCACCTGCCGACTTGATTGGACTCATCAACCGCAACACTCGCGACCGCGTGGAGCTGGGTCGCATCGACCTGATGCAGACCTACTCTTTCTTCGATGTGGAGGCTGGTGAGGCCGCCCACGTGGTGAAGGCCTTGAGCCGCACCCAATGGGGTGGACGCAAGGTGGTGGCTGAGCTGGCTGACCAACCTCAGGCTTCCGGTAAGCCGGCTGAGAAGTCCAGGAAGGAACATCGTGCCTCTGTTGGAGCTGCTCCCGAGAAACGGGTTGCTGCATCTGCAATGGCTCCTGCCGAGAAGCGCCAGAAGCCGAGCCGTGCTGAGCGAGGATATACCAAGCCCCGAGGTAAGAAGGACGACTGGAAGCAATTCTTCCAACATGATAACGAGCTTCGAGGCCCTGAGCCCGACTTCAGCGAAGAGGGATGGGCCAAACGCTCTAAAAAGAAGAAAAAGTAACTCCGTCGAGACTTCGCAATCATGACAACCTTAACAAGACAAGAGATAATGTACCTAATCCAAACATTTCTCCGTGACCGCCTGCTCCTGGGCGACCTGAATCCCGAGACCACTTACTCGCTCAAGCTCCGTGCAGTGAATGCGGATGGTGCTTCCTCATGGACCGAATTCACCGCCAAGACTAAGTCCGACCCGCTGGAGTGGGCCATCAAGGGCATCACGGCTGAAACAACCTGCGCAAACCAGGGAGGAGAAGGTGTTAACTTGATGTTCGACTTCGATGAATCGAACCTGTGGCACACCGCTTGGAGTAAGAAGGCCGTACCGTTTGACCTCGTCATGGACCTCAATAGCATTGGTCAGGTGGAGAAGTTCATCTACCTGCCTCGTCAGAATGGTGGAAACGGTACGTTGCTCAACGGTACCATCGCTTACAGCATGGACAAGAAGAACTGGAGTGAGGCTGGTAGCTTTGAATGGAAGGGTGGCGATGCCAAGGAGTTCCAGTTCAAGGAGAAGCCCGTGATGCGTTATATCAAGATTTATAATGCCGGCGAGACCATCGAAATCAAGGTAAAAGGTACTGGTATGCATGGAGTCAACGCCCTCAGCTTCGCTTTGCCTTACAATCCGCAGGAGATGGAGTACCTTAACACCGAGGTCCAAGGCATGAAGACCATGCGCGACCTCACCTACGATCGCCTGCATACCAATGGCCAGAAGGCCCTCTATCCCACGTTCGTTAACCTCGGTGATAAGGAGACCCTCAAGGGAGACGTCGAACTGCTCACCATTCGCTTCAAGGCCAAGAGCAAGCTCACCCTCAAGCTGAACGTCACCGATGGCATGTTGGTAGGTAAACAACTCAATACGCTTGATTTCTAAACAAATAGTAGAAGAGTAATAACAAACAAGGAGGTAAATGCTGATGATAGGCATTTACCTCCTTGTTTATAGTACGCTCGGCATGAGCATTGTCTAACGGGTGAAAGTCCCGAGTGAGCCCTAA
>JBJEKT010000208.1:0-5323 GCA_051878775.1 Bacteroides sp. | reverse complement strand
CCCTTGAACAAGATGTCGGTGTCGATGACGATGAACGGTGCCGTGCTGCCCGTCATGGCCTTCTACATCAATGCAGGATTGGAGCAAGGTGCCAAGCTCGAAGAGATGGCCGGTACAATCCAGAACGATATCCTTAAGGAGTTCATGGTGCGTAACACCTACATCTATCCCCCTTCGTTCTCGATGAAGATTATCAGCGACATCTTTGAATATACCTCGCAGAAGATGCCTAAGTTCAACAGCATCTCCATTTCCGGCTACCACATGCAGGAGGCTGGTGCAACGGCCGACATCGAGTTGGCCTACACGCTGAGCGACGGCTTGGAGTATCTGCGTGCCGGTGTGGCTGCAGGGCTGGACATTGATGCCTTTGCTCCGCGCCTCTCCTTCTTCTGGGCCATCGGTACCAACCACTTCATGGAGATTGCCAAGATGCGTGCTGCCCGTATGCTGTGGGCCAAGATTGTGAAGCAGTTCAACCCCAAGAACCCCAAGTCACTGGCTCTGCGTACTCACTCGCAGACATCGGGTTGGTCGCTCACGGAGCAGGACCCCTTCAACAATGTAGGCCGTACCTGTATCGAGGCCATGGCCGCTGCCCTGGGTCATACCCAGTCGCTCCACACCAACGCCCTCGATGAGGCCATCGCTTTGCCTACCGACTTCTCGGCCCGTATTGCCCGCAATACGCAGATTTATATCCAGGAGGAGACCAACATCTGTAAGAATGTGGATCCCTGGGGCGGTTCGTATTATGTAGAGTCGCTCACCAACGAGATTGCCCACAAGGCTTGGGAACACATCCAGGAGATTGAGAAGCTGGGCGGTATGGCTAAGGCCATCGAGACCGGTATCCCCAAGATGCGCATCGAAGAGGCTGCTGCCCGTACGCAGGCCCGCATTGACAGCGGAGCACAAACCATCGTAGGTGTGAACAAGTACCGCTTAGAGAAAGAGGCACCCATCGACATCCTGGAGATTGACAACACCGCTGTGCGTCAGGAGCAGATTGAGAACCTGCGCCGCATCCGTGAAGGTCGCAATCAGGCTGAGGTGGATAAGGCGCTGGAGGCCATCACCGAGTGCGTCAAGACGGGTAAGGGCAACTTGCTCGAACTGGCCGTTGAGGCCGCTCACGTAAGAGCCACCCTGGGTGAAATCTCCATGGCTTGCGAGAAAGTAGTAGGACGTTATAAAGCAGTAATTAGAACCATATCAGGCGTGTATTCATCAGAGAGTAAGGCTGATGCAGACTTTGAGAAGGCCTGCCAGCTGTGCGAACAGTTCGCAAAGAAGGAGGGACGTCAGCCCCGTATCATGATTGCTAAAATGGGGCAGGACGGTCACGACCGTGGTGCCAAGGTGGTGGCTACGGGTTATGCCGACTGCGGATTCGACGTGGATATGGGTCCGCTCTTCCAGACACCGGCCGAGGCAGCTCGCGAGGCCGTGGAGAACGACGTGCATGTAGTGGGCGTATCTTCGTTGGCTGCTGGGCATAAGACGCTGGTACCGCAGATTATCGAGGAGCTGAAGCGCCTGGGTCGTGAGGACATCATCGTGATTGCCGGTGGTGTGATTCCCGCACAGGACTACGACTTCCTCTATAAAGCCGGTGTGGCTGCCATCTTCGGTCCCGGTACCAACGTGGCTCACTCCGCTTGCCAGATTCTCGAAATCCTGCTCAACGAAGAGTAAGCTGCCATACGCCATGCTCCTCATCTGCATGGCTATTGTGTAGAGCATAAACGACAAGTCACCCTGAGCCGTTGCCAGGGTGACTTGTTGTGTTGTGTACCAACCGTAATTTCTTTTTTGCTCCAAGGTTTTTTTTGCTCTGCTTTGCAGATTGAAAGAAAAAAGTGTAACTTTGCGGCTGATTCAATTTATTCGATTCATTTAATACGAGAAAATATATGGCAATGCATACTTGGTTTGAATGTAAAATCCGTTACGAGAAGACAATGGAGAACGGCATGGTGAAGAAGGTCAATGAGCCTTATCTGGTGGATGCCTTGAGCTTTACGGAGGCTGAAGCACGTATCATCGAGGAGATCTCCCCTTTCGTAACGGGCGAGTTTACCGTGAGCGACATCAAACGCGCCAACTACAGCGAGCTCTTCCCCTCGGAGGAGGAGGCTGCTGACAAGTGGTTTAAGTGCAAGCTGGTCTTCATCATGCTCGACGAGAAGAGTGGGGCAGAGAAGAAGACCTCCACACAGGTGCTGGTGCAAGCTGCCGACCTACGCGATGCGGTGAAGAAGCTTGATGAGGGGATGAAGGGCACCATGGCCGACTATCAGATTGCCATGGTGAGCGAGACACCCATCATGGATGTCTATCCCTTCCATGCTGAAGGCGAATTGCAAAAGGAGGAGAACTAAACGATGATTGCTGAACGCATCCATACTTTGACGAGTGAACTGCCCGAGGGTGTACGCCTCGTGGCAGTCTCTAAGTTTCACCCAGCGGAAGCTATTGCGGAGGCTTACGCTGCAGGTCAGCGCGTATTCGGTGAGAGCCGTGTGCAGGAGCTGCAAGTGAAGCACGAAGCGCTGCCCAAGGATATCGAGTGGCACTTCATCGGCCATCTGCAAACCAACAAGGTGAAGTACATCGTGCCCTACGTATCGCTGATTCATGGTATCGACTCTTTCCGTCTCTTGGCTGAGGTCGATAAGCAAGCCGAGCGTGCAGGACGTACGGTGGGCTGTCTGCTGCAGATGCACATCGCCCGCGAGGAGACGAAGTTTGGTTTCAGCTTCGACGAGTGCCGCGAGATGTTGCAGGCAGGTGAGTGGCGCAAGTTTCAGCATGTGCGCCTTTGTGGCTTGATGGGTATGGCTACCAATACCGACAACATGCAGCAGGTGGAGGAGGAATTCCGCTCGCTGGCCACCTTCTTCCGTGAGGTGAAGGCTACCTGGTTTGCTGCCGAAGACACCTTCCATGAGCTCTCCATGGGCATGAGCCACGATTATCCCCAGGCCATAGCAGCCGGTAGCACACTGATTCGCGTGGGCACTTACATTTTTGGAGAACGAAATTATTAACATATAAATTATAACCCATTATGGCAACATTACAAACAACCTTTGCAGGACTGAAGTTGAAGAATCCGGTCATCGTGAGTAGCTCCGGTTTGACCGACAGTGCAGCAAAAAATCAGAAACTGGCCGAAGCCGGTGCTGGTGCCATCGTCTTGAAGTCTCTTTTCGAGGAACAAATCCTGATGGAGACGGACCACATGGACGACCCCTCCTTCTCACCCGAGAGCAGTGAGTACCTGGTGGCTTACCTCCGTCAGCACAAGCTCAACGAGTATCTGCAGCTCATTCGTGACAGTAAGAAGGTGTGCGGCGACGTACCCGTGATAGCCAGCATCAACTGCTACGACGACAGCAACTGGGTAGATTTTGCCCGCCAGATTGAGGACGCTGGTGCCGATGCCATCGAAGTCAACATCCTGGCTCTGCAAACCGAGGTGAACTACACCTACGGCGCATTTGAGCAGCGTCACATCGACATCCTTCGTCACGTACGTAGCACCGTGAAGCTGCCCGTCATCATGAAATTAGGTGATAACCTCACCAACCCTGTAGCGCTCATCAATCAGCTGCGTGCCAACGGTGCCGCTGCTGTGGTACTCTTCAACCGCTTCTATCAGCCAGACATCGACGTGGAGAAGATGACGCAGAGCATCGGTCACGTGCTGAGCAACGAGGCCGACCTGGCTAAGTCGCTCCGCTGGACGGGCATTGCTTCGGCTGCCGTGACTGGAGTGGATTATGCCGTTTCGGGCGGTGTACATACCCCTGATGCCGTGGTGAAGGCCGTGCTGGCTGGTGCTTCGGCTGTGGAAGTTTGCAGCGCCATCTACAGCAAGGGAGCCGGCGTGATAGCTGAGTTCTGCAGCTTCATGGAGCAATGGATGGAGCATAAGGGCATGGAGCGCATCGAGAGCTTCAAGGGCCTGCTCAACCAGAAAGATGCCCAGGGTGTGAACACCTTCGAGCGCACCCAGTTCCTGAAGTACTTTGCTACCTACGAGTAACTCCTGCACTGGCGAGTAGCTTGCACAAAAACAGTTGCCCCATACCTCCTATCGGCTCAATGCATGGCTTGGGGGAGGTATGGGGTATTAATCAAATACTTTATTAACTATGGAAAAAACTTGGAGATGGTTTGGCAAGCAGGATAAGATTACCCTTGCCATGCTGAAAGAGATTGGAGTGGAAGGTATTGTGACTGCACTGCATCAGGTGCCCCTGGGGCAGGTGTGGGAACGTGAAGCAATCCGTGACTTGCGGCAGTACATTGAGCATTACGGCATGCGTTGGAGTGTAGTGGAGAGCCTGCCTGTGGTGGAGACCATTAAATACGGCGGGCCTGATCGGGATGAACAGATAGCAGTTTATATCCAGAGCCTCCGCAATCTGGCCGCCGAAGGTATTCATACCGTGTGCTACAACTTCATGCCAGTGCTGGATTGGGCACGAACAGATTTGAATCACCCCAACCCCAACGGTACGACTAACCTTTACTTCTCGTTTGCAGAGTTTGCCTATTTCGATATCTATATCTTGAAGCGCGAAGGGGCGCGACAGGAGTGGGCTGACTTCCGGATTGCCGGCGTGGAACGCGACGTGCTGGCCGAGGTGGAGGAGCTGAAAAAACAGATGACACCTGAACTGGATCACCAACTGGTGGAGAACATCATCGTCAAGACGCAAGGTTTCGTCAGTGGCAATATCAAGGAGGACGACGAACATCCCGTAGAACGCTTCAAGCAACTGCTTGCCCTCTATCAGGGCATCGACAAGGCACAGCTGCGTGAGAACATGCGCTATTTCCTCTCGGCTATCATGCCTGTGTGCGAGGAGTGCAACATCAACATGTGTGTGCACCCCGACGACCCTCCTTTCCCCATTCTGGGATTGCCGCGCATCGTCAACTGTGATGCTGACATAGATTGGTTCCTCCATGCAGTGGATAATCCGCACAACGGACTCACCTTCTGTGCCGGGTCGCTATCTGCTGGTGGACACAACGATTTGGTAGAGTTGGCTCGGAAATATGCGTCACGCACTCACTTTGTACACATGCGCTCGTGCCATATCTTCCCCAATGGCGACTTTACCGAGGCCAGCCACCTGGGAGGACGTGCAGATTTAATTGAACTGGCACGCATCTTTGAGCGTACCTGTCCGCAGGTGCCCATGCGTGTGGATCATGGTATGACGATGCTGGGCGACGAGAGCCGGGGCTACAATGCCGGTTACTCCTTCCTGGGCCGTATGTTTGCCATGGGACAGGTGCAAGG
>JBJEKT010000207.1:0-22869 GCA_051878775.1 Bacteroides sp. | reverse complement strand
AAGCTGATGAAACTCTTCATGCAGCAGAAGAAAACCATTGCCGTGGTGGTGGACGAGTTTGGCGGCACGGCAGGTATCGTATCGCTCGAAGACCTGGTGGAAGAAATCTTTGGAGACATCGAAGACGAACACGATAATACCTCTTATATCTGTACCCAGGTGGGTGAGCATGAGTTCATGCTCTCTGCCCGACTGGAGATTGAGAAGGTTAACGAGACCTTCGGACTCACCCTGCCCGAATCGGATGATTACATGACAATAGGAGGTCTCATTTTGAACCGTTATCAACGCTTCCCCAAGTTGCATGAAATGGTGGAATTTGGACCCTATCAGTTCAAGATTCTCAAGGTTAGTGCTACAAAAATCGAGCTAGTAAGGCTAAAAGTGAACGAATAATGGGTTAAAATTGATTTTTTTTGCAAATAAGTAGGAGGCGTAAATGCTTTTTTTGTATCTTCGTGCGCTAAAATTGGCATAAAATGGAAAAATATTAAACAAATAAATCTTATACATTAGAAATGGCAACATTACAAAACATCCGGTCAAAGGGACCGTTACTGGTTATTGTCATTGGTCTTGCGCTGTTTGCATTCATCGCAGGCGATGCTTGGAAAGTGCTTCAGCCGCACCAATCACAAGATGTAGGTGAAGTGAACGGAACAGCGATTTCCGCTCAAGAGTATCAAAAGCTGGTGGAAGAGTTTTCTGAAGTCATCAAGTTGACGAACAACCTTTCATCCCTCAGCGATGAGGACAACAACCGCGTGAAGGATCAAGTTTGGCAGAACTACGTCAATGGCAAGTTGATAGAAGCTGAGGCTAAGAAGCTGGGCTTGACTGTAACCAAGAGTGAGATTCAAACCATCATCAATCAGGGTGCACACCCCATGCTGGCTCAAAACCCCTTCTTCCGTAATCCGCAGACGGGTCTCTTCGATGCTGATGCATTGAAGAACTTCCTGGTAAACTACACCAAGATGAAGCAGTCGTCGATGGCTCAGGGCATGGAGAGCTACGATAAGATTTATAACTACTGGCAGTTTGTGGAGAAGCAGCTGTTTCAGTCTCGCTTGATGGAGAAATACCAGGCTTTGCTGAGTAAGGCTCTTTTTGCTAACAGTGTCGAGGCTCAGGCTGCCTTTGATGCGCGTACCAAGCAGACCGATCTTCTGTTGGCTGCCATTCCTTACTCTTCAGTGGCCGATTCTACTGTGAAGGTGAGCGATGCAGACCTGAAGGCTGCTTACGACAAGAAGAAGGAACAGTTCAAGCAGTATGTAGAGACACGTAATATCAAGTATATCGATGTACAGGTGACGGCCAGCGCTGAGGACAAGGCTGCCCTTCAGAGTGAAATGGAGGAATATACCGCCCAGCTTCCCGAAGCTGCCGATTATACCACTTTCGTACGCTCCACTGGCTCTAATGTGCCTTACGTTGACCTCTTCTACAACAAGAGTGCACTTCCTTCAGACGTGGTTTCGCGTCTTGATTCTGTTAAAGTAGGTGGTGTCTATGGACCTTATTATAATGTAGCTGACAACAGTCTGAACAGTTTCCGTAAACTGGCTGTAGCTCAGATGGCTGACTCGATTCAGTTCCGTCAGATTGTAGTGGCTTCAGAGGATGCGGCTCGTACACAGGCACTGGCTGACAGCATCTATGGGGCTATCAAGGGTGGTGCTGACTTCGCAGAACTGGCCAAAAAATATGGCCAGAGTGGTGAAACTCAGTGGTTGACCGCTGCTGCCTATGAAGGTGCACATCTCGATGGTGACAATCTGAAGTATCTTCAGACGATCATTGATGCTCCGCAGAATGTCCTGCAGAACGTATCGCTGGCACAAGCTAACCTCGTCTTCCAGGTAATGGCCAAGAAGGCTGTCAAGGAGAAGGTGAAGGTGGCCGTCATCAAGCGTACGGTAGATTTCAGCAAGGATACCTATACCAAGGCTTACAACGACTTCAGTCAGTTCATTGCTACGAACAACACCGTAGAGAAGATGATGGCCAATGCTGAGGATGCTGGCTATCGTGTACTCGACCGCATGGACCTGGTGAGCTCTGAGCATACCATCGGCGGCGTAAGAGGAACCAAGGATGCGCTCCGCTGGGTTTTCGAATCCAAGGTGGGTGAGGTGTCAGGCCTCTATGAATGTGGTGAAAGTGATCACATGATGGTGGTTGGTGTTGCAGGTATCACTCCCGAGGGTTACCGTCCGCTGGCTCTTGTGCAGGATCAGCTCCGCTTTGAGATCATCCGCGACAAAAAGGCAGAACAGATTTTGGCTTCCTTGAAGGCTGCTGGCGCAACCACTGTTGATCAGGTGAAGGCTCAGGCCAATGCAGTGAGTGACAGCATCAAGATGGTGACCTTCTCAGCTGCCACCTATGTGCCTTCGTTGCGTAGCAGCGAACCGCTGATCAGCGCGTTTGCTTCTGCTGCTGACCTGCAGACTACCAGTGCGCCTATCAAGGGTAACGGCGGTGTCTTTGTGCTTCAGCCTTATGCCAAGAACCAGACGGCAGAAGAGTACAATCAGGCTACGGAGGAGAATACCATCAGCAACATGTACTTCCGCATGGCCTCTCAGTACATCAATGACCTTTATCTGAAGGCTAACGTGAAAGATAACCGCTATCTTTTCTTCTAATTGATAGCGTACATTAGCGTGCTTACAGGGTACGGATTATGCGGTTGCCCGCGCCAACGTTCAGCATGGTGCATGGTCAGATCGTATAATCCGTACCTCTTTTTATCAGTAACTCACATTTCTCTATGCAAAACCAGTATCTCTTCGGAAAGACGCTGAGCGAGTTGCAGCAGGTGGCTGCTGACTTGGGGCTACCCCGCTTTGCAGCTGCTCAGATGGCCTCCTGGCTCTATCAGAAGCAGGTGACCTCGATTGACGAGATGACCAACCTCTCGCTCAAGCACCGTGAATTGCTCAAGTCTCATTATGAGGTCGGCACCTGCCCTCCTGTTGAGGCAATGCGCTCGGTGGATGGCACTGTGAAGTACCTGTATCGGGCAGCCGATACCAAGTTTGTGGAGTCAGTATTTATCCCTGATGACGATCGTGCCACCCTCTGTGTATCTTCTCAGGTGGGATGCAAGATGAACTGTAAGTTCTGTATGACTGGCAAGCAAGGCTTTTCGGGCAATCTTTCTACACGCGAAATCCTGAACCAGATTCAGTCGCTTCCGGAGTTTCATCAGCTTACTAATATCGTCATGATGGGCATGGGTGAACCGCTTGACAACCTGGATGAGGTGCTCCGCGCGCTCGAGATTATGACCGCTCCTTACGGTTATGCCTGGAGTCCGAAACGGATTACCCTCTCCTCTGTAGGGCTCCGCAAAGGATTGAAACGCTTCATCGAGGAGAGTGACTGTCACCTGGCCATCAGCCTTCATGCTCCTCTGCCTGCATTGCGCAGGGAGTTGATGCCAGCCGAAAAGGCCTATTCCATTGTGGAAATGGTGGAGCTGTTGCGTGGATACGACTTCAGTAAGCAGCGTCGGCTCTCCTTTGAATACATCCTGTTCAAGGGTGTTAATGATTCTATGGCTCATGCCAAGGAGCTCCTCAAACTGCTTCGAGGGCTGGATTGTCGTATTAACCTCATTCGCTTTCATGCCATTCCCAATGTGGATTTGCAGGGTTGTGAGATGGCGCAGATGGTCGCGTTCCGAGACTACCTTACCTCTCATGGCCTCTTCACTACCATCCGAGCCTCACGAGGCGAAGATATCTATGCCGCCTGCGGTATGCTTTCGACGAAGAAACTTCAAGTCAACTAACGTTATATTATTATAATAAATAAGGCGAAGCTGAGCCTATGTCGCCCATTATTTGTAGTTTTGTGTGGATTATATAAACTTTAATTGGAATCATTGCATGAAGAAATTATCTTATCTATGCCTGTTGGCTTTTGTTGCCCTGCTCAGTGCATGTACGGGCAAGACCGGTAGTGGCCGTGCTTATGAAGTACTTGTAGTGGTTGATCAGAACACCTGGAACGCCCCTGCAGGTCGTGCTTTGTTCGACGTACTGGATACCGATGTACCAGGTTTACCGCAGTCGGAACGCTCCTTCCGTATAATGAATGCTGCTCCTCAGCACTACGACGGCACACTGAAGTTGCTTCGTAACATCATCATAGTTGATATCAATCCGGCTAAATATACCCAGCCCAAGTTTCGCTACGCAAAGGATGTCTATGCGGCTCCACAGATGATTCTGACCATTCAGGCACCCGATGAAGAGTCGTTTGCTGAATTTGTTACTACTTACAGCCAGCGTATTATCGACTTCTTCACTCATGCAGAGATGAACCGTCAGATTCGTCTCCTGGAACAGAAGCACAGTGATTTCGTTTCGGTCAATGTCAAAGAGATGTTTGGCTGTGACGTCTGGGTACCTGCTGAACTGGCATCGTACAAGAAGGGGGAAAACTTCTTCTGGGCAGGAACAAATGCCGCCACGGGTGACCAGAATTTCGTCATCTACTCTTATCCCTATACAGATAAGGATACCTTCACTAAGGAGTACTTCGTACACAAGCGCGACTCAGTGATGGAGGTTAATATGCCTGGAGCGCGTGAGGGTATGTACATGGCTACCGATTCGCTACTGACCGATGTGCGTGCCATAAATGTGCAAGGTGCTTACTGTCAGGAGGCTCGTGGCCTGTGGCGTATCAAGGGTGACTTTATGGGTGGCCCGTATGTCTCTCATGCCCGTGTGGATGAAGTCAATCAGCGCGTAATTGTAGCTGAAATCTTTGTCTATTCTCCCGATAAGATGAAGCGCAACCTGGTACGTCGTATGGAGGCTTCGCTCTATACATTGCGTCTGCCAGGTTCGGTGCAGCAGGGTGCAGAGATTCCTGTAGAGGGAGTGGAACAATAAGTGGATGTCAACTCATTTAGATTCAGATTATGGAAGAACAAAAGATACGTGTGGGTATCACGCAGGGTGATATCAATGGAGTGGGGTATGAGGTGATTCTCAAAACCTTTGCAGAACCGATGATGTGCGAACTCTGTACGCCTATTATTTACGGCTCGCCTAAGGTGGCTGCTTATCACCGTAAGGCACTCGATTTGCCGACCAATTTCAGTATTGTGCCCTCGGCTGCCGAGGCGCAGCCCAACAAGTTGAGTATTGTCAACTGCAGCGACGATGAGGTGAAGGTGGAATTCTCAAAACCTGATCCTGAAGCAGGCAAGGCAGCTCTGGCAGCCTTGGAACGCGCCTTGGAGGAGTATAAAGCCGGATTGATAGATGTCTTGGTCACAGCACCGATTAACAAGCACACTATCCACTCCGAGCAGTTCAACTTTCCTGGTCATACCGAATATATTGAGCAGAAGGTGGGTGAGGGTCAGCAGGCCCTGATGATTCTGATGAAGGGAGACCTCCGTGTAGCCCTGGTCACTACACATCTTCCTGTCAGCCAGATTGCCCAGGTTATCTCCCAACCGCTTATTGAAGAGAAGATAGCTATTTTCCATCACTCGCTCAAGGTGGATTTCGACATCAGCGCTCCCCGCATTGCCGTCCTTTCGCTCAACCCTCACGCAGGGGATGAGGGACTGTTGGGTAAAGAGGAGCTGGAGATGATTACCCCTGCAATCCAGACCATGCGTGCCAAGGGTGTGCTCTGTTACGGTCCCTATGCCGCGGATGGCTTCATGGGCTCAGGCAACTTTAGCCGCTTCGATGGTATCCTGGCCATGTACCATGACCAAGGATTGGCCCCCTTCAAGGCACTTGCCATGGACGAAGGGGTGAATTTCACCGCTGGACTGCCTATCGTGCGTACCTCACCGGCTCATGGTACGGCCTACGACATTGCTGGCAAGGGAGTAGCCCTGGAGGATTCTTTCCGTCAGGCAGTTTATACGGCCATCGATGTGTTCCGCAACCGTTGCCAGGACAAAGAGCGTCGGGCCAATCCCCTGCGCAGGCAATATTATGAGAAACGTGATGATAGTGATAAACTGAAGTTGGACAGTACAGAAGAAGAATTGTAACCGTTGGGACATGGCAAGAGCAGATATACAGCAGGTGAAACTGCGATTTGGTATTGTGGGAAATAACGAAGGGCTCCTGCGGGCCATCGATGTGGCCATGCAGGTGGCTCCCGTCGATCTCTCCGTGCTTATCACGGGTGAGAGCGGCGTAGGTAAGGAGAGTTTCCCGCAGATTATCCATCAAAACAGTCGCCGTAAGCATGGACAGTATATTGCCGTCAACTGTGGTGCCATCCCCGAGGGAACTATCGACTCCGAGCTCTTCGGTCACGAAAAAGGGGCCTTTACCGGCGCCATAGGTGAGCGTAAGGGTTATTTTGCCGAGGCCGATGGTGGCACCATCTTCCTCGATGAGGTGGGGGAGCTTCCTTTGCCTACCCAGGCCCGTTTGCTCCGCGTCTTAGAGAATGGTGAGTACATCCGTGTGGGTTCCTCGAAGGTGGAGAAGACCAATGTACGCATTGTGGCCGCTACCAATGTCAACCTTGACAAAGCCATTATGGAGGGGCGCTTTCGCAGTGACCTCTACTACCGTCTTAGCACGGTGCCCATCCAGATACCGCCCTTGCGTGAGCGGGGTGAGGATGTGGCTTTGCTCTTCCGTAAATTTGCCTCCGACTTTGCTGAGAAGTACCACATGCCTCCCATTCAGCTTACGGATGAGGCTAAACGTCTGCTTATGGCTTACAGCTGGCCTGGTAATGTGCGTCAGTTGAAGAACATTACAGAGCAAGTATCCATCATTGAGACATCGCGCGAGATTACTGCTGAAATTCTGCAACGCTATCTTCCTGCAGTCAATCGTGGACCTCAGCTTCCTATGCTCTTCGGCAGCGATGGCAAGTCGTTTGAGAATGAGCGTGAGATACTCTATAAGGTCATCTTTGACCTGCGTCACGAGGTGAGCGAACTGCGTCATAAGGTGGATGCCCTCACCGAGCAGGTGCCTTCAGCTACGGCCGACTACCTGCCTTGCACCCATACCACGGTACCTCATGACAATGTGTCTCAGCCTAATGTGCCCACTATCATACATCCCACACACCACGTCAGTCAAGGGCATAGCGTCTCCTCCTCCATGAAGGATGACGAGATACAGGATGCCACTACGTACGAAGAGATGGAGCGGAACGATCGTTTCGCCTCAGATGAAGAGACTCCCCGGGCTATGCGCGATGTCAACAAGGAGGCTATCATCAAGGCTCTGCAACGCAACCGTGGTAAGCGTAAAGCCACAGCCGAAGAGCTGGAAATCTCAGAACGTACCCTCTACAGAAAGATTAAAGAATATGGATTGGAATAATAGAATTGCCACTTGGGGCCTGCTCCTGCTGTTGCCCCTGCTCCTCAGCTCCTGCCGAATCTCCATGGGATTGGCCCCCATCAGCTCGATAGATTACAGCAAGGTGAAGACCATCTCAGTAGCCACCTTCCAGAATCAGGCTGAGTATGTCTATGCCCCGTTGGCCACGGAGTTCAACCAGAAACTCAAGGACATGTTCATCCAGCAGACCCGTCTGCAGATGGTAAAGAGCGGTGGAGACCTGGAGATTGACGGTGAGATTACCGGTTACAACCAGTACAACGAGTCGGTGGATGCCAGCGGCTTCTCCTCGAAGGTGAAACTTACGCTCACCATCAATGTGCGTTACGTCAACAATACCAACCACGAGGAGGATTTCGAGCAAAAATTCACCGCTTTCCAGACCTACGACTCCTCTAAGCTCCTCACCCAGGTACAGGATGAACTCATCACCGTGATGGTAAAGGATATCACCGAGCAGATTTTCAATGCCACTGTGGCCAACTGGTAACCGGCTGAAAGCCCTTTTTCTGAGAAAGTGATGATGAATGCCAACCTGCTGCAGCAATGGATGGAGCACCCTGAGATGCTCAATCGCGACACCCTCTACGAGCTTCGTATCCAGGTGGCGCGCTATCCCTATTTCCAGACCTTGCGTCTGTTGTTGCTCAAGAATCTCTATCTGCTACACGACCCCTCCTTCCACGAGGAGCTGCGTAAGTCGGCCCTTCTTGTGGCTGACCGTCGCGTCTTCTTTTATTTGATTGAGGGGGAGAAATATCGGCTCCATCCCCAGGGTAGGGGTGTTTCTGCTCCTACGGTGACGGATATTGAGGAGGAGGACCGCACCTTGGCGCTTATCAATGCTTTCCTTGCCAATGTGCCCGAAGAGGAACAGACCACCCCTATAGGACTGGATTTTGCCATGGATTATACGGGCTTCTTGCTCACCCGGCCTGATGCTGATGATGAACTAGAGGCGGAATCAGAAGCAAGCCCTGAGGCTCAAACAGGGAAAGAACATCTTATCGAACAGTTTCTCACCACCTATGGAACGGCAGAACCCACTCCATCTGTGGAGATTTCAGAAAAAGAGGCTGAAGGTCCTCCTCCAATCGTAGATGAGGGGGATAATGGCTGTTTTACTGAAACATTGGCTAAAATTTACGTAAAACAGCACAGATATGAGAAAGCACTTGAAATATTCAAGCGTATAAGTTTGAATAATCCAAAAAAAAGCGCTTACTTTGCAGACCAAATAAGATTTTTGGAGAAATTGATTATTAACGCTAAAACAAAAGAATAAAAATGTATTTATTATTGATTATTTTAATGGTGATTGTATCACTGCTGATGTGTGGCATCGTGTTGATTCAAAACTCTAAGGGCGGCGGTCTGGCCTCAGGCTTCGCTTCGTCAAACCAGATTATGGGCGTGCGCAAGACGACTGACTTCCTTGAAAAGACCACTTGGACGCTGGCTGCCTGCATGGTAGTGTTCAGCGTAGTATCTGCTTATACCCTGAGTGGTAGCGCTAGCCAGGAAGGTGGCGTCATCCTTGAGCAGGCTCAGCAGGAAGAGAAGACCAATCCTTACAGCCTCCCCGCAGGTACGGCTGCTCCCGCCGCTGAAAGCGCTCCGGCTGCTGATGCAGAGGCTCCTGTTGAAGAAACTCCGGCTAATTAAGAAACTCTGAAGATAGGAGGGGACAGCTTGCTGTCCCCTTTTGTTTGTTATTACTAATACCTATTTATATTATGACTACATCAGAAAAAGTCACTCAGACGCTGCGCGACTCGGCAGGCGTGCGTTGGATGGTGCTCCTCTTCCTGGCCTTTGCCATGTTCTGTTCATACATCTTTATGGACATACTATCGCCGATTAAGGACCTCATGCTCTCTACCCGTGGTTGGGACTCTACCGCCTTCGGTACGATGCAGGGGTCGGAAACATTCCTCAATGTATTTGTGTTTTTCCTGATTTTTGCCGGTATCATCCTCGACAAGATGGGGGTACGCTTTACGGCCATCCTCTCGGGTGCCGTGATGCTGATAGGTGCCTGCATCAACTGGTATGCGGTGACCGAAGCCTTCATAGGCAGTAGCCTGGAGCAGTGGTTCACCGATAACCTCAACTATATCCCCGGCTTTGATGAACTGGGTATCTCTCCCTTCTACGAAGGGATGCCTGCCTCGGCTAAGTTTGCGGCCGTAGGTTTCATGATTTTCGGTTGCGGCGTAGAGATGGCCGGTATCACGGTGTCACGTGGTATCGTCAAGTGGTTCAAGGGCCGTGAGATGGCTCTGGCTATGGGCTCAGAGATGGCACTGGCCCGCTTGGGCGTGGCCACCTGCATGATTTTCTCGCCGATGTTTGCCAAATGGGGTGGGGTGATTGACGTCTCTCGCTCGGTGGCTTTCGGCGTGGTGCTGCTGATGATTGCCCTCATCATGTTCATCGTCTATTTCTTTATGGACAAGAAGCTCGATGCGCAGACGGGTGAGGCTGAGGAGAAGGATGATCCCTTCAAAATCAGCGACCTGGGTGCCATTCTCTCCAGCAGCGGCTTCTGGTTGGTGGCTCTGCTCTGTGTGCTCTACTATTCAGCTATCTTCCCCTTCCAGAAGTATGCTGTCAACATGTTGCAGTGCAACTTGACCTTTACTGAAGTGCCGGCTGATTCGTTTTGGGCCACCAATACGGTGACGGTGATTCAGTACGTCATTATGCTGGTGGTGGCTGCTGCCTCGTTTGCCAGCAACTTCTGCAAGCAGAAGAGTCTGAAGAACGGTCTGTTGGCCCTGGCTGTTGTGGCTTTGGTAGTGTTCTGCTACATGGGCTATATGCGTCAGAGCGCCGAGACCGTCTTTGCCGTCTTCCCCTTGCTGGCTGTAGGTATCACGCCTATTCTCGGCAACTATGTGGATCATAAGGGTAAGGCTGCCTCGATGTTGGTTGTCGGTTCCTTGCTGCTCATCTTCTGTCACTTGACGTTTGCCTTCGTTCTCCCGCTGTTCAAGACGAGTGCTGTGGGCGGCGTGATAGTGGCTTACCTCACCATCCTCGTGCTGGGTGCCAGCTTCTCACTGGTTCCCGCTTCGCTCTGGCCTAGCGTGCCTAAGTTGGTGGATGCCAAGATTATCGGTAGTGCCTACGCCTTGATATTCTGGATTCAGAACATCGGCTTGTGGCTCTTCCCGATGCTGATTGGTAAGGTGCTTGACAAGACCAATCCGCAGTTGGTAGCCGACCTGCAGGCCGGCATTGTAACGCCTGAGCAAGCTGCTATTTCTTACGACTACACCGCTCCACTCGTCATGCTGGCCAGCCTTGGTGTAGCCGCTCTCATCCTCGGCTTTGTCCTCAAGGCTGTGGATAAAAAGAAGGGCCTCGGACTTGAAGAACCCAACATCAAGGAGTAACTTTCGTTACAGATATTGGCTTTTCGTTAAATTGTTGAACGATAACCTGTAGGGGCGGACCTGTGTGTCCGCCCTTCTTTATGTACTACCGTTGCCTGGACTTTTTTTAAAAATATAGCAACTTATGCGTAGCGAAAAGCGACATCTCGTGTTATTATAATAGAAACAACAAAGAAAACAATGGAGATACACGAGTTCATACAGGGTGCCGAAAGGTTGCGTAGCGAGCTGCTCAGGCAGGCCAGAAGCTATCTGACCGATACCGACGATGCAGAGGATGTCGTGCAGGAGACGCTTCTGCGGCTCTGGACAGCCAGGGAGCGGATAGCGGATTATGACAAGATGAGGAACATGGCCTCCGTGGTCTGCCGCAACTTGGCGCTCAACATGCTTCGCGATGCTCCACCCCATTGCACTATCGGTGAGGCCCTGACCACGAACCTGCAAGTCAGCCCACAAGAGGAGCTGGAGGTCCGCGAGACGAGGCAGAAGTTGAAACGCAGCATCCAGGCGCTGAGTCCCAAGCAGCGGGCACTCATCCGGATGCGTAACGTAGAAAACATGTCGTATGCCGACATCGCCAAACTGATAGGAACAACCGAGTCGTCCGTGCGGGGCATGATCAGCATAGCCCGCACGCAACTCTTAAAACAGATGAAAGGATCCGTATGATGAAACAGAACGATACGATAAATAAGGTAGCGGAACTACTCGACCGCTTCCTGCAAGGGCAGACCAGTGAAGCCGAGGAGCAGCAGCTCACGGACTACTTCTGCCATGCCGACCACATCCCTGAGAAGTGGAGCCTTTACAAGGAGTTATTCCAAAGCTTCCGTACGGAGGCCTATGATTTCGCCCCCGAGGAGGTGGAGCTCTTGCTGACCGACTCTGTTGCCGAGCAGTGTATCAGACCTATTTCCAGCAGACACCCTTGGCGCATCGCTGTTCGAATAGCTGCTGCTTGTCTGCTGGCCGTCATATCACTCGTTGCCTTCCGTCCCTGGACATCGTCTGAGGAGGAACCCTCTCCCCAGGTGGCACAGGAGATTACCGTGGATGAACTGCTTGAGACTCTCACCATTCTTGCTGAGGCCACACCCGAGGATGCCACCATCACGGCCACTCCCTCAACAATTGGTATCAAGGTAAGTACTACTACGCCCTGTGGCAAGTCGGCCACCTATACGCTCAAGCGAAGTACCGATAATACCACTCTAGAAATGACATCACAACTTATTCATAAATAACTAATTATTTTCATTATGAAGCGCACAATTATCTTCTGGCTCGCAGCACTGCTTGCTGTAGTCAGCCTCCAGGCCCAGGAGGTCAAAGCGGGTCATTACATCATCGATGGTAAGGTAGTCAAGGAGTTTGACGGTTCGCAGCTCATCGGCAAGACCATCACCAGTTACACCACGGATCAGGTGCACAATATCCATATCATCTTCACCTCTGATTATCAGGGCGATGCTGATGCGCGGAAGGAGGAGGTGAAGGCTGCCCTTGCCGAAGTGATCCCGGTGAGAGGCAAAATCGTTGCAATCCACGATGGAGATGCCAAGCCCAAGGCCGACCAGCCCGAACAGAAGATTTACGTTATCAATGGCAAGGTGGTACCCTATTCGGAGCTGAAAGAGTTGTCGAGCTATAAGATTGCCTCTATGACGGTCATTAAAAACAAGCAACATCCCGACTACGTGAAGTACGCCCGCGATGCCGTGAAGTATGGCGGAGTAGATTCCGATGCCTTGATTATCATCACCACCAAGCCTTAGCTTCTCGGCTGACGAAGAACCGCATAAGGGTATTAAAATGGCTTTATTCCGAATTTAACATTTCTATAACTATTGTAATAATAAGAACGACTATCTTTGTAGCTGCATTTCAAGACTTAATTATTATTCAGAAAGATGAAAAGATGGATTGTCTTGCTGGCTATATGTAGCTTGTCGTTTGCTGCTGTCAGCGCACAAGATGAAGTGAAGATGGTTATCCCAGCGACTAAAGGCGCGAATTATGCACTTTATGCTGTTTCCACCGGAAGTTCAAATGGAGTGACAAAAGCAATGCGTTAGCCAAGCTTCCTGCATCGGTTACGGAGCTGTAGGGGTGCTGAAGCAGCCGGGAGCAGGTACATAGACGGGCGAGTGGTTAGTGCCTTTGTTCAGCAGCCGGCCTGATTCACGCAGTTGCTTCAGTAGGGACAGGGCGGCACTCTTCTTCAGTCCGAGCAGATATTGCAGGCTGAGGCGCGTGATGAAGCCGTTCTCCTGGAAGTAGGCCGCCAGCTTCGTCTCCATCTCCTCTTCCGATAGCTTGGCAGAGTGCGTCTCCCAGCGGGTCATTTCTGTCTTCGGATGGCCTACGGATTGCTTCAGCCCTTTGTCCATGCGGAAGCTGATGTCCTTGAAGCGCACCTTGCGGTTACGGTCGCGTAGGGGCATATCCGGCGTCACTTTACCCTCCACGGCCAATGTGGGTGAAAAATATCCCAAGCCCTCGACGTGTACCTGACATCCTTCGCTCAGGTATTCGCCTACCGTGTGGCTCAACTCTGACAGTACGGCCAGTACATCGCCCGGCGTGAGCGAGCTGTGCTGCTGGATGTGCTCTATCAGCTTATGAGTTGTTACCTTTCCATTGAAACAGGGGCGGACGTGCAGCGTTGTCTCCTGTGTATCGTCGCTCTTGGGGTTCTCGAACCAATCATATAAGATAGTCATAGTGAATTGTTTATGGGTGAAACATAGCTTATTCTTCTCGTTGGTCAAGCTTCTTCTCATCGCTTGACCTGGGTCGCTCAATCGATTGACCCGGGTCGCGCGATTGATTGACGGAGGTCAAGCGTTCGGTTGACCTCCGTCAATCAATGAAGGAAGCTGTTGCAAAGGTAATACAAATCTTGTAGAAAACCAACAAGAAGCTTCGTTTTGTGTGCAGCATCATTGGTGTTGCAGAAGGTGTAGGGCATACTGCTACCCCAGCTTCTCCTTGAGGAACTGACCTGTGTAGCTGGCTCCGCAGGCGGCTACCTCTTCGGGAGTACCTGTGGCAACGATGTAGCCTCCGCGGTTGCCGCCCTCGGGACCGAGGTCAATCACATGGTCGGCACACTTGATGACGTCCATGTTGTGCTCGATGATGACGATGGTATGTCCTCGCTGCAGCAGGGCATCGAAGGCTTCGAGCAGCTTCTTGATGTCGTGGAAGTGAAGTCCCGTGGTGGGCTCATCAAAAATGAAGAGCGTGGGGTCACTCTTCTCCTGGCTGAGGTAATAGGCCAGCTTGACGCGCTGGTTCTCGCCGCCCGAGAGGGTGGAGGAGGACTGCCCCAGCTTGATGTAGCCCAGGCCTACGTCCTGCAGCGGCTTCAGCTTGCGCACAATCTTCTTCTGGCCGTGGAGGGAGAAGAACTCGATGGCCTGATTGACCGTCATCTCCAGCACGTCGTAGATGCTGGCATTGTGGAACTTCACCTCCAGCGTTTCCGGCTTGAAGCGTCGGCCATGGCACGATTCGCACTCCAGCACCAGGTCGGCCATGAACTGCATCTCGATGGTCACTGTTCCCTCGCCTTTGCACTCCTCGCAGCGGCCGCCCTCACTGTTGAAGCTGAAGTGACCCGCATTCCAGCCCATCTGCTTGGCCAAGGGTTGGTCGGCAAAGAGTTTGCGTATCTCGTCGTAGGCCTTGAGGTAGGTCACGGGGTTACTTCGTGAGGATTTACCGATGGGGTTTTGATCTACAAACTCCACGTTGCGCAGATTCCTCAGGTCGCCTCCGATGGAGGAGAATTCACCCGGACGGTCACTGCATTCATCGAGCTCGCGCTTCAAGGCGCGGTAGAATATGTCACGCACCAGGGTACTCTTTCCAGAGCCGCTCACGCCGGTGACCACGGTCATCACGTTGAGCGGGAAGCGCACGTTGATTCCTTTGAGGTTGTTCTCGCGGGCTCCCTTCAGCTCGATGTATTGGTTCCAGTAGCGGCGGCTGGTGGGCACGGGGATGGTTTCGCGACCTAGCAGGTAGTTGACGGTATAGCTCTCCGTGGGTTGCTCCGTACCTCCTTTCAGCAGTTGGCGGGCATCGCCCTGCCATACCACCTCTCCTCCCAGACGTCCAGCTTGGGGACCGATATCTATGATGTAGTCGGCTGTGCGGATAATCTCTTCATCGTGCTCTACGATGACCACTGTATTGCCCAACTGCTGCAGTTGGCGCAGCACGTGTATCAGTCGGTCGGTGTCGCGACTGTGCAGTCCGATACTCGGCTCATCGAGGATGTAGAGGCTACCCACCAGGCTACTGCCCAGCGAGGTAGCCAGGTTGATGCGTTGGCTCTCTCCGCCTGAGAGGGAATTGCTCAGCCGGTTGAGCGTGAGGTATCCCAGGCCTACGTCGAGCAGGAACTGCAGTCGGTTGTTAATCTCCGTCAGGATGCGTTTGGCCACTTCCGCTTCATGTGGTGTGAGCTTCATCTGCTTAAAGAACTGCTTCAGTTCCGTCACGGGCAGATCTACCAGCTCTGAGATGCTCCGTCCGCCCACCTTCACGTAGTTGGCTTCCGGCTTCAGTCGTGTGCCGTGGCAGGTGGGGCAGGTGGTCTTTCCGCGGTAGCGGGCCATCATTACGCGGTACTGTATCTTGTATTGGTTCTCTTGCACCATCTTGAAGAAGGCGTTGATGCCTTCAAAGTAGGGTGTACCCTCCCAGAGCATCCTTCGTTGCTCTTCAGTCAGGTCGATGTAGGGGGTGAAGATGGGGAATCCTGCCTTCTCGGCACCACGGATTACCATTTCACGCCATTCGCCCATCACCTCGCCACGCCAGCACACCACGGCACCGTCGTAGAGCGAGAGGGAGCGGTCGGGAATCACCAGGTGCTCGTCGATGCCGATGATGCGGCCAAAGCCTTCGCAGGTGGGGCAGGCTCCCAGGGGGGAGTTGAAGGAGAACAGCTGGTCGTTGGGCTCCTCGAAGGTGATGCCATCGGCCTCAAACTTCGTGCTGAAGCGGTAGAGGCTGGTGGAGCCGTCGCTGCGGTAGAAGCGGAGCATACAGGCCCCGTCGCCCTCGTACATGGCCGTCTCTACAGAGTCGGTTAGTCGGCTCACGGTCTCCTTGGCTGCCGAAGCCACCATACGGTCAATCATCAGGAAGACCACGTCGCCCTCCTTGTATTGATACTCCTCGATGCGCATCGGTTGTCCGTTCACCTCCAGCCGGTTGAAGCCCTGCTTCTGGTCCAGCTCAATCTGCTGGCTCAACGTCCGTTCTTCGCGTGCCACCACCGGAGCCAGCACGGTGAAGCGTGTCCCCTCTTCTTGCTCCAACATACATCCCACGATGTCCTCCACGGAGTGTTTCTTCACCTCCTGTCCGCTCACGGGGCTGAAGGTGTGTCCCACGCGGGCAAAGAGCAGGCGCAGGTATTCATAAATCTCTGTCGAGGTGCCTACGGTGGAGCGTGGGTTACGGGTAGTCACCTTCTGTTCGATGGCGATGGCAGGCGGTATGCCCTTGATGAAGTCGCATTCCGGCTTGCTCATGCGTCCCAGAAACTGTCGGGCATAGCTGCTGAGGCTCTCCACGTAGCGGCGTTGCCCTTCGGCATAGAGTGTGTCGAAGGCCAGCGATGACTTTCCCGAACCCGAAAGGCCTGTGATGACCACCAGTTTATTGCGCGGAATCTCCACGTCGATATGCTTGAGGTTATTGACGCGGGCCCCCTTGATGACGATATTGTTGTTTCCTGACATAGTTCGTTTGTTTGAATTGGCTATATGAGTAAGCAAAATGCGAATGCAAAAATAGTGTAATCCGAGCGAATTAGAAAAGAAAAACGGCCTTTATTTTGTT
Source organism: Bacteroides sp. (assembly GCA_051878775.1). Classification (GTDB taxonomy): domain Bacteria; phylum Bacteroidota; class Bacteroidia; order Bacteroidales; family Bacteroidaceae; genus Bacteroides. Next base: position 6,236 of record JBJEKT010000207.1, on the reverse strand, counting down.
ATTTCCACAGTAAACGTTACTTTTGCCTCAAAAAATAAGATTGTAATGAGTAAAGGAAAACTGGCGAAATTTGCTGATATGGCGGCGTTCCCGCATGTGTTTGAGTACCCCTTCTCGGTGGTGGACGATGTGCCGTTTGAGATGAAGGGACTGTGGAACGAACGCTTCTTCAAGAACAATCACCCCATCGTGCTGGAGCTGGGATGCGGACGGGGGGAATATACTGTGGGGCTGGGACGCCTCTTCCCTGAGAAAAACTTTATAGGCGTGGATATCAAGGGGGCACGCATGTGGAGTGGAGCCAAGGAGTCGGCCGAGACGGGCATGACCAACGTGGCCTTCCTGCGCACCAACATCGAGATTATCGACCGATTCTTTGCCCCGGGTGAGGTGAGTGAAATCTGGCTCACCTTTTCCGACCCGCAGATGAAGAAGGCTACCAAGCGGCTGACGAGTACCTACTTTATGGAGCGCTACCGCCGTTTCCTGGTGGACAACGGATTGATTCATCTCAAGACTGACAGCAACTTCATGTTCACCTATACCCGCTACATGATGGAGCACAACCACTTGCCTGTAGAAGTGATGACCGACGACCTCTATCATTCAGGCCTGGCCGACGAGATACTCAGTATCCGTACTTATTACGAACAGCAATGGCTGGACCGCGGGCTCAACATCAAGTACCTCCGCTTCCGCCTTCCTCGCGAGGGCGAGCTCTGCGAGCCCGAGGTAGAGATTGAGCTTGACGAGTACCGCAGCTACAACCGCAGCAAGCGCAGCGGACTGAAATTTAGTGTTTAGTGATAATACATCACAGAAAAAGAATATCATTCACTACTAACAGACTGCGAAGAATTGATGAAAATATTAGTTGCAACAATCAATACGATAAAGAAATCCCTATCCCAAAATCACTAATCATTAATCATTAATCACTAATCACAATGACTCTATATCCTAAGTTAATACTTGATGCGCTGGCCACCGTGCGCTACCCGGGCAACGGGAAAAATCTGGTGGAGGCCGAGATGGTGGCTGATAACCTTCGTATCGATGGCATGAAGGTGAGCTTCTCGCTCATCTTTGAGAAACCTACTGACCCCTTTATGAAGTCGGTGATTAAGTCGGCTGAGACAGCTATTCATACGTATGTGTCGCCTGAGGTGGAGGTGACAATTGCTACCGAGAGCCGGCAGGCACCACGCCCTGAGGTGGGCAAACTGCTCCCCCTAGTAAAGAATGTAGTGGCCGTGTCGAGCGGCAAGGGTGGGGTAGGCAAGAGCACCGTAGCGGCCAACCTGGCCATTGCCTTGGCCAAGTTGGGCCATCGGGTGGGATTGCTCGATGCCGACATCTTTGGCCCTTCGGTACCTAAGATGTTCCATGTAGAAGATGCGCGTCCCTATGCCGAGCGCGTGGAGGGCCGCGACCTCATCGTACCGATTGAGAAATATGGTGTCAAGCTGCTCTCCATCGGCTTCTTTGTTGACCCCGGTACGGCTACTCTTTGGCGTGGAGGTATGGCGAGCAATGCACTGAAGCAGCTGGTGGGCGATGCCCACTGGGGAGCACTCGATTACCTTATCCTTGACACCCCTCCCGGTACGAGTGACATTCACCTTACCCTTCTGCAGACGCTGGCCATCACGGGAGCGGTCATCGTCAGCACTCCGCAGCAGGTGGCCCTGGCTGATGCCCGCAAGGGTGTGGATATGTACACCAATGAGAAGGTCAACGTACCCATTCTCGGCCTGGTGGAGAACATGGCTTGGTTCACCCCCGCCGAATTGCCTGAGAACCGTTATTATATCTTCGGCAAAGAGGGTTGTAAGCAACTGGCTGAGGAGTTGCAGGTGCCCCTCCTGGGTCAGATACCCATTGTGCAGAGCATCTGTGAGAGTGGTGACCAAGGTACACCCGTTGCACTCGATGCAGCCAGCTTGACAGGCAGGGCATTCCTGCAGCTGGCAGCAGCCGTAGTGCGTCAGGTCGATAAGCGGAATATCGAACAGGAACCGACAAAGATTGTTTCGGTCAAGAAGTGATGCTTATTTCGTGAGCTGCTCATAGCTTTCACGAAGCTGGGCATGCTTGCTTTTTGGATTATAATTCATCCATCTCAGCACCAGTGCGTTCCAGGATGCTGGCGGCCAGGCCGTCGGCAGCCTGGATAATGCTGACTAGGGGGTAAAGCTTACGCGAGGTGTCATAGCAACGCTGGTCTTCGAAGCTGTTCATGTTGATGCCCCAGGCACCCATGTGCCAGCGGATAGCCAGCATCTCGTCGTCATAGAGTGAGAGGCCGTTGCATAGCAGTAGGATGACTGACTTCTCACCGTGACCCATCGGAAAGTTCTTATAGCTTACGCTGTAGCCCTCTACATCTTCCCACTGGCCCACGTTGTTCTTACGTTTCTTCACCGAGCGTTTGTAGATGTCGCTTTTGCAGACATCGTGGAGCAGGCTGCTCAGGATGATGCTGTCGCGGCGCACCTCCTTCTCGATGCTGGCATCCAGGGGCTTTAGCCCTTCGTAGATAGCGAGGGCCGCCTTGCAGGTGTTGAGCGAATGCTCCAGCAGTCCGCCCTCGATGTTGAGGTGATGGTTGGCTGAGGCCGGAGCTGTAAAGAAGCCCATCTCTTCCAAAGCCTCAATGAGATCCTCGATGCCTTCACGCTCCGTGGAGCGCAGCAGTTGGAGAAACTCCTCTTTCATTGCTTTTCTGTCCATATCGTAGTGATGAATTGTTTTCGTGCGTGCAAAGGTAATGCATTTTTTTCTTCTTTTTTTGTGCGCGATTCATTTTTATTTTCTATTTTTGCATTTTGTAAACTCAATTTGGAGCTATGGATAAGATTTTGGACCAATATCCCCTGCTGGAGACCATCGATTCGCCTGAGCAACTTAGGGCGCTCAAGGTGGACCAACTCCCGCAACTCTGTGCGGAGCTTAGGGGGAAGATTATACATGAACTGGCTGTGAACCCGGGGCATTTTGCAGCCAGTATGGGAGCTGTCGATATCACCGTGGCACTTCACTATGTCTATCAGACTCCCTACGACCGCATCGTGTGGGACGTGGGGCATCAGGCTTATGGACATAAAATCCTTACTGGCCGGCGCAATCGCTTTGACACCAACCGCAAGTTTAAGGGTATTGCTCCCTTCCCCACACCCTTGGAGAGCGAGTTCGACACCTTTGCCTGTGGTCATGCCAGCAACTCCATCTCGGCTGCACTGGGCATGGCTGTGGCTGCCATGCAGCAGGGGGAGAAGAACCGGCACGTGGTAGCTGTCATCGGTGATGGCAGCATGAGCGGTGGATTGGCTTTTGAGGGATTAAATAACGTCTCCTCTACGCCCAATGACATGCTCATTATCCTCAACGACAATGATATGGCTATCGACCGCAGTGTGGGTGGCATGAAGCAATATCTCTTTAACCTGACTACGAGCAACAGCTACAATCAGTTGCGTTTCCGGCTCAGCAAACTATTCTTCCGCATGGGTCTGCTCAATGAGGAGCGTCGTAAGGCACTCATCCGCTTTGCCAACAGCCTGAAATCGATGGCTGCCATGCAGCAGAATATCTTTGAGGGAATGAATATCCGCTACTTCGGTCCGGTCGATGGACACGACGTAGCTAAGCTGGTGAAGACCCTTCGCGACATCAAGGAGTTGCCCGGTCCCAAGCTGCTTCATCTCCACACCTGTAAGGGGAAGGGTTTCGCCCCCGCCGAGCAAGACCCAGGGCCTTGGCACGCCCCCGGTCGCTTCGACCCGCAGACCGGACTTCGTATCAAGGAGGATGAGAGTCAGTTGCCTCCCAAGTTCCAGGATGTCTTCGGCCATACACTCGTTGAATTGGCTGAAAAGAATCCCCGCATCGTGGGAGTCACTCCCGCCATGCCTACAGGCTGCTCCATGAATATCATGATGGCCCGTATGCCTGAGCGTACCTTTGATGTAGGTATTGCCGAGGGTCATGCAGCTACCTTCAGTGGAGGCATGGCCAAGGAGGGACTGCTGCCCTTCTGCAACATCTACAGCAGCTTTATGCAACGTGCTTACGACAACATTATCCACGATATCGCCCTCTTGCGCCTGCCTGTAGTCATCTGTCTGGACCGTGCAGGTTTAGTCGGTGAGGATGGGCCTACGCACCATGGCGCATTCGACTTGGCCTGCCTGCGTCCTATTCCTAACCTCACCATCGCCTCGCCTATGGATGAGCATGAATTGCGACGGCTGATGTTCACGGCCCAGTTGCCCGATAAGGGCCCCTTCGTCATCCGTTACCCTCGAGGTCGCGGTGTGTTGGTGGATTGGCGTTGTCCGTTGGAAGAGGTGTCTGTAGGTAAGGGGCGTTGCCTCAAGCAGGGAAGTGACTTGGCCGTCATTACTATCGGTCCGATAGGCAACACGGCTGCTCGGGCCATTGCCCAGGCCGAGGCTGCTCAGAGGCTGAGTATTGCTCACTACGACCTTCGCTTCCTCAAGCCGCTTGATGAGGAGCTGTTGCGTGAGGTAGGGGAGAAGTTCCAGCGTATTGTCACAGTAGAGGATGGTGTGCGTGCGGGCGGCATGGGAAGTGCTGTGCTGGAGTGGATGAACGATCACGGCTATTATCCGCAAGTCAAGCGCCTCGGCCTGCCTGACCAATTCATTGAACATGGCAGCGTAAAACAGCTACAGCAACTCTGTGGTATCGATGAAGAGAGTATTCTTCAAGTAATTAGTGAAAAGTGAAAAGTGATTAGTGATTTATATAAGCAATGAAGATTGTCATAGCAGGAGCTGGTGCCGTGGGTACTCACTTGGCCAAGCTCTTATCAAGGGAAAAACAGGAAATCATCCTCATGGATGACAATGAGGAGCGGCTCACTACAATGAGCAGTAACTTCGACCTCCTAACTGTGGTGGCATCGCCCACTTCCATCAGGGGATTACGCGAAGTGGAAGCTCACAAGGCCGACCTCTTTATTGCTGTCACTCCCGATGAAAGCCGTAACATGACCGCCTGTATGCTGGCTCACAACCTGGGTGCGCAGAAGACCGTTGCCCGTATCGACAACTACGAATACCTTTTACCCAAGAACAAGGAATTCTTCCAAAAGGTGGGGGTAGATTCGCTCATCTACCCCGAGATGCTGGCTGCCAAGGAGATTGTCTCCTCCATCCGTATGAGTTGGGTGCGTCAGTGGTGGGAGTTCTGTGGCGGTGCATTAATATTAATAGGTGCAAAGATGCGTGAGCGTGCCGAGATACTGGACATTCCTCTCTATCAGTTGGGCGGCCCACAGCTACCTTATCACATTGTGGCCATCAAGCGAGGACATGAGACGCTTATCCCTCGGGGTGACGACGTGATTAAGCTCAACGACATTGTCTATTTTACCACCACCCGCAAATATGTACCCTATATCCGCAAGATAGCCGGCAAGGAGGATTATGCTGACGTGCGCAACGTGATGGTGATGGGGGGTAGCCGTATAGCCGTGCGCACCGCGCAGTACGCCCCCGACTACATGCAACTCAAGATTATCGAAAACGACCTCAACCGCTGCAACCGCCTGACCGAGCTGCTTGATGACCGTACCATGATTATCAATGGCGATGGGCGCGACCTCGACCTGCTGAGGGAGGAGGGATTGCAGAATACCGAAGCCTTTGTGGCCTTGACCGATAACTCCGAGACCAACATCCTGGCCTGCTTGGCTGCCAAACGCATGGGTGTGCGGAAGACTGTGGCTGAGGTGGAGAATATCGACTACATCGGCATGGCAGAGAGCCTGGACATCGGTACGGTAATCAACAAGAAGATGATTGCGGCCAGTCACATCTACCAGATGATGCTCGATGCTGACGTGAGCAATGTGAAGTGCCTTACCTTTGCCAACGCCGATGTGGCTGAGTTTACCGTGAAGGAGGACTCGCGTATCACAAAGCACGATGTAAAGGACTTAGGCTTACCAAAAGGTACTACCATCGGAGGCCTTATCCGGCAGGGTGAAGGCGTAGTGGTAACAGGTAACACCCGTATCCAGCCAGGTGATCACGTAGTCGTGTTCTGTCTCAGCATGATGATTAAGAAGATTGAAAAATTCTTTAGTTAGTGCATACTAAATGTAATCTTATGCAAAATATTAGCCCTTCGGGGCTTTTTTTTGCCTAAATACTTGCGTAATTGTTTTTAATTGTTTAATTTCGCCACAAGAACAACCAATGCTAACC
>JBJEKT010000206.1:0-22979 GCA_051878775.1 Bacteroides sp. | reverse complement strand
AGTTCAAGATGGACGGCACGGCCGACGAAGCCTTGCAGCAGATTGAGCAGAAAGGCTACGCCAAACCCTACGTCACCGACCCGCGCCAAATCATCCGCATCGGCATGAACTTCTCCTCACAAACACGCACCATAGCCGAATGGAGATGCCGATGAGTAAGCTATACCTATTTTCAGCATATTGGAGACTGGTGATCATGCCAGCCTGATTAAAAAGAAAGAGGTTTACTACCACTTAGTGAAAAATCTATTGGAACTTGGGAAGTAGCCAAACAGCTGCTCTAATCAACCTCTAATCTTCCTCTAATCCAGGTCTAATCAAACTCTAATTGGGAATTAGACCTGGATTAGTGTTACTATAGACTTACTATTGAGTTACTTTAGACTTACCTTAGACCTACGGCTCATTTGCTACCTTCTTCTCAAAAGCTCAACTCAATATCAGATCAGCTGAAACAATAGACGACATTTCCACTTTGTTCGACCTAATAAAGATACAGCATGCTTTGTCCTAAAAAAGTGACAAAGTACCTTTGCCCTGCGAGGGAACAAAGGTACTTTGCTATGGAATAGTACGAAAGCCTTATGACAGGCTACGCAGCTGGGCTATCGTGTCGGCCACCCGTTGGGAGGAGGTGACGTTACGCTCGTATTCGTTGAGATGAACTGTTCCACCCATGGAAACGGCCTCGTTGCGGTACTGCATGGCGCTATGCAACGTGTGGCGAGCTGAGAAGTGGAATTCATGGATGCCCGTCTCGGTGGCAATACGGTGGATATTCTGCTCGTTCACACCACAGCCTGCTAACAAACGGATACGACCTGCGGCCTGCTCGTGGAGCTGCTTCAGCAGGGGAATACCCAGTTCGGCAGTGGCCTGCGCACCTGAGGTAAGGATGCGGTGGCAGCCCAATCCGATAATGGCCTCAAGTGCCTCGGCAGGATTACGGCAGACATCGAACGCGCGATGGAAGGTCACGGAAAGGCCCTGGGCAGCCTCAACAAGCCGATGAGCCAAAGGCAGGTCGATGTCACCCTGCGGCGTGAGACAGCCGATAACCACCCCATCGGCCCCACACCGACGGGCCATCTCTATGTCGCGAAGCATCGTCTCCTGCTCTACAGGCGAATAGAGGAAATCGCCTCCACGAGGACGGATGATGACATGCAGACGGGTCGTAGTCAGTAGCTCCCTGGCCATGGATATCTCTCCATACGAGGGGGTGGTCCCTCCTTCGGGAATACCGGCACACAGTTCCACGCGATTGGCTCCTCCGGCCTGCGCCTCCACACAACTCTCTACGGAGTTGGCACATACTTCAAACAAATATTGATTCATAATGCATGATGATTTTTTAATCGGTCAGATTACAATCCATGGATGGTCTTAAGCAGCTGTTCGCCCAGGCCGATGGTGTAGCCCTGTGAGGCGAAGACCACGCGGTTGAAGGTATCGGCAATCAGTACAATGGGGAGTCCACCCTGGGGATTGAGCTTCATGCCATCGATAGCCTGCTTGGCGATGCCATCGGTATCAATACCGTAGATGATGTTCGACGGCAGGCCGGGGAAGTCGGCAGCCTTGTAGCGACGGGCAGCCTCTTCGTCGGTGAAGAGCAGCACCATCGTGCGTCCCCAATCCTCCATCTCCTGCTGAAGGGCAGCTATATCGCGCAGAGCATGGTTGGTAGGTTCTTGGGCCACACCAATCACACCGACCACGAAGTAGCCACGGCCGCAAGCTGCCAGCAGGGTCTGCTTCTCGCCAGCCTGAGTACCATCCCAGGGAGTAAAGAGTGATTCGCTGTTGAAGTTACCGATGACCTGCACCTGGTCGCTGCTCTGCCTCATGACGAGCTGGCGCGTGGTGCGCTCATTCTGCTGAATGGAGAACTGCTCCATGCGGGCCAGTACCGCACCTGAAGCCAGGCGCGTGCCCGTCACCATCAGGTAGTTGCCCACATCCATGCGGGTGCCCTGCTTGAAGGTGTTGAGCCACGAGGCACCTCCACCCATGTCGATATCGCCCTCATCGTAGTTAAGCAGCTGCAAGGTACCTGCAGGCGTAATCTGCGAGATGGAGAAATGGTTGTAGTATTTGGGGTTGGAGTTCACCTTCGTGGGTTGGTAGTTGGCTACAAAGGTACCGGTAGGCGAAGCCACGGGCTCACGCTCTCCGAAGCGTACATCCAGCACTCCTTGGTCAGCCGTAAGGAGCTGCACCTTGCCGGTCACCTCGTCGATGCGAGCCGGGATGCCCATGCTGCGGGCTGCGGCCACGAAGCAGATGTCGCGGCTGTGGGCATCGGCTGCCTTCGCACGCCATACTCCTTCGGGCGTAAGGGGAGAAGAGCCTACGTTACAGTCGGGCACGACCTTGATTTCGTCAGCCACACGCTGAGCCCACTCCATCGGGTTCTTGCGGTAAGCAGCTATCTCATCGGCAGAGAGGGTCTGCTGGAAGAAGGACTTGCAAGTAGAAAGGGGCTCGTCGCTCACACGCGGGTTGCGGATGTAGAGGCTGAAGAGGCGGTCAGCATCCGAGTTGGCTCCCTGAACGGCAGGAGTCAGTTGGCGCGAAGCGTTGAGATGGTCGCGCAGCACGTTGAGTGGTGCATCGCGCAGGTCCTTGGCCGAGACACGAGTCAGCAGGTCGAGTGCAGCTGCACGCTCTTCGGCCGTGGGCTGTTCACACAGGAAGGTGGTGATGACAGCATGGTTGCCGCGTGAGCCCACCAGCAGGCGGAGGGTGGTAGCCTCATCCAGTCCCTCTTCGCGGGCAAAGGCGCGTGCCGTCTCCTCATTGAAGAAGGTGCTCGTATAGGCTAAACGCAGGGAGTCTTCATAAACCAGACGGCGAGTGTTCTCGGCTCGTTGCTCTTCCGTTACCTCAGGCAACTTCACTCCTTCTACGGGAGGAACCAGGTCCCACTCTTCGGCCACGGCATCGCCAGGCTGATGACTCAGTACCACCTGGAGCTTCTCATCCTTTCCGAAGGAGACTTTGGCATAGCCGTAGTGCCCCTCTTTCGAGGCCCAAACCACCATGTCGCCCTTACCGGCAGTCAGCGAACAGCGTCCCTGAGCATCCGACTGCTTGGTGGCAACGGTATAGAATTCAGCATAGTTATAGAGTTTGAACTCCACCTTGGCATCGGCAGCGGGAGCACCGGAAGCATCAACAACCTCCACCTCCACTTTCGCTGTGGGTGCATAGTGGTCGGTCACGTTGATTTCGGTATAGGTGGAAGCCACCTTCATCACCTCTTCGGCACCGTTGTAGCGGCCAAACACTTTGCTGTGCATCAGCATACCGCGTGCTGCAGGGGCGTTGAACCACCCTAAGTCGAGCACGGGCTCTGGCTCACAGGCTCCAAGGAAGTGCCAACCGTCGCCTGCCCAAGCCTCTACCCAGGCATGATTGTCGTCGGTATGGGCCCAACGGGGAGTATAGACCTGACGGGCAGGAATGCCCACCGAACGGAGAGCAGCTACGAGCAGCACGCTCTCCTCACCGCAACGTCCGTAGGCCGTACGAACAGTAGCTAAGGGTGAGCTGGTACGGGCATCCGAAGGGGTATAGGTGGCCTTCTCGTGGCACCAATGGTTTACCTCCAGGATGGCATCGCGCATGGAGCGTCCAGCCACACGGGGCTTAAGTTCGTCGTAGAACACCACGCGCGAGCTGTCGAGCGCTTCGCGGTTGATGCGTTGAGGCAACACAAAGTGGAGGAAGAGTTGCTCAGGCACCTCCTTGCCCCAGGCCATCTCCTGCCGTGCTTTGAAGGCCGCACGTACATTCATCAGGTGATAGTCGCCTGCATAGTCGGCCATGTCGGACAGGGGCATGTAGGCATAAAGGAACTGGAGTGCTTCACGTTCGGCCAGTGAGAGGTCCGTACGGTCGAGCACATCAAAAAGAGCGCCATCGGGATAGCAGTTGCGTTTCTGCTGGAGGTCCTGCTCCATCAACGCACGATAAGAGGCATCTGAAATCAGATGGTTCTCCGTACACGCCGCACAGAGTGCTATAAGCAGCAAGAGGCGTACGAGAGAGGAGAAAGCATGTTTCATATCACAGTGTATTATTAAGGGTTATTATTAATGGGTTTGACATCCGAGTGAAATGGTTTACAAGGCATTCAGCTGCTGGTTGGCGCGACTTACAGTGACAGCAGCCGGAATCTCCGGGACACTGTTCAAGCTGAAGGGAGCCAAAAGTTTCTCTATCTTCTTCAATCCGGCGCGGTTACCCTTGGCCTCAAATTCGCGACGAAGGATGTTGATCTTCTCATGGGCCTGTATGCCCTCTATCAGGCGTTCGAAGCGGATGCAGCTGCGGGCTCCGGGATAAGCTAAGTAGGTATCTCCTGCTGCCCAAGCCCGGAAACGGGAGTCGAGCAGGGGTTCCAAAGGCCAGCTGTTGTAGGCCCAGCGCAGGTAACCATCGAGCTGCTTCTTGGCCACGTAATAGCTAATCCAAGCTGCCTCAGCAGGGGCTGAGAAGGTGAAGGTATTGGGATAGGCCTCGGTGCAGCAGGTGTAGTAGGTGGTGCGCTTCTGCTCAGCCTTGCGACGCAGACGGACCTCCTCGGGGAAGTTCTGACCAATGACGATGCAGTAGTCGTAGAGGTCGGCCTCAATCTCGGCATGGTAGTTACCAGCTAAAGAGACCTTGAAGTCGGGGTCAGCCTTGCGGATGACTTTGAGCGTCTTCTGCATCACCTCCATGGGACGTTCGTCCATGGCGATGGTGCAGCGGTCGAACCATCCCTTTTCCTTCAGATGCTTGGCAAAAGCGGTGAGCATGGCCACCCACATCTCCTCGTAAGCAGCCTCGCCCGGAGCGGTCTTGATGGCTTTCAGGCTGTTGGTGGCCTGGTCGTAATACTGGAAAGAGAGTTCCCAGGGCACCATGGAGTAGCAGTTAATCTGCTGGTCGATGCCCACACTCATCATAAACTCTACCCAGCGGTCGAAGAGGGTAAAGTCGAAAGCCCACGTACCATCTGCCCGCTTCATCCAAGTAACCATCGTATCGAAGTAATCCTCCGTCTGCCCGTTCCAGGGCTTGTGCATGATAGAGGCGGTAATTATTTTCTGTCCGGCATCGGCCAAGCGCTTCATCAAGGGGCGCATTGCCTCCAGATGAGCATCACTCCAGAGCGGAACCTGATGATAGCGCGCCACAGCATAGGGGTTCTGCCAAAGGTCGAGGTGGAAGGCCCACTCCGAGGGTTGCGGCAAGACGCGGTCCACCACCTCGATGGAGAGGTGCAGACGTTGCAGCAACTGAGAGCCGTCGCTCACCAACAAGTCGCCCTGATAGGTGCCAGCCACAGCCGACTGCGGAATCCAGCATTGTACCCAGATGGGCTGTACGCACTGTGCCGGAAGGGCCATCGCCTGAAGCAGATGGTCAATCGGATCGGCCACAAGCAGAGAGTCGAAATCTACGGGCTTACGATAACCGCAGCCTCCCCGTCCATCCTTGTTCAGCTCGTCAGTCATCACGTAGCGTACGAAGCCGGCTGTTAAGGCATCGGTAGGGAGCAGGTTGCCCCGCTTATCCTTGAATTCCGAAAAGCTGAACTGCAGCTGGCCCAGCGCTTGGCCGCTCCACACCACAGCCTGAGCGTTGACGCGCTCGCCGCGCCATCCCTTCAGCGTCTGCTGCGTGCGACGCTTCAAGGCAGGCACCTCATGCTTAGCATATCGGGTATCGGTGGTGCCCCAGCTAACCTGGGGAGCTGCTACGGCAGCCCACTTCGCGGCATCAGGCTGCGAGGGATCGGGCTGCTCCTGGTAGGTTGTCAAGGGAAATGGCGGTTGTCCCGTAGGGGTACCGCTCTGCGTCACTCCCTGCTGAGCAAAGAGCGGCATAGCGCCACATAGGGCAAGAGGAAGCAGGCTTTTCATAGCTTGCTTTCGAAGAATGGTCATCAGATCCATAAGCTATATACTTTATTTAAAGGTTAATAATCAGATTTTGGCACTTCATCGACCGGCACGTGCGGGCAAGGTAACGGGGAAGAGGGGATGATCGCGATGCTCACGCCAGAGGATGTTCACCAGTTGCTTTACCTTCTCGGGATAGCGGCCAGCCAGGTCGGTATCCTCGTGGATATCGTCTGCGAGGTTATAGAGGCGAGGTACTCCGCCATCCACGTAGAGCTTCCAGTCGCCGCTGCGCACGGCCATCTGGTCGGTCTCGTGAAACTCCCAAAAGAGGAAATCGTGCTCGGCTTGGGTGGACGGTTGTCCCAGCAAGGTGGGCACGAACGAGAGGCCATCGGTCTGAACAGCAGCTCCCTTGTCGCCAATCAACTGACGGCAAGTGGGCATCAGGTCGTAGAAGGCCAACAGATGGTCGTTAGTAACCCCAGCTGGCACATGCCCTGGCCAACGGGCTATGAAGGGGATGCGTATGCCTCCTTCATGGCAGGAGCGCTTCAGTCCACGCAACTTACCATCGCGCCCAAAGAAGGTCGGATCTGCCCCACCCTCTTCATGCGGGCCGTTGTCGCTCGTGAAGATGACCAGGGTGTTCTCATCCAAACCCTTCTGCTTGAGTTTCTGTAGAATCTGTCCTACATAGACATCCAGACGAGTTATCATGGCAGCAAAATGGGCATGGGTATGCTCCACGGGATTATAACGAGAGGGCTTGGAGCCGCCCCAGGTCTTGTCGTGGAAGAACTGCTTCTTATAGGCCTCCAGGATGGAGTCCTCAGGTTGGGCCAACTCTGCATGGGGCAAGGTATAGGTGAGCAGGCCGAAGAAGGGCTTTCCCGGCTGCTGACGGTCAAGCCATGCCATGGCTTCTTGATGAATCATGTCGGCGGAGTACTGCGTGCGCAGTTCATACCCCTTACCATGCATGGGATAAGGAATGTTCTCCTCCATCGTGATGCGTACCACCTCCTCGTCGCCGGCTCGCTTGCTGTAGCGGTTCAGGAAGTTGGGGTAATAAAGGTGGGCTTGAAACTGGCAGATGTAACCATAGAACTCATCCACTCCACGCTTATCGGGGGTGGAACAGGAACCTTCATAACCACCTGCCCACTTACCAAACTGGCCTGTGGCATAGCCATTGCGCTTCATCACCTCGGGCAATATGGGTTGATGGGGGTCGTAGGGTTCCTGACCGACCACGGCATAATCCATATTCTCCCCATAGGGAATCTGCTCTGCCTGGGTCCAATACTCACGATTACCGCGCACATGGGTATGGCCTGTGTGCTGCCCTGTCATTAAGGTAGCCCGTGAGGGGGCACTTACGGGACTGCCTGCATAGGCCTGGGTGAAGCGCATCCCTTCCGCTGCCATCTGGTCGATATGGGGTGTCTGGATATAGGGCTGGCCGTAGCAACCCAGGTCACCATAACCCATATCATCACAGAGAATAATCAATATATTCGGCTGGTTCAGAACCTTCTGCTGAGCCCATACAGGCAAAGCAGGGAGTAACAGGCTCCCCAAAGAAGAGAGGTATCTTATGGTATTCATAGGCATTTTCTATATATCGGTTAGCTTTTTATGGGCGTAAAGATACAAAAGTGGCACGAATATCCGTGCATTTGCCAGATTATTTTCCATAATCTTAGCAAAGCACGCAAAATCGTGCCACTCGTGGGGTATGAAATGTTATCCTTACTTTACTTTCTTACAAGATTAGGATTCTTCTCTACTTCAGTATCAGGATAGGGGATGTATATGCTGTTATCGCCTGCCCAAGTGCTCTTAACCACTGATACACTCTCCTTGGCAGTAATGCCCGGCACAATGGTGATGGGCTGATTAGCTACACGGTAGTCGAAGTTCTCCTTGAGCTGATTCATACGGAACTCGTCGCTGCGACGGGTCACCATAGCACACCAGTTACCAGCCACTTCCCATCCATGCTCTTCCAGACAAGCCTTGGCCAGCTGGTCAGCACTCATGTTGTCGATAGCTATGGTGGTGCCATCCATGTAAGTGAAGTTGTCCACATCGTTCACAGCATGCTTGCGCACCTGCTTGAGGTATTGCTTGGCGGTGCCCAGGTCGCCACCCGAACGGGCCAAACTCTCGGCATACCACAACAGCACCTCTGCATAGCGGATGACACGATGGCGATGGCCGTTAGTCATGCCTCGATAGTTGGGCTTGGTGTAATCATAGGGAGTAGCCACTTCGTTGCCGTTCTCGTCGCAGTTGGTCGTAAAGATGCAGAACATAGGGTGATAGGCATCTACTATCTTTTTTCCTTCGCTATCCAGTGCCCACCAATCTACAGCCTTCACAATCTCACGGTCGCCATTCTCGAAAGTCACCTTCGGGGCATAGATGGCATCCTTACGCGGTCCCTCCGGGTAGTTCTTCCAGAACTTGATTTCGCCCCAGGCATCGCCCCAACCGCCATCACCAAGGCCTTCGAAACGACAGCACGAGGTAAGCTGCGAGTCGTGGTCCCAGCTACCGTTGATGGGCGAATAGTCAATTCCTACCACAGTAGCCTTGTTGTAGTTATGCCCCATAGAATAGACCTGGTTCCACTCGGGCTCCACGTAGTAACCATAGGCCGAAGCACCATCTATCACCTTCTTGGCCTCGGCGGCTGCTTTGGCATAATAGCCCTCTTTGTTGAGCGGATAGCCAGCCATCGACATATAGACAGCTGCCAGAGTAGCCTCCACACCGTGACGCGTAATGTACGCATCCACACCATCGTGGTGGCGCGGAGCTTTATTGTATGAAGTAGGCACAACCAACGCCTTGTTGAGGTCATCTACAATCAGGTTATATATCTCCTCCACTGAGCTGAGTTGCGGAGTGGGGTCTGACGTGTTGGCCGAAGTGATGAGAGGCAACGGTCCGAAGATGCGCACCAGGTAATAGTAAGCATACGCACGCCAGTAGTGAGCCTGCCCCAGAGCAATGTTCACCTCTTCCTCGGAAACAGGCGTGGTGGCGGCATTTTCAATCAGCAGGTTGGCTGCCTTGATAACTGTATAGTTGAGGTTCCAAGCAGCCGTTACACCTTTATTATTATTGGTTGCACTGAAGGCATCCAGTTCGGCGCAAGCCTGCTTGTTGGATCCCGGATTGGCCGTGATATCGTCACCCTGCCATTGAGGGTAGTTCGGGTTAGTCCAACTCTGCAATTGGTTCACCTTCTCATAGAGTGCATTCACACCTGCATCAAGCGCATCTTGCGACACGAAGAAGGAGGAGGGGACCAGCTGTCCCTTGGGATCTTCCGTGAGGAAATCGCTGCAAGCGGTAGTCAGCAACGTAGCCGCCATCAAGCCGCTAAAAAATATTTTTGTTTTCATGAGTTCTTAAGTTATTTGGTTAGTAAGTTATTCTTAAAAATTCATACGTACACCGAGTGAGAAGGTGCGCGGATTGGGATAGGCACCCATGTCAATACCGCTATCGGCATCCACCTTGCTTGCGCTGAACGAAGCACCGGCTGGATCTATTCCCTTATAACCGCTGATGGTAAATACGTTCTGCACAGAGAAGGAGAAGCGCAAATCGGCAAACTTGGTCACCTTGCGAGGCAATGTATAGGCCACACTGATGTTCTCCAGGCGCAAGTAGTCAGCATCCTCAAGCCATTTGCTGGAGTTACCATAGTTCTTGGTCTCTGAACCGTAGGTCGGCATGGTCTTGCCAACCTCATTAAAATAATCCTTGTCGGTCACGAACATAGAGGCACCCACGCTGGTGTTCATGGCGAAGCGAACGAGATTCAAACGTTGTGCACCAAAAGCGGCGTTGAAGAAGAAATTAAAATCCCAGTTTTTCCAAGAAAGGGTATTGTTCCAACCCAAGGTGAAATCGGGGGATGACTTACCCAACACCTGACGGTCGCTACCTTCGGGTGTGGTGGTGACGCTACCATCGGCCTTATAGTAGCTATCTACCCATTGGCCATCAGCCGTCTTCTGCAATCCGGCCCACTTGTAACCATAGAAGGTACCGATGGCTTCACCCTCGCGGATGATGGTACAAGCCTCTACTGTACCGGGTGAAGGTGAGTCACCGTAGAGGGTAGGTTCCTGAGCTGTCAACTTAGTCACTTCATTCTTCAGGTAACTGCCGTTCAGGGTGGAGGTCCATTGCCAATCCTTGCTCTGCAGGATACGGCCGCTGATGGAGATATCGAGACCCTTGTTGCTCACCTCACCGGCATTCACCCAGTACTTCGTTCCGCCCAGGTAATTGGCAGCGGTTTGTTGCAGGAGCGCATCAGAGGTCTTCTTGTCATAATAGTCCAAGCTGACGGTCAATCGGTTGTCAAAGAATCCAAGGTCTACTCCCAGGTCGAGCTGCTTCACCTTCTCCCAAGTCAGGTCGGGTGTGGCCAGACCACTTGCCCAATAGCCGGTATAGTTGGTATCGGTACCGTAGTTGAAGGAGGTACTGCCCATCAGTCCGAGCGTGGAATAGGGCGTGATATCCTGATTACCAATCAGACCATAGCTGGCACGAACCTTCAATTCACTGAAAATCTTCTGATTCTTCATAAACTTCTCATTGGTTACCGTCCATGCTGCTGCAATCGAGGGGAAATAACCCCACTTGTCGTTAGTGAAGCGCGAGCTGCCGTCGGCACGGAACGTGGCGGTCAGCATGTAGCGGTCAGCGTAGTTGTACATCACGCGGGCCACTCCAGAGAGGAGGTTCCACTTGCTGTAACCGTTGCTGGCATCGCGAGTCTTGGCATTCTGTACATTCCAGTAGCCTACCTGCTCAGCAGCCAGGTTATTACCGCTGATACCCATGGTGCGCGTTTCGGACGAAGTAGCCTCCCAGACAGCCGTCGCGGTCAACGAGTGCTTGTCCCAATGCCCCATATAGGTCAGGTTATTAGAACTCTGCAACATCAGTTTGTAACGGTCGCTGTTGCCCATCGAACTGCTACCCATCACCAGAGAGTTGCCGTAACTATAGCTTTTGGCATCAGAATAGTCCACGCCATTGGTAGTCGTGAAGGTAAGACCTTTCATAAGATTGAATTTCAGGTCAATCCGCCCGCTGACCACACTCCGCTTACGGTCATTCTCGTTGCCGTGCAGGATGCCATAGGGGTTCTTCTGGATGTTGTTGTAGGGGTCTTGATTGTACTGTCCCAGGCTGTTCATCATCTCCATGGTAGGAGAGTAATTCAATCCCACCCAAAGCGGATTGGACTGGTTCTGATTGAAGCCTGCGCCCGAGCCGTTGCTCTGCGACATGTTGATGTCGGCTGTCATCTCCAGCCACTTGAAAAGTTTAGAGTGAACATTAGCCTTAACAGCATAGCGTTCAAACTTAGTGTCAGTCACTACACCCTTGTGACTCAGGTAACCACCCGAGACGTAGTATTGCGTATCTTCGCTACCCTTCGAGATGGCCACCTTGTAGTTCTGCGTCACGCCCGTGCGGAGCAGTTCATCCATCCAGTCGATACCTGGATTCTGTCCACTCAGATAGGGCTGCAAGGCCGATTGATCCACACCCTTGTACTCCACCAAAGCCTGAGCATACTCCTTCGTGCCCATCACCTCAGGGATGTTGTAGGCGCTGCTTAGTCCGAAAGTTGCATCTACTACCACCTGCGTGGCACCCACCTTACCACCCTTGGTCGTAATGAGCACTACACCGTTGGCACCACGGCTACCATAGATAGCGGTTGACGAAGCATCCTTCAGAATCTGCATGCTCTGGATATCCTCAGGGCTGATACCCTCCAGGCCACTCTCACGCACGATACCATCTACAACGTAGAGCGGGTCGTTACTTTTGTTGACCGAACTTGTACCACGCACACGAATCTTCATATCGCCACCCGGCACACCGCTCGACATCACCGAAACACCTGAAACACGTCCTTGAAGTGCATCCTCAACACGCGTAATAGGTTGATCCTTGAACTGCTTGTTATCCATTACAGCCACTGAGCCGGCCAGGTCAGCCTTGCGTACAGTACCATAACCAATAACAACCACCTCCTCCAGGGCTTCGCTATCCTCCTGGAGCTTAACCTGCAGGTTTCTCCTTCCATTGAGAGGTACTTCCTGCGTCTTGTAACCCACGTATGAAAAGACGAGTGTCGCGTTCGAAGCTACATTCAGCACAAAGTTGCCATCCACATCCGTAATGGCACCGTTGTTCTGACTCCCCTTTTCAAATACGTTCACACCAATGAGCGGATAACCTTCACCATCCACTACCGTTCCGGTCACCTTGGCCACTTGCTGGTTCACCAACGATACGGTAGAAGTCTCCAACACCTCAGCCTGAGCTGACACTCCTGCGAAAAGCAGACCCAAGGCCAGCGGTAACACTTTTGCAATAGGTTTCATTCTTTCCATGAGTAATAAATTAAAGATAAACATGAATAATCTGAATCGCCTTTGGGCGCTTTATCTCACCCAAAGGCGTTGCAAAAGTAACAGTAGAGAAGGCAAAAGGTTTTTCAAAAACAGCTATTTTACTTACAAAAAATGCTATTTTTGACTATTTATAGTGATGGCAAGTGCTTCTGTATCTCCATATTGGGTCTGAAGTCGCTTCAACTCCTCCTTGAGCGCAAGGGTTATCGCTTCCATATCAGGATGACCATAGAGGTTATGCATCTCCATGGGGTCGTTCTGGAGGTCATAGAGTTCCCATACATCGATGTCATTATAGAAATGTATCAGCTTGTAACGTTCATCACGTACACCGTAATGACGCTTCACCATGTGTTCGGCGGGATATTCATAGAAATGGTAATAGAGCGCGCTTCGCCAATCCGTGGGATGCTCTCCCCTAAGCAGGGGCAGCAACGAAACGCCGTGCATCTCCTTGGGCACACGTACGCCGGCCAGATCGAGGAAGGTGGGAGCAAAGTCAATGTTCTGCACCAGTTCGTTGATATCACCCTTAGCAGCATAGCCCTTGGGTAGACGCATGATGAGCGGGGTATGCATCGACTCTTCGTACATGAAGCGCTTGTCGAACCAGCCATGTTCACCCATGTAGAAACCTTGGTCGGAAGTATAGACTATCAGGGTGTTGTCGAGCAGGTTGTGTTCCTCCAAGTAATTGAGGACACGGCCCACATTCTCATCGAGCGAACGGAGGGTCTTGGCATAGTCGCGCATGTAGCGGTTGAACTTCCATTGTGCCAGCTCCTTGCCTTGCAGATTACTGCTGTAGAACTCTTCAGCAATCGGACGGTAGAAGGCATCCCAAGCCGCACGTTGTTCCTGATTCATTCTTCCCACAAAAGCCTCATAATTGGGACGTAACCTGGACTGACGATCTTCCTGGTACATCTTGAGGTCATAAATCAAGTCCATGTCACGCGCAATGCGCATCTCGGCAGCCTCAGCGGCAGGACGACCTTCGTAGTGGTCAAAGAAATTTTCCGGCAAAGGAAACTCTTGATCCTCATAGAGTGCCAAATGGCAGGTATCGGCCATCCAGTTACGGTGCTGGGCCTTGTGATGTATCAAAAGGCAGAAGGGTTGATCCGGGTTACGACGGTGCTCCATCCAGTCGATGGCCTCATCCGTAATCAGGTTGGTGAGGTATCCCTCCTGACGGACTGTATCACCCGTCTGCAGGATGAAGTCCGGATTGTAGTAATCGCCCTGGCCAGGCACTATCTTCCAGTAATCAAATCCGGAAGGGAGACTTTCCAGATGCCATTTGCCGATAGCAGCAGTCTGGTAGCCAGCCTCACGAAGCAATTTAGGATAAGTAAGTTGCGTCGTGTCGAACACACAAGTGGTGTTGTCGAAGAAGCGATTGGCACAGCTGTGCTTACCGGTCAGGATACAAGCACGGCTGGGACCGCTCAGCGAATTGGCCACGAAGCTTTGCGTAAAGCGCACTCCATCGGCAGCTATCCGGTCGAGATTGGGAGTAGAGACGTAACGACGGTCATAGCAGCTCATCATCTGAGCGGTATGGTCATCGGTCATGATATAGACGATGTTGGGACGAGTGGGTTGCTGCACCTGCTTGGTAGAGCAAGCCGTCAGAGAGGCCAAAGCGGTAGCCCCGGTCAGCCATGGGAGCATGTTTGTTGAGGTAATAGCCATAAGGTTGATTATTTTAGGTAAAAAAACATGGGCAAAGGTAATCAATCCTCTCATCAAAAGCTAACATTATTGTCTATTTTGCTTTCAAAAATAGTAAAATAGGAAGAATAAACAGAGAAAAGTAGTGCCAAACGTTCCACTGAATGAGAAAAAGTCCTATTTTTGCCGTGCAAAAGCCTTATGAAACATGATCCGATACTATTCACACCATACCCTGGCCTGCGTATTGTTCCTGACGCTCGTCACCCTGCTGCCCAGCACGCTACTCCGCGCAGCTCACTACCACTTCACACGCATTGCACTTCAGGCTGGACTGCCCTCTACCGTCAACTGCATCTATGCCGACAGTAAAGGATTCGTGTGGACCGGCACACGTGCTGGATTAGGACGCTTTGATGGTCACGAGCAATACCGCTATATTTTTGCCGAGAAGGACTCCAATTCCCTCCCGGGAGATTACATCTACCAGATTACAGCCGACTCCCGCCATACGCTATGGATTATGACCGACCAAGGAGTGGCCTCGTACGATTACAACCACAACCATTTCCATCGATTGCTTGACCAAGAGGGTAATCCAGTCGTTGCCTTTGCCGCATGCACCTACCAAAACAGCATGTTGTTCGCCTCGGGTCAGGTTCTCTACCGTTTGGACGCAGGTGCGGAGCGAGCTGTCAGGTGGTACAACATACCCACAGAGGAGGAGCTTCGCATCGTAAAGCTTTGCCTTCTGCCCAACAACATCCTGTTGCTAGGCAGCCGCTGGAAAGGACTCTACAGCATGAACCTTCTGAATGGACAGATGCATAGCGCCCCCTACGATTGCGGGTTGGAAATTACAGACATGCTGCTGGACAAACAGCAGCGACTTTGGGTAGCAACCTACAACGAAGGGGTGCGCAGCTTTCATACCAACGGACAACTGATACATTCCTATCATACAAGGAACTCTGCACTCAGTCATAACATTGTGCTCTGCCTAGAACAACGACAAGGAAAACTCTGGATAGGTACTGACGGAGGAGGCATCAACATCCTCAATCCAGAAAGCGGACAGTTTACGCATATTAAGCATCATGCTGGCGGAAAACAATATACCCTCCCTACCAACTCCATCAATTGCCTTTACAACGACCCATACGGCAACTTGTGGCTAGGAGGCGTATATAACGGCCTCATCGAACTCTCAAAGGTCTCCATGCGTACCTATACCGATGTGCAACCAGGAAGCCATCAAGGCCTGAACCACCCCGTCGTTCTCAGCCTCTACCAACAGACAGGCAGCCAGATACTCTACATCGGAACAGACGGAGGTGGGGTAAACAGCTTCGACCCACAGAGCGGGACATTCAACACCTACGAAAGTACCAACGGCATGAAGATAGCCTCAATCTGTGGCTTTAAGCCTGGGCAACTGATGCTTTCTGTCTTCTCCGAAGGATTGTTCCTCTTCAATCTCCGCACAGGTCAGATTGAACCATTCACCCTGATAGATGAAGCAACCACCAATCGCCTCTGCCGACACGGACATGCCGTCAATCTATTTCAAGACTCACCCCATACCATCCTCTTCCTGGCTGACCACGTTTACATCTACCACATCGACCAAAAACGGTTCACTATCGCCCACGAAGAGAAACCTATCTACTGGGGCAGCCTGCAAAGCATCGCTTCCACGCCAAAAGCCACCTTCCTCTGTGACACACGACGCGTCTATCGCCTCAACCGTGAATCGGCCCAGCTGAAAGCCATCCTCACCTGCCGCCAGGGGCAATCCATCACTTCGGCCACACTCGACTCCAAAGGCAATATCTGGCTAGGAACCAACCGAGGCCTGGCCTGCTTCAACCCCTCCAACGGATCAATCACCTCACTGCCTACAGAGCTCTACAACGAAATCTCCTCCATTGCCTGCGACTCCAAAGGACGCCTGTGGATTGGTGCAGACAACACCCTGTTCTCTTACCTTCCCGATGAACAACGTTTTATTATGTACGGGGAGAGCGACGGCGTTCAGCCCAACGAATACCGGAGCAAATCAAAATGGACAAGTCAAGAGGGTGACATCTACATGGGAGGAGTACAAGGCCTGCTGCGCATTGAG
The DNA here is from genome assembly GCA_051878775.1 of Bacteroides sp. GTDB lineage: Bacteria > Bacteroidota > Bacteroidia > Bacteroidales > Bacteroidaceae > Bacteroides. The sequence continues at coordinate 6,810 of JBJEKT010000206.1, read as the reverse complement.
TCCGACCTGCTGCCTGAACAACCCGACATCCCCATCCTGCAACTGTCAGATGTTCTTTTCAATGGAGAATCGAATGGTGACATCTCTGCCAACCCCAAACACGAACTATCCATTCCTCATGGTACGCACGTCAGCATTCGCTTCATGGCACGCGAAAGGGATATCTTCAGGAAACGACTCTACCGCTATCACGTTGATGGGCTGTTTCAGGATGAAGTCATCACCCACCAGCCCTCTATCACCCTGCGTGCTCTGCAGCAAGGCACCTATCGCATCCAGGCTTCATGCAATACCAAGGATGGGAAGTGGGCACCCTACACTCAAGTCATGACCCTGCACGTGCTGCCACCCTGGTATGCCACCTGGTGGTTCGTAATGGGTTGTGCATTTACCGTCACGCTGATTATCCTCCTGCTGATTTGGCGCACCATACGCCGCAAGGAGGAGACTATGCGATGGGCCATGAAGGAGCATGAACAACAGGTATATGAGGAAAAAGTGCGCTTCCTCATCAACGTGAGCCACGAGCTGCGCACACCACTTACACTCATCCATGCCCCCTTGAAGCGACTACTCCAACAAATCAAGTCAGATGAGCCCTACTACATCCCGCTACAAGCCATCTACCGCCAGTCAAGACGGATGAAGGAGCTGATAAATACAGTACTCGACCTGCGCAAGATGGAGGTGGGTGAGAGTCACCTGCTCCTGCAGCCTCATCCTTTGAACCAATGGGTGACCCAAGTGGCGCAGGACTTTGTAGGTGAGGCCGAAGCCAACCATATCCAGATACAATTCGTGCTTGACCCTCACATCGAAGAGGTGAGTTTCGACAAAGAGAAAGGAGAAATCGTTCTGACCAATCTGCTGATGAATGCCTTGAAGCACAGCCCTCATGATAGTGTTATTACCCTACGTACTGAACTCTTGGCAGAAAAACGTTGGGTGCGCGTAGCCGTGAGCGACCAAGGGGAAGGGCTGACACACATTGACAACAGCAAGCTCTTCACCCGTTTCTACCAAGGTGACGGCGAAATGCACGGTACTGGCATCGGGCTCTCCTTTGCCAAAATCCTGATTGAACAACACCAAGGCATCATGGGGGCCCTTAACAACCCCGACAAGGGGGCAACCTTCTACTTTGAAATCCCGTTGACGCTCACCACCGAGAAGCGTCTCTGTACCCCCAAGCCCTACTTAAACGAGCTGCTGGCCGATGACCACAGCGAGACTCCACTGGAAGATGAACAATTTGATACAACTTCCTACACCCTCCTGATAGCTGATGACAACAGCGATCTGACCAACTTCCTAAAGGAAGCGCTCACTCCCTATTTTAAGAAAATAATCCTGGCTGCTGACGGACGGCAAGCCCTCCAACTCACTCTAAGCCACCACCCGGATATCCTGATTAGCGACGTGATGATGCCCCGCATGAACGGCTATCAGCTCTGCCAAAAGCTGAAGGGAGATTTAGAGACCAGCCATATACCTATTATATTATTGACCGCCAAGAGTGACAACCAAAGCATAGAGAGTGGTTACAAGACGGGAGCTGATGGCTACTTGAGCAAGCCTTTTGAGATAGAGATGCTGATGGCGCTCGTGAAGAGCCGGTTGAAGAACCGTGAACAGGTGCGCCGCAGATATCTTACATCGGGATCACTCCCCCTGCCCGAAGAGAATACCTTCAGCCAGGTAGATGAAGACTTCCTTTTGAAACTAAACGAAATCATCCAGCAGAACATGGCTGAAAGCACGCTCGATGTACAGTTGCTCTGTAAGCAACTGGCCATGAGCCGTGCTTCCCTCTACAACAAAATCAAAGCTATTACCGGTATAAGCGCCAACGAATACATCAACAAATTGCGTATGGAGAAAGCGGTACAACTGATTCGTACTACGCACAAGTCGTTTACGGAGATTTCCGAGCAGGTGGGCTTCTCCACTCCCTCCTACTTCAGTACCGCCTTCAAGCAATATACTGGATTGACACCCACTCAGTTCAAGCGTAACCACTGTTCATCAAGCGCAAACCAGTCGATGGAAGGTGCTGATGGTGAATCCCAGTAACGCAACTTCTGGTCAATGTAGGTGCGCCAACGCTTGGCATAAAGCTGTCCGAGCAAACCGTTCCACTCCTTATGGGCATAGTCACGTAAGCCACCCTCTTCAGCTGCCACACGATTGCCCCAGGTCGTAATCTGCACCTTGGCGTTGAAGCGGTAATGATCCCTCTCCTCAGGCGTGCGACCAATAGCCTCAGCCCGTTTGACCCAACTGTCCAACCGGAACTCCGGACGGGTAGCAAGCAAGCTGTCCTGCAGCATCAGCAGCTGCATGAAACGCTCACCAGCTTGAGCAAAGAGTTGCTTCTCGTTGGCGGCAAGGGCTGCCTGCATCACCTTATAGACTAATCGTCCCCGCTCAGCCGTGGCCTGACGTGTGATGTCCACCAGGTCATAATCGTAGTTCGCACGTCCAGCAAACATCGAACGGACAGAAGCAAACTGCTCTGCTGCCTGTATCACCTCCTGAGGATCGTAATAATCCTGCATGCACGACCAGCTGGATACCTGATAGGCCTTGTCAGAGGGACGTGCACAGAAGATGGACTCATGGGTACCTTGCTGATACGACCCAAATGGAGCAGCATAGATGGAGTGAGCCAACTTAAGCCAAGCCTCGTAAAGCGTAGGATGACAGTCACCATAACGGGATGCTACATACTCCTTCAGCCACTCCTCCACCATAAATGGCTTGTCGTGCCAAGGCAGCTCGCAGAGCAGTTCGTACATCACAGAGTTGTTCTCAATCCCCTCTGGAGTCATACCCACACCGCGTAAAGAGGTAGCAAACTCTGACTGGCGTGCCTTGAAGTAGCCGTCCACTACCTGTTGCATCGCACCATGCAGGCCCACATTACCACCATAGTTAAGTAACATGCAATAGACCCAGTCGTGTCCCACAAATCCCTCCTTACGGCACCAGGGTGAAGCGGAATCTCCCCATTGGGGAAGGTTTTCGGCAAAGAGGTCGAGCACAAGGATACTTCCTTTAGGTAATTGTTCTATCATCTTCTGATAGGGGCAGGCCTGCCAGGCTTGTGCCACCCAGACTGCTTTCGGATTAGTGCGACGCATAGCCTCCAGAATAGCCTTGCCTGAGGCTTGGAGGTCAACTCCCTTTACAGACCCTCCCTCGTGAAAGGGGTCCATACTGTAGTAGTCAGCTTTGCCAAAGAGACGAGTCATCTCCTTATAGTACAGGTCGGCTATCTCGCCAAAGCGGGGGTCGGTAGGTTGCAAGAAAGCAGGCCGACGATAGCCGCACCAGGTACCAGGGTCGGCCACATCAAGATGAAGTTTCTCCCGGGCGTTGTTGGGTACCATACCAGCATAACCTGCAAAAACGGGGTGCATATCCAGCTCACGCATCCGGGCCACAATCTTTTTCTGCAGCGCCTCTTGACGTGCATACCAACTGTCAGGATTGGGACCACCCCACCCTTCCAGGTTGTTCATCATCCACCAAGCCAGGAAGCCAGGACCGGCTATGAATGCATCAATCTCCTCACGGCTGTATCCGAGCTTCTTCAATACATTGAACCAGACACACTCCGTGCCTGTGACGGCCAGGGGCAAGTTGATGCCATGCAGAGCCATCCAGTCAATCTCCTGCTCCCAGCGTTCCCAATCCCAAAAGGCCATGGAGTAAGAGTGGGTACAATAGTTGAAGTCATAGCGTAACTGGATGTCTGTCTCATGCCGTTCCGCCTGCTCTGGCAAGGGAAGCTCATCGGGCAACTGGATGCCGAAGTTGTTCCAGGAAACCTGCTGATGCAAGTAATGCTTGATGTAATAGTGCAAGCCACTAGCGATGTTGACGTACGTATTTCCTTGCACCACCACCTTACCCTTGCGGGAGGAGAGCTCGAAGAAGTCCTTCTCAGAGGAGACACGCTCAGTCACAAAACGAGTGGAAGCCCCCTTTTCCAAGCGCTCCAACAGACGGTCAACAGGGTTTGCTACTGCTGTAAAAGAAAGAAATAGCAACCAGCAGAATAAAAAATAACAGGTTTTCATGATTCGATTCTTATAAGGCAAAATGTTTTCTTAGTATCCTGGGCGTTTCCCAAAGTAATCCTTGTAGAACCTCGGAAGATACTTTGGGAAACGCCAGGTGATTAACGACCCAGCAGCTGACGCTCGGCCTGCTCCATACCCTTGAAGTTGAAGCCCTCCACCACTTGTTGCATCAAGGTAGAGATAGCCTCGTTGCAGAGATTGCCTATGCTGCCTTCATGGGTGTGGTGTACCTCCTTGCAAGGTACGAAGCATCCGGCCTCAATGTCAAGGCCAACCTTCTTGTAGGCATCGCGGAAGGGCATTCCCTCGCGGGCTAAGCGATTCACCTCCTCGACACTGAAGATAGGCGCATAACGCTCATCGTCAAGAATGTGCTCGTTGACCTTCATCTCGCGGATGATGTAGGTAGTCATCTGCAGGCATTCCTTCAGTTCCTGGAAAGCAGGGAGGAAGACCTCCTTGATAATCTGGAGGTCACGGAAATAGCCACAGGGCAGGTTATTAGCTATCATCATAATCTGTTGAGGCAGGGCCTGCAGCTTATTGCACTTGGCGCGCGTCAGTTCGAATACATCGGGGTTCTTCTTATGGGGCATGATGCTTGAACCGGTGGTACAGTCGTCGGGGAGCTTCACAAAGCCGAAGTTTTGGCTGTTGAAGAGACAGGCATCGTAAGCCAGCTTGGCCACCGTACCGGCTATTGAGGCGAGAGCAAAGGCTACGTTACGTTCCATCTTGCCACGCCCCATCTGGGCATAAACTACGTTGTAGTTCATCGAGTCAAAGCCCAGCAGACGGGTGGTGAGCGAACGGTTCAACGGGAAGGAGGAGCCATAGCCAGCTGCAGAGCCCAAGGGGTTGCGGTTACACATCTTGAAGGCGGCTTGCAGGAAGAGCATGTCATCCACTAGACTCTCGGCATAGGCACCAAACCAAAGCCCGAACGACGAAGGCATAGCTATCTGCAGGTGGGTGTAGCCGGGCATGAGTACGCCCTTGTAGCGCTCACTCTGCTCAACAAGTGCATGGAAAAGCAACTCTACTGCTTCGGCAATCTCCTTGATTTCTGCCCGGGTGAAGAGTTTCAAGTCAACAAGCACCTGGTCGTTGCGTGAACGTCCGCTATGTATCTTTTTGCCCACATCGCCCAATCGGCGGGTCAGCATCAGCTCCACCTGCGAGTGTACATCCTCTACACCTTCCTCAATGATAAACTCCCCACGCTCAGCTTGAGCATAGATACACTTCAACTCATCCAGCAACTGCTGCAGCTCTTCAGCAGTAAGCAGTCCGATTGTCTCGAGCATCGTGATATGAGCCATGGAGCCCAGCACGTCGTACTTAGCCAGGTAGAGGTCCATCTCTCGGTCACGTCCTACGGTAAAGCGTTCAATTTCCTTGTTGACCTCTACCGATTTTTCCCAAAGTTTAGTTGCCACAATAATACAGGGGGTTAATGATTATTAATCTATGATGAAAAGCCACAGCCCGTTACTCATAGCTTGCAGCTCAATACTTGATAAGTGTCAAGGCGTTGGCCATCTTCTCTACGGCATCGTTCAGAGGTTTCTGCACCATGGCTTTAAGGAAGGTGTTGAGCTCTACGCCTACCGTTACCTTCACCTTGCTCTCTGTCTCAGTGACGGGGAGCATCTGAATCCATAGGTTGAAGGGCATGGGCGACTTTTCAGAGGCAAACTTGATGCAACTGGAGGGGGTGCGCTCTACAACTATCATTTTTATTTCACCCACGCCGGGGGCCTCTACGGTAATGGAGTCGGCATCAAACGACTTGATCATATCCAGCTTGCCGGGGGGCACGAGGTCCATCAGCTGCTGCAGGTTGTTAAGATCGGAGAGTTTGGTATATACGGCCTCTTGAGGGGCCTGGATATGCTTAACTTGGCTTTCAAATTTCGTCATGACTGTTCTTGATTAAAAACAATGAAAAGAACTGTTCGGACACCCATGGGGCATCCAAACGGTTCTTTCATCTACCTATACTATAGTTAAAGAGAGCAAATCTGCAGAAGCGGCTCATTTTACTTCACCCCAATGAGCGGGATCTTTACGCCACTCGTTCAGGGTTTCGATATCAGCCTCTTCAATGTAGCCCGTACGCAGGGCAACCTCCATCACGGCTTCGTAGTTGGTCAGGGTAACGAGGGGCACCTTGGCCTCCTTGAATGCCTTTTCAGCCACGGGGAAACCGTAGGTATAGGCGGCTACCATGCCGATGACGTCGCATCCATCGCGTCGGATAGCTTCTACAGCCTTCAAGCTGCTGCCACCGGTTGAAATCAGGTCTTCAACGACCACTACCTTCATACCAGGACGCAGTTCGCCTTCAATCAGGTTCTCCAGTCCATGGTCCTTCGGGGTGGAGCGCACATAGACAAAGGGCAGGTTGAGCGCATCGGCTACGAGTGCACCCTGCGGGATAGCTCCAGTAGCTACACCGGCAATGGCATCCACCTGGCCATAGCGTTCGAGGATCAGACGGGTGATTTCCGTCTTTACAAAACTACGCAGAGAAGGATATGACAGCGTTTTACGGTTATCACAGTAGAACGGAGACTTCCAACCTGAGGCCCAGGTGAAGGGATTGGCTGGTTGAATCTTGATTGCCTTTATCTTCAGCAACTTCTCTGCAAACAATCTTTCTAAAGTTTTCATAGCAAAAACAACAGTATTTGATAATTTTGTTGCAAAAGTAACGAAA
>JBJEKT010000205.1:0-5363 GCA_051878775.1 Bacteroides sp. | reverse complement strand
TGCTTTCGTCCATGCGGTAGAAGGCCAGCAGCGTACCCTTGGGGCTCCAGAAGGTCCCTTTAGAGATGCCGAACTCGTTGCGGTGTACGCTCTGTCCGCACACCACGCCTTGAGGTTCATCGGTCACACGGCGACCGTTGACGTAGAGGTTGTTGCCTACGGTATAGGCCAGATTGCGGCTGTTGGTCTCGTAGTCGAAGTTGGCAGCCGGCTCTTTAGGCAGGTCATCGCGGCTCTCTACTTTGCCCGTGCTCCAGTTGTAGAGGGCATACTTTTGTGCCCGTGGCAGCAGGGCGATAAACTGCTTCGCCCAGGGCGTGCGGATGTTGCTGAGGTGCTGCATCGGCTTGAGGCCAGCCTCTTTCAGCGCTTTGTTCACTTGCTCCAGGGTGAAGAGCAGATTCTCCTTGCCTGACTGTGGATCGATGGCTACCACCTGCTCCTCCTTGGGACGGATGCAGAGGTCGCCCCACCACTGCAGGCCGTAGATGTTTTCAGCAAAGCGGTAGGTTTCGCCACCAGGAATCAGGTCCTCCAGCGTGGGTAGGGGTCGTTGCTCTTGTGCCATGATGGTAGAATGAAATAGGGTACATGCAGCCATTGCGGCAATGCAAAGGCTACGCTTTATCAAGCGGTTGTTCATTGTTGTTCTCCTTTCTCGCGGGCTTCGCGACGTTTACGTTCGGGGTACGATTCACCCGAACGGGGTTTAAATGCTTTCTTTTCAAACTTCTTCTCAAAGGGTTTCCGTTCATCGCGTGGAGGAAATTTCCGTTTTCCCTCCCTGTCGTCGGGGCTGTAGCGCTTCTCTCTGCGGGGAGCGAAGCCTTCCTTCTCCCCTTTGGGAGTGAACTGCTTGCGGCCTTCGCCTTGGGTGAAGAACTGCTTGCGCCCTTCGCGCGAGGCAAACTCTTTGCGCTTGCCCTTGGCAGCAGGTCGCTGTTCGGGAGCCTTGTCCAGCTTTTCGCCCTCTTCGCGGAACTGCTTGTACTTTCCTTCAAAGAGCTCGTACTGCCGCAGCTGGCACTCCAGGGCACCGTTCATCAGCGGTATCTTCTTGGTGGGCTTCAGTCCTATCTGGTCGAAGCACTCGTCACGGTAGGAGAGAATCCAGGCGTTTCCACCGGCAAAGGCGTGCTTCAGTCGCTCGCCAATCATCTGATAGAGTCCCAGCAGGTCGGGTGCTGAGATGCGCTCGCCATAGGGGGGATTGGTCACGATGATGGCCTTCTCCGCAGGTTGCTCAAAGGCCTGGAAAGGCTGTACTTTGAGCGTGATACTCTTGGAGAGACCAGCAGCCTTGACGTTGCGTGTGGCCACTTCGATGGCTCGTGGATTATTGTCGTAACCATAGATATGGTGGGTGAACTCGCGTTCGTTGCTGTCATCATTGTAGATTTCGTCCAGCAGGTCGGCATCAAAGTCGGGCCAGTGCTCGAAGGCGTACCCCTGTCGGAATACACCCGGGGCGATGTTGCGTGCGATGAGGGCGGCCTCAATGGGCAGCGTGCCTGAGCCACACATCGGGTCGATAAAGTCCGTCTCACCTCTCCAGCCCGTCATGAGGATGATGCCTGCGGCCAGTACCTCGTTGAGTGGTGCCTCAAGCGCCTCCTGGCGGTAGCCACGGCGGTGGAGTGATTCCCCGCTGGCATCCAGTGAGAGGGTACACTTTGTCTCAGCGATGTGGATGTTGATGAGCAGGTCAGGCGCGTTGATGCGCACGCCCGGACGCTTGCCCTCGCGCTCCATGAAGTGGTCGGCTATGGCATCCTTCACACGGTAGGCCACGAACTTGGAGTGGCGGAACTCGCTGCTGAACACCACTTCATCCACGGCGAAGGTGTGCGATGTGCTCATGTAGTCCTCCCAGGGGATGGCCTTGACCTGTTCATAGACCTCATCGGGGTTGGTGGCGGTGAAGTGGCAGATGGGTTTCAGGATGCGGATGGCCGTGCGCAGGCAGAAGTTGGCCTTGTACATCATCCGCTTGTCGCCCGTGAAGGCCACCATGCGTCTGCCTATTTCCAAATTGTTGGCACCCAGCTCGGTCAGCTCCTGAGCCAGCACCTGCTCCAGACCCTCCAGAGTCTTGGCTATCATTTCAAATTCTTGCATATATCTCTTTTATTTTCTTTGCGTTATTCTTGCTCCAGCGGGCACATTCTCAGTCACCCAGATGTTGCCTCCCACGGTGGCTCCCTTGCCGATGGTGATGCGGCCCAGGATGGTGGCGTTACTATAGACTATCACATCATCCTCCAGGATAGGGTGGCGGGGTATGCCCTTGACGGGATTGCCCTGCTCGTCGAGCGGGAAGCTCTTGGCACCAAGGGTCACACCCTGGTAGAGCTTCACGTTGCTCCCGATGATGCAGGTTTCGCCTATCACCACACCTGTGCCGTGGTCGATGGTGAAGTAGGGTCCTATCTGTGCCCCTGGGTGGATGTCAATCCCCGTCTCGCTGTGTGCCATCTCCGTGATGATGCGCGGAATCAGCGGGACACCTAGTGTGAGCAGCAGGTGTGCGATGCGGTAGTTGCTGATGGCCCTGATGGCTGGGTAGCAGCATATCACCTCGCCAAACGAGGTGGCTGCAGGGTCGCCATTGTAGGCTGCCTCTACGTCGGTGGCCAGCGTGCGTCGTAACTCCGGCAGCTTTTCGATGAAGCGTGCTGCGATGAGGGCTGCCTTTTTCCGCTGGTAGTCGGTGCAGGGGGAGAGGAGCGGAGTTTGCGTCTCGTCGTCGCTGCCCATGCCGAAGCAGAGGCCAGCCAGAATCTGCTGCTGCAGCAGCCCGTGCAGCTGCTCTACCTCCACGCCGATATGGTACTTCATCGTGTGGCTGTAGATGACCGACGGGCCGTAGTAGCCTGGGAACAGGATGGCTCGGGCCAGTTCCACCATCTCGTTGAGCGCACTCCACGAGGGGATAGGCGTGCCATCCACATGGCGATGAAATAATCCTTTGTAGGATTCACTCTCCGACAATTCGTCCACAGCTCTGGTGAGCATCTCTTTATACTGATTCGGGTCCATTATTTCCTCTTGCATTGGTGAATGCAGGCAACAGCCTGACTTTTCAGGTTGCAAAAGTAGGAATAACTCCCGATACGGCCAAAAAATCGCCCGCAAAAATATCATTTATATGCGCTTACGCATTCGGTGACAACTGAAGGTGGTGGTACGATAGCTCCTCTAAATCGTGCTTTTTTTATAAGATTTAGAGGTATAATCGCCTGTTTTCACTCTAAATCGTGCTTTTTTTATAAGATTTAGAGGTATAATTTATCCTGATTAAGAAAATAGATGTATATTTGCCGTATGAATACAAGCAATATTATAGGTAGAAGGGAAGAGATTCGGAGATTGCAGAAATGCTATGAATCCAATAAGGCTCAGCTCGTGATAGTATATGGTCGCCGGAGAGTGGGCAAGACATATCTCGTTTCGGAGTTGTTTCGAGGTCGTTTTGCTCTTAGGCTAACTGGAGCGTACGACCAGCCCAAGGAGGTTCAGTTGGCACATTTTGCTGATGATTTGCGTTGTGTCTATCAGCCAGACCTTCCCATACCCTCCTCGTGGAATGAGGCTTTCTCCATGCTACGGTCGTTTGTGGAAAGTCGTCCAATTGATGAGCGGCAACTCATTTTTATCGACGAAATACCATGGATGGATTCTCCAAAGTCGGACTTCCTCTCCTCTTTTGAATATTTCTGGAATAGTTTCGGTGCTCAGCAGCCCAACTTGATGATGATAGTATGTGGTTCAGCTACTGCATGGATGAGAGAAAACTTTGCAGACAACCCGGGTGGGCTGTTCAACAGACATGCCATCCGGTTGTATCTGCATCCCTTTACGCTCAACGAGACAGAGGAATATCTGAAATCACGTCATATTGAGTGGAGTCGTTATGACATCGTGGAGTGTTATATGACGATGGGAGGTATCCCCTTTTACCTTAGCCAACTCGATGAGGACCTTACTTATTCGGCCAATATCGACAATCTGTTTTTCAGGCAGAAGGGCGGATTATGGGATGAGTTTCAGCACCTCTACCGCACGCTGTTCCGCAATAGCGAGCTTTATGTCAGAGTGGTTGAAGCTTTGTCTGCCAAGAAGATGGGGATGACGAGGAATGAACTGTCTGCTGCAGCAAAGTTGGCAAACAATGGTGACCTTACCCGTATACTCCAGAATCTGGTGGACTCCGATTTTGTGCGCCAATACCATTACTTTGGCAATAAGCGTAAGAATATGGTATATCAGCTATGTGATAACTACACTTTATTCTATTACCGTTTCATTAAAGACAACTATGGGCGTGACGAACGCTTTTGGACCCATACGCTCGATAGCTCTTCACGCAGGGCATGGGCAGGCAATGCTTTTGAATTGGTGTGTAAGTCGCATATCCAGCAGATAAAAAGGAGGCTCGGCATCCTAGGGGTTCTTTCGCAAGACTCCGTATGGTTTTCAGAGAAAGAAGGCTGTACAGGCCATGGTGCTCAGATAGACCTGGTCATTGACCGTAGAGACCGGGTAATCAACCTCTGCGAGATAAAGTTCTCTATCAATCCATACGCCATTGACAACAATTATGACATGCAGCTTCGTAACAAGATAGAGGCGTTTCGCGAGGCCAATGGCTCCCGATCAGCACTGCACCTTACAATGATTACAACCTATGGTGTCAAGCGCAACGCCCATTCGGGAATCGTACAGTCGGAAGTCACGATGGATGATCTCTTTGAGCCTTACGTATATTAGATATCTGTATAGTAGGCATTACACTACGACTTTTAGTCTTGCACCATCAATGGTATTATGGCTTAATTCTCCTTATCTACGCTCTTCTGTTGATTGAAGATAAACCTAGAAATACGGCTTGCAGCTTCTTGATTTGCCATTTCTATATCATTCTTACCTCATTTATCGGAAGGGTAGTGTGACAAAGCAGAGGCCAGGCCGAATCTACTGTCTTTATATCCTTTCTTATCTGTAACGAGGGAGCAAGTATTTTATGGGCGTTTTCTTATCGTACCTTTGTAATTCACAGGTAATCAGCTGCCTGAATGCGGTTTTTCAAATAAGCACATTCAAACATGCTTATTTTTACAGGCCCAAATATGGCATTGAGCATCCTGCAGCATCCTGCCATACGATAGCCATTTATCCCATCGCTGGGGTGCTTTCATCACATTGGTAATTTGTTATCAGCTGGATGAAAAACGTTTTTCCTCGGGATGAAAATCGTTTTTCATCGGGGTGAAAGCAGTTGACATTGTAGTCTAACGCTTTTGGTTGACTGTAGTCTAACGCTTTTGGTTGACTACTTCAAGCCTTATTTTTAAGGTTGGTTG
>JBJEKT010000204.1:0-5377 GCA_051878775.1 Bacteroides sp. | reverse complement strand
TTCGGCTTGACATCCTCCTTGAGCGGCTTAAGCAAGCTCTAGATGTTGTCCATAGCCAACTTTGCAGCACAGATAGCAAGCACCTCCCTCGTAGCTCTTCAATACAATATACTCTCTGCCGTGAAGCGTTTCATGGATTACGAGACTACTGTGAATTATATCGATGTAAAATGGCGAGTTAGGAACTTACGAAACTTAAATAACAAACTAAAAAAGCAAACCATGGGACAGTTCGTCAACCCCTTCACCGACATCGGTTTCAAGCGCATCTTCGGACAGGAAATCCCGAAGCCACTCATCATCGACTTCCTCAACAACCTGCTGGAGGGAGAAGTACGAAGGTGCATCGCTCATTTCGTGTTAGTTTGCCTAAAAGGGAAAAGCAACTTAAAAGAAAAATTCCTCATCTGCTCGCAGTATCAAGAAAAAACACTATTTTTGTCGAGTTTTTCAAAGACTGAAGGATTAATATGGAAGATTGGAGAGACAAACTGGAGGCACTCAAGGGACTATATCCCACTGATGAACAAGCGGATAATAACCTGCCTGCGGCTGAGATGCTGCCCGACGAGGCACCTACCCTGCCACGCAAGCAGCAGAAGCTTCGCCTGGCCATGGAACGGGCCGGACGCAGTGGGAAGACCGTCACGCTGATTCGAGGCTTTGTAGGCACTGATGAGGAGATTAACGCCCTCTGCAAGCTGCTCAAGCAACGCTGCGGCGTGGGTGGAACAGCCAAAGCTGGTGAAATCATCATCCAAGGCGACCACCGTACTCGCCTCGTGGAGCTACTCAAGCAGGAGGGTTACACCCAGACTAAATAAGTAAGAGAGATTCATAACATACACAGATTTACAGAAAACAAAATCCTGATTTTAACATAAAGATAAACACAATGAAAAAAATTGCTTTGATAACAGGTGCCACAAGCGGTATTGGCGAAGCTTGCGCACGCAGATTTGCCGAAGGGGGCTATAACCTGATTCTCACAGGACGACAAGCTGACAAACTGAATATGATACAGGCCCAGATGGAGGCCAACCGCGTGGAGGTGAAGACACTCGTCTTCGACGTGCGCGATGCCGAAGCGGCACAGCAGGCCATGGATTCTCTGCCCGAACCCTGGAAGCGCATCGACGTGCTGATCAACAACGCCGGGCTGGCCCTGGGACTGGATAAGGAATATGAGGGAGACCCGGAAGACTGGAACACAATGATTGACACCAACATCAAGGGACTTCTCACCATGACGCGCCTTGTCGTACCGGGCATGGTGGAGCGCAACGAGGGGCATGTCATCAACATTGGCAGTGTGGCTGGCGATGCAGCCTATGCCCGTGGTAACGTCTATTGCGCCACCAAGGCTGCCGTGAAAGCTATCACCGACGGACTGCGCATTGACGTGGCTGAGACTGCCGTGCGTGTCACCAACCTCAAGCCGGGGCTGGTCGAGACCAACTTCAGTAACGTGCGTTTCCACGGTGACAACGCCCGGGCCGATAAGGTCTATCAAGGCATCAAACCCCTTACGGGAGCTGACATTGCCGATGTAGCCTTCTACGCCGCCTCTGCCCCCAAGCATGTACAGATAGCCGAGGTGCTCATCCTGGCTACACACCAGGCCAACGGCTCCGTCATCCACCGCGAGGAGGTTTAACTCAACAGATACAAAAAAGCGAAAGCGCAGACAGACAGACCATGGAGCAGACAGCACCACACCACTCACTCTCCGAAGGGATGTTTACCATCCAGGGGGAACCGCAGCAGGTCACGGCAGCCCGCGAGATGATACTCCGCGAGTTTGAGGACCTGGAGTTCTATGAGGAAGGACACATCTACCTGCTTCATGGTCAGTCGCTCTGCTCCGTATCAGGCATCGGACACCGCTTCATCCGCGAACCGTTTGACGAGGTAGTGCAGTCCATCCGCTATGCGGAGAAGAACGGCATGACGCCTGAATACTGGCTCCAGCAATGGAAGCAGAATGCCTTCCGTGCCACCACGCTCGGCACCAAGACCCACGAGTTCGGCGAGAGCCTGGCCTACCTTAAGGCCGGACATCCCGAGCTAATCCGTCCCTCCATCCAGAACCAATACATGGCTGAGTACGGCTACCTGGCCCCTATCCACCCCAAGGAAGAAGCTGTCTGCCGCTTCCTCAGCGACCTGCCGAGCTCCATGCACCTGGTACTCAACGAGACTAAGGTGTATAGCGGTAAGAACCCCATCCAGGCACGCAACCTCAAGGAGCTGATTTGCGGCACTTTCGACATGCTCTATTACTACGATGGTGACGGGAACCCTTCCAAGGCAGGCTTTGTGGTGCTGGACTATAAGACTAACGCCAGCCTCTACAGCGAATACAACCAACGCGTACACCGCACCCTGCTCCCACCATTCGACCGCATGATTGAGCAGGACCTCAGTCTCTACACCATCCAGCTCAGCCTCTATGCCCTGATGCTCGAAGATATCGGCCTGCCCGTCATTGCACGCCGCATCGTATGGCTCACCAACGAGGGCAAGTACCAGATGATTCCCGTGCCTGACGTCAGCCACCTACTCCGCGCCGTACTCTGATTACCAACTGAAGATACCTTGCAGCGTGGCTTTGAGCAGCGGCCACTGTCCGTGGAGGGCATACTGCAGCACGTTACGCAGGGTGACGGGACCAATAAGATATAAATAGGTGAGGATACGTTGAGGCAGAGGAACCCAACGCGAGGCAAAAAGCAGGCGGGAGCGAACCAAATATCGTTCACGCATAGGGTTGCGTAGGCCGATAGTCTTTCCCTCTTTGTGGAAAATGACAGCCGCAGCCTCAAACCAAACCTGATAGCCGGCACGAAGCACGGCATAGCTCCAGTCAAACTCTTCATAAAACAGGAAATAGCCCTCGTACATGGGGCCTATCTGCTCCACCACGTCGCGACGCAGCATCATGGCTGCACCATGCAGCACCTCAACAGGACGGCTCACGAGATGACGGTTGGGCAAGGAGGCATCAGGACAGCGGTTACGCAAGGTGATGGGAGTGAGTCGCCAGTCGCCTGCATACTGTACCTCATCAGGCGTATGAGCAAAGCGAATCAACGGCGAAAGAGCTCCTATACGTGGATCGCTCTCCAGGCGCTCTACCATCGGGAGCAACACGGGAGCGTGAATCTCGGTATCATTATTCAGAAAGAAGAGGTAGTCGCCCTTGGCATGAGGGATGGCCAGGTTGTTACCACCAGCAAAGCCACGGTTCCTGTCACTACGTAGCAGAGTCACCTCGGGATAAGTTGCTTGCTGACGGCAATCAGCCAGATGGGCCTCTATGCGGTCAGCATCATCGCCAGCCGAAGCATTGTCCACCACAATTACCTCGTAAGCCACTCCACCAGCCTCCTGCCCCGGTTCATGCTGCCACAACGAGTCTATCATGGCACAAGTGTCGCGCCAGCCGTTATAGTTCACCGTGATTATAGAGACCATCCTACCCTTCTTCATCGTCTGCGCCTCCTATCCGTTGGTGTTATGAATATCCTCGGCAGGCAACTCCTCCCCTGAGGCAGGAATACCGTGCGAGGTATGGATGAAGCGGTGACGAGCCTCCTTCATGCGGAAGAGGTTGGCCACCATGAGCAGGAACGACCAGGGCACCAGGCAGATGGCACGCAGCAAGCGCACCGTGTAGTAACGACGAGGGATGGCACAGGCCAGAGCCAAAGCCACCACACCCAGCAAGCCCCACCACTTCGGCGACCAAGCAGGCTGAAGCAGCAACGTGAGCAGGGCTATCACAAAGACGAAGCCCAGGAGCAGGACCCGCGAGAGGGCAGCCTGTTGGAAGAGCTTATCACAAAAGTCCCAGTTGCGTGCATACAGGGCGGAGGGTAGTTGATGCAGGAATTCGGTCAAGCTATCGTACTGAGCGGCCAGCCAACGGCGACGCTGGTTATAGAAGTTGTGCGTCTGCTGAATCTTCTCATCCTTGATACAGAGGTCGGGCATGTAGTGAATGAAGATGCGGCGGTAGAGCAGTTTCATCTCCAACACGCGGTCAAAGCCGCCCACAGAGGTATTGGAGAGCATCAGTTCGCGAAAGAGGTCGTAGCGGAAAGCCATGCCCGAGCCGATGAGAGCCGATGACATACCCAGGGCGTTGTGCCCGTGGCGGAAAATGGAGTTGTTGATCTCCTCGCTGATGGCATCCAGGTAGGCCATGGTAGTATTGAGGTTCTTCGCAACGCGGTGGGTCTGCACAGACTTCACCTCCTCGTCAGCAAAGGCGGCATTGAGGCGCGTGAGGTAGTCAGTGGGGATGATGTTATCGGCATCGACAATCAGAGCGAGGTCATAGTAATGCTCGGGCAGGGCTTCAAGAGCAAAGCGAAGTGACTTGGTGTTGGTACTCTTCTCAAAATCCACCTGAAGCAGGGTGGCCCCCATGGTGCGGAGAGCTTCGTTGGTAGCCGGCAGCATGTGGTCAGAAATTACCACCACATCATAACATTCACGCGGATAATCCTGCTTGAGGCACTGAGCCACCGTGGATCGTATCACACCATCCTCACGGTAAGCCGCAATAAGCAGGGCAAAGCGATGCCTACGGGGTGACGAGGCGCAGTCAGCATCCGGTGCATTCCCTGCCTCCAAGCTACGCAAGGGCTTGAGCGAGGCCAGACTATAGACCAACAGGTAGAGCCCGTTGATGGCCAGGAGAACGAAAAGCAGCAGATCGGCTATCTGAAACAAGGTATTCATCTTCTATTTTCACTGATTTTGTGGGCAAATATAGCAAAAAATCCCACGCTACGCAATTTTTTGTCCAAAAGATATTAAAGAAATAAGCAAGCTATGCACAAGACAATTATCTTTGCAAAGATAACCACGCAATATGAACGAAACTGTAAAACTACGATTCATAATATGACGCTGACGTACCTTTATCATAGCGGCTTTGCGCTCCAGGCCGATGGAGTGACCATAGTCATCGACTACTGGCACGACACGTCGGAGGTGGAGGGCATGGGATGGTTGCACGAACAGCTGTGCCACACCGGTAATGCCCTCTACGTACTGTGCTCGCACTTCCACCCTGATCACTTCAACCCCGAAGTGCTCAGTTGGCGCAAGGCACATCCACATATTCACTTTCTCTTCTCGGCTGACATTGCCCGCCACCGCCGTGCTCCGCGCGATGCGGCCATCTACCTGCACAAAGGAGAGTGTTACCGTGATGAAAGGCTGCAGGTGAAAGCTTTCGGCTCGACAGACGTGGGCATCTCCTTCCTCATCGACCTGCAGGGCAAGCGCATCTTCCATGCCGGCGACCTGAACAACTGGCACTGGAGCGAGGAATCTACTCCCGAGGAAATACGTAAGGCTGAGG
>JBJEKT010000203.1:0-5383 GCA_051878775.1 Bacteroides sp. | reverse complement strand
GTAGCTCGTAGCTTAAAACCTCGGTGGATAGAAGGCATCCTGTAGATGCTCAATGTGGAAGTTCCCTGGCTCTCCCACCAGGGTGATGATGTCGAAGCGGAGGGGGAGGGTGAGTTGGAAATACTTCACGTAGGTGTCAGCAGCTATCACCAGGCGGCGTATCTTCTGTGGGGTGACTGCCTCTTCAGGGAGGGCAAAGTCGGTGTTGCTCCGGGTCTTTACCTCCACGATGACCAATTCCTGCCCATCTGTGGCTACAATATCCAGCTCCAGGTGGCTTTTGTGCCAGTTGCGGTGGCGAATGGTGTAGCCCCTGCTTTCGAGGTAGGCAACAGCCGCCTCCTCACCTACCTTGCCCAGTTGATTATGCCCTGCCATGTGATCAGTTTATTCTTCCCAACGGGTAACCATGCCACGTTCACTTTGGGCAGGGACGGCGAGGGGGGCAATGCATTCCACAGCAGTGGCATCCAGCCCACGCGTCAAGGCCGATGGGCGTTTCACGATGGTCTCACCTGTAATCTGCTCCAGGGCAAAGCCATAGAGATACTCCTGCTGTGAGCCAAAGGGGCGATATACCGTAAGCGTAGTCTCTTGATTGAAGACGTTGGCCTCGTCCACTTCCAGGTTGGGAACGAAGCCCTTTTCGTAGTCACCAAAACCCTTGGCGTTGTAGGTCTGGAAGGTGATTGGGGCTATCTGGTAGGTCTTCTGCAGTTCGCTACCCTTGTTCTGTCCCTTACCTACGGTAATCACCTCCATGCCCACATTCTTGCCTCGGGTGGTTTGGCCAATCAGGAAGACGTTGAGGTCGATTCCCTCCAGGGCATTGATGACCAGTTCGCTGGCTGAGGCTGTCTCGTTACCTACGATGACATAGAGGTTGCTTAGGTTAAGTTGGCAGTCGGCCAGTTGACTCTTCAAGGCATTATCTGAGAGTTTGTTGCCGAAGAGTTCCGCTTTTCGTTTGTTGCCCATCTCCTTCATGCGGGTATCGTTGTAGCGGTATTCGGCAAACGACTTCCCTTCACAGGCCGCACCGGCAATGCTGGTGGCGAGCAGGTTGGCCGACACGACGTGGCCACCGAGGTTGTAGCGTAGGTCGAGTACCAGGTCGGTGATACCCTCCTGCTTGAATTTCTTGAGCTCGGACAACAACTCCTCGTCATATCCCCCCTCAAAGTTGCTGTAGAACAGGTAGCCCACTTTGTGACCGCTGACAGTCTCCACCTGGGACTTGATGATGGGGTTGAGGTCTATGGCGCTGCAACTCATGGTCTTGGTTGTCGGGTTGCTGATGGTGTTGTCACTCTGCAGGTAGCAGGCCTGGATGGTGTGGGACCCTGCCGTGGTGGGGGCCATCAACGCGTAGAATATCTCCTGGTAGTTGTTAACACGAATATCTGCACCATCAAATTTCTCGATGAAGTAACCTCTGGCCAATCCGGCCTTATCGGCAGGGGAACCGGGATAAACACCGCGAACCATGAAGCGCACGTAGTCGTTCTTGTTGGGATTGGTATCAGCCTTATAGCGATAGGGGTAAAGCCCAATCAGTCCGAAGCTCATCTCCTTTTCCTTTTTATAGAGGTCGCTCTCTGTGGCGCGTGTCGAGGTGTAGTCGGGCACTTCCTCGATGTAGGAGAAGAGGCTATACTTTGTCTGCTGCACGCCGTTCTTGTCCGTATAGGTATAGGGCCTTCGGTCCAGCGTATTGCTTTTCAGATTCATCAACCCGTCGCGGAAGAATTGCCTGTACTCTTTGGTGTAATCTAGGGTCTGTGCCTTATACTCATCATTCCAGAGGTAGTACTTGCCCAGGAATTCATAGACCATCTTGTTCAGCTTCTCATCGTCAGTTATCGTTTCGCTCGGGTTGTCGTTTCCGGGTTCATCATCGTTGTCGCTACTGCATGCAGGCATCAAGGTGAGGCAGCCCAAGGTGCCTAATAGATAGAGGAAAATATAAAAGTGTCTCATCATTCCACTTGGTTAAAGGGTTACTATTTCATGGGCAAAATTATCTATTTATTTTTCTATTCGCAACTTTTGCCTCAATAAACCCCATAAAATCTTCAAAATGGGCTCCTTTTTGCTTGCATGGTGAAAAAAAAAGGGGCTTTTCGTTTGTGAATTGGCACAGTAACTGTAATTTTGCAGCAGAAGCTAACCCGCAAACTCTTCCCTACGTATGAAAAAAAACGGTTCCCTTTCTTCGCGAGGTCATCACGACGAACTCAAACGTCCTCATCGCATGGTCTGCCTGATGAGTGAGGAGGAGTATCGTCAGGTCAATCGCTACCTTAAGAAATACAAGATAACCAATAAGTCGCGCTGGATGCGCGAGAACCTGCTCCACTTCATTCATCGCAACATGGAGGAGGATTA
This sequence comes from Bacteroides sp., assembly GCA_051878775.1. Classification (GTDB taxonomy): domain Bacteria; phylum Bacteroidota; class Bacteroidia; order Bacteroidales; family Bacteroidaceae; genus Bacteroides. The sequence continues at coordinate 2,995 of JBJEKT010000203.1, read as the reverse complement.
TCCTACGCTCTTTGAGGAGCACGAAATGCGCCGTTGACCTATGGACGATATCTATTTCATGAAGCAAGCCCTCATCGAGGCACGCGAGGCGGCCAGGAGGGGTGAGGTACCCGTAGGGGCTGTGGTGGTCTGCCGCGACCGCATCATAGCGCGCGGACATAACCTGACAGAGACGTTGGTTGATGTAACGGCCCATGCCGAGATGCAAGCCTTGACGGCTGCAGCTTCTTCACTGGGCGGAAAGTACTTGGCGGATTGCACACTATACGTCACCGTGGAGCCCTGTGTGATGTGCGCAGGGGCTATTGGATGGTCGCAGCTGGGTAGGCTGGTCTATGGCGCTCCCGATGAGAAGCGCGGATTCCGTCGCTACGCTCCTGAGGCTTTACACCCCAAGACGGTGGTAGTGAGCGGAGTCATGCAGGAGGAGTGTGCTGCCTTGATGAAGGAGTTTTTTCAAAGGAGGCGATAGCCTATTGCCTCTTGCTTCTTGCTTCGGCAATAAGTGAAATCAGGATGTACCATAATATAATAGGTACAAAGGCTTGCATCTGGAAGAGGGCACAGAGGGGTATGCAACCGATAAAGAAGTAGGTAGCCACGCGGTTCCCTTTGATTTTCTTGAGCGAGAACATCGGGATTTCGCTCACCAGTAGCCAGGAGAAGAGTAAGATTAACAGTTGCGTGAAGAGGACTACCGGGAAGGCCCAGTTCCAGAGGAACTCATCGCCCAGGTCCTGCAGGAGCAAGACATACGAAGCCCAGAACAGAGCGTTGGCAGGTACGGGAAGTCCGATGAACGAGGTGGCTTGCCGGGTGTCGTTATTGAACTTTGCCAGGCGGAGGGCTGAGAAGACGGCTATCAGAAAGGCCACATAGGGAAGTAAAGCTCGTATACCACCCCACTCCTGTGCTTCGGCAAGCTGCATCAGGAGGTTGAAGAGCATCGAAGCAGGAGCTACGCCAAAGCTGACATCGTCAGCCAGTGAGTCCAGGTCTTTGCCGATGGGTGAATGTGCATCGAGGGCACGGGCGGCAAGGCCGTCAAAGAAGTCGAATACTGCGCTGAGCAGGATAAATCCAAATGCCGCTGTGTAGTCGTGACCGAATGCCATGACTACCGACAAGCAACCACAGAACAGATTCAGACAGGTCAAGGTGTTGGGAATGTGGCGTTTCATTTGGCTTAATCTATTGAAGAGGTTATTTCAATTTGGCTATGATGGTTTGGTTGCCCGTGGTGAGTTGCCCCAGGGTCACCTTCACTTCGGTACCCAGCGGCAGATAGACATCTACGCGCGAACCGAACTTAATGAATCCCATGTGCTCATCAATGTAGCACTCCTCGCCAGGTTCGGCATAGGTCACGATGCGACGTGCCATAGCTCCGGCTATCTGTCGGGCCATAATCTCCACGCCTTCGGGGGTTTCGATAATCACGGCCGACCGTTCGTTGTCTGTACTGGCCTTGGGGAGCCACGCCTTCATGAAGCGACCGTCCTGGTGCCACACCTTCTTTACCACTCCATCTACGGGATACCAGTTGGCATGTACATTGACCAGGCTCATGAAGATGGAAATCATCAACCGGCGGTCGTGGAAGTATTCGTTTTCATCCACCTCCTCGATGACCACCACCTTGCCATCAGCTGGTGCTACCACCACCTTTTCTGTATCTTGACCGAAGAGGCGGATAGGGCAGCGGAAGAAGTTGACCATGATACCATACACAATCAGACTGACAGCTGCCATGATGTAGAAGGGTACCTTGTTTTCGATGCCGAAATAGAGGGCGCTGTTCACCAGCAGAAGGAGCAATAATCCACCCCAGAGAGTGCGTGTTCCTTCACGGTGGAGTCTTATTTTCTTTAGTCTTTTTAATCTACTCATTGAAGTTGGTTCGTTTGATAGGCATAAAATTATCTGCAAAAATAGGTTTTATTTGATAAATTGGCAAACATTTTGGCAGAGAATTGCATCAAGACATTATTTTTTCCTGTTTTTGTTGCCTGTTTTGTGGGGAGAGTGTATCTTTATGCGCTCAAAACTGTCCTAAATCATCAAATGATGCAAGATTTTATACACTTACATGTCCACACCCAATACTCCCTGCTTGACGGGCAGGCCAGTGTGGCACGCCTGGTCGATAAGGCCATGAAAGATGGCATGCGCGGAATCGCTGTAACCGACCATGGAAACATGTTTGGCATTAAGGAATTCACGAACTACGTCAATAAGAAGAACAGCGGCCCCAAGGGCGAAATCAAAGACTTGAAGAAACGGATAGCAGCCTTGGAAAGTGGCGATGAGGCTTCAGATGACCCGCAGGCGGCCATTGCTGAGTGTCGCACGAAGATAGCCGAGGCTGAGGCCCGCATCTTCAAGCCCATCATAGGCTGCGAGATGTATGTAGCCCGTCGTACCATGGCTCATCGTGAAGGTAAGCAGGACCAGAGTGGTTACCATCTGGTGGTGCTGGCTAAGAATGAGAAGGGATATCACAACCTCATCAAGTTGGTGTCACGTGCCTGGACTAAAGGATACTACATGCGTCCCCGTACCGACCGGAGTGAACTGGAGAAGTACCATGAAGGACTGATAGTCTGTTCGGCCTGCATTGCTGGCGAGGTGCCCCGTGCCCTGATTCACGACCAACTCGACAAGGCAGAAGAGGCCATCCAATGGTATAAGAACCTCTTTGGAGATGACTACTACCTCGAACTGCAACGCCACGAGGTGACCAATCTCACCATTCACGCCAACCGCGAGGCCTTCCCGTTGGAGCAGAAGGCTAACGCCATGATGCTTGAACTGGCCAGGAAGTATAATATTAAGGTAATATGTACTAACGACGTCCACTTTGTGGATGAGGAGAATGCTGAGGCTCACGACCGGCTTATCTGCCTCAGCACAGGCAAAGACCTTGACGACCCCAACCGTATGGTCTATACCAAGCAGGAGTGGATGAAGACCAAGGCCGAGATGAACGCCATCT
>JBJEKT010000202.1:0-5486 GCA_051878775.1 Bacteroides sp. | reverse complement strand
GAAGATATGAATAACCTGAAAGTATTGATGAATGGTATCATCAAAGAGAATCCTACGTTTGTACTTCTGCTGGGTATGTGTCCTACGCTGGGTACCACCTCCTCGGCCATCAACGGCATGAGCATGGGTCTGGCTACGATGTTTGTGCTGATCTGCTCCAACATCGTGATCTCAGCCATCAAGAACCTCATCCCCGACATGGTGCGCATCCCTTCGTACATTGTGGTCATCGCCTCGTTCGTGACCCTGCTGCAGATGGTGATGCAGGCCTTCGTACCCGACCTCTACGCCACCCTCGGCCTCTTCATCCCGCTGATTGTGGTCAACTGCGTGGTGCTGGGACGTGCCGAGGCCTTTGCGGCCAAGAACAACCCGCTCTCCTCGCTCTTTGACGGTATCGGCATGGGCCTAGGCTTCACGCTCGGTCTGACCCTGCTGGGTGCCATGCGCGAACTGCTGGGCACGGGCAAGATTTTCGGCCTGACCCTCTTCGGTGAGGAGTACGGCATGCTGCTCTTCGTGCTCGCTCCGGGAGCGTTCATCGCCCTGGGCTACCTGATTGCGCTGGTCAACAAGCTGAAGAAGGCGTGACGCACGTTGCCCCCCAAGTGAAGAATATGAATCCTCAAAACATGTAGTACATTATGGAATATCTACTTATATTTATCTACGCAATCTTCGTCAACAACGTGGTGTTGGCGCAGTTCCTCGGCATCTGTCCCTTCCTCGGTGTATCGAAGAAGGTGGATACCGCGTTGGGCATGTCGGCTGCGGTAGCCTTTGTGCTGACCCTGGCCACGATAGTCACCTTCCTGATTCAGCATTATGTATTGAACGTGTTTGACCTGCAGTACCTGCAGACCATCACCTTCATCCTTGTGATAGCCGCCCTGGTGCAGATGGTAGAGATCATCCTCAAGAAGGTCTCTCCCGCGCTCTACCAGGCACTCGGCGTGTTCCTGCCGCTCATCACGACCAACTGCTGCGTGCTTGGTGTGGCTATTCTCGTGATTCAGAAGGACTACGACCTGCTGACCGGCGTGGTCTATGCATTCTCTACGGCCATCGGCTTCGGCCTGGCGCTTACGGTCTTTGCCGGCATGCGCGAGCAGCTGAGCCTGGTAAAGGTGCCCAAGGGTATGCAAGGCACGCCCATCACCCTGATTACCGCTGGCCTGCTGGCCATGGCCTTCATGGGATTCTCTGGCGTAGTCAAGATTTGATGCTAAATTATTTTCGTGTTTTATTTGTTTTGTATTAACTAAATTGGTTATCTTTGCAGACACCTAATTAGAAGGACCTATTTATTATGAAGGAAAAAATCTTAGTCACCGGAGGTACCGGTTATATCGGTTCACATACCGTAGTAGAACTGCAGCAAGCAGGTTATGAGGTAGTCATCATCGACAATCTCTCTAACTCCAATGCTGACGTAGTAGATAACATCGAGCAAGTATCGGGTATCCGTCCCGCCTTCATCAAGCTGGATTGTCTTGATTTCGAAGGGCTGAAGGGCGTATTTGAACAGCACAAGGGCATCAAGGCCATCATCCACTTTGCAGCCAGCAAGGCCGTGGGTGAGTCCGTAGAGAAGCCGCTGAAGTATTACCGCAACAACCTGGTTTCGCTCATCAACCTGCTGGAGCTCATGCCTCAGTATGGTGTGGAGGGCATCGTATTCTCCTCTTCCTGCACGGTATATGGTCAGCCCGACCAGCTGCCCGTGACTGAGGAGGCTCCCATCAAGAAGGCTGAGTCGCCCTATGGCAATACGAAGCAGATCAACGAGGAGATCATCCGTGACACGGTGGCTTCAGGCGCTCCCATCAACGCCATCCTGCTCCGCTACTTCAACCCCATCGGCGCTCATCCCACCGCTCTGCTGGGCGAGCTGCCCAACGGCGTGCCCCAAAACCTCATCCCCTACCTGACGCAGACGGCCATCGGCATCCGCGAGAAGCTGAGCGTATTCGGCGACGACTACGACACGCCCGACGGCTCCTGCATCCGCGACTTCATCAACGTAGTGGACCTGGCCAAGGCTCACGTAGTGGCCATCGCCCGCATCCTGGAGAAGAAGCAGGAGGAGCAGGTAGAGGTATTCAACATCGGTACAGGACGCGGACTGAGCGTGCTGGAGCTGATCAACGCCTTCGAGGCCGCTACCGGCGTGAAGCTCAACTACCAGATCGTAGGCCGTCGTGCTGGCGACATCGAGAAGGTATGGGCCAACCCCAAGCGTGCTAACGAGGTACTGGGCTGGACAGCCAAGGAGACGATTGAGGACACCCTCCGTTCTGCATGGAACTGGCAGCTCAAGCTGCGCGAACGCGGCATTCAGTAAAAACGATGATAGATTAGGATTATTATATTATAGTGCGTCCAACTCAAAATCGGATAAGATTTTGAGCTTGTATGAACTATAAGTATGAACAAATCGGGCAACTGATTTGTTCATATGATGCTCAGCCGGTAGTCCCCGTGGTCCTGTGTGAACAGGGGCGGGGAGTCCTGCGAGGCCTTTCTGATGGCCTGCAGGGACAGGCTGAGACATAGTAGTTTTGTCGTGTTTTATTTTGTGTTTGTGTTGTAGTAAGTCCTGTCGCGAGACAGGACTTACTTTTTTTAATCACAATGTAACAGGATAGATTAACAGAAATTTGGTGGAATGAGAATTTATTCGCACCTTTGCACCGCTTTTTAGAGAAAAGCGTTATATTATTAACTAATTTAATAACCGTTATGTTAAAACGAACGACGTACTTACTGACGACCTTGTTGCTGCTCTGCATGGCAACGGGCCTCCATGCCCAGGTCACGACCTCGGCCATGGCCGGTATTGTAACCGACAACGTGAAAGAACCTGTGATTGGTGCCACCGTACAGGTGGTACACGAGCCTTCGGGCACGCACTATGGTGCAATTACTAACATCGATGGACGCTTTGCCATCCAGGGTATGCGCAGCGGCGGACCCTACAAGGTAGAGGTGTCCTACGTGGGATTCCAGACGATGATTTTCAAGGACATCACGCTCCAGCTGGGTGAGACCTACCAGTTCAAGGCGGAGATGAGTGAGTCATCAGAGGTGCTGGGTGAAGTGGTGGTGACTGCTTCGCGCAGCAAGTTTACGGGTGAGAAGATGGGTGCTGCCACCAACATCTCGCAGAAGCAGATGCTGGCCATGCCCACCATCAACCGCAGCATCAGCGACATGGCGCGCGTGTCACCCTATGCCAACGGCATGAGCTTTGCCGGTGGCGACGGACGCTCCACCAACTTCACCATCGATGGTGCCAACTTCAACAACAACTTCGGCCTGAGCTCTGACCTCCCCGGCGGCGGCAACCCCGTGTCGCTGGAGTCAATCGAGGAGATTCAGGTAGTCATCGCACCCTTCGACGTGCGTCAGACCAACTTCATCGGCGGTGGTATCAACGCCATCACCAAGAGCGGTACCAACGAGTTCAAGGGTACGGCTTACACCTACTTCCGCAACCAGAACATGCGCGGTAACCGCATCGACCACCAGGACCTCGGTGCCCGTGCTGACGAGTCAAAGACCACCTACGGCTTCTCGCTGGGCGGTCCGATTGTGAAGAACAAGCTCTTCTTCTTCGTCAACTACGAGAATGAGAAGACCCCGGGTCAGGTCATCAAGTACCGTGCCCGCGGCGAGGGTGAGGCCGCCGGCGGCATGGTGTCACGCACCACGCTCAAGGACATGGAGCGCGTCTATAACCACCTGCTTAACAAGTACGGCTACGATGCCGGCTCCTACACCAGCTTCCCCGCCGACCAGACCAACGAGAAAATCCTGGCCCGCATCGACTGGAACATCATCGCTGGCCACCGCTTGAGCCTGCGCTACAACAACACGAAGAATGTGGCCTGGAATGCCCCCAACGGCAACTCCTCAGACACGGGCTACCGCCTGAACGGCACCAGCCGCGTAGGCGATAAGTCCATGTCATTCGCCAACAGCATGTACTCGATGGAGAACAAGGTGGAGTCGTGGTCGGCCGATCTCAACAGCCGCTTCAGCGACCAGATCAGCAACCAGCTGCTCTTCACCTACACCGATATCCAGGACATCCGCGGCACCAATTCGTCGCCCTTCCCCTTCATCGACATCATGTATAAAGATGCGGATGGCAACGAGTACCTGGAGCCCTACATGAGCGCCGGCTTGGAGCTCTTCACCTATAACAACGGTGTACAGAACAAGATTACTTCGCTGACCGACAACTTCACCTACCTGCTGGGTAGCCACAAACTGACGGCCGGTTTCAACTACGAGCACCAGTTTGCCAACAACGCCTACATGCGTAACGGTACGGGTTACTACCGCTACCGCAGCGTGGACGACTTCATCAACGGCGCCGCCCCCGAGTCGTTCGCCCTGACCTACGGCTTCAACGGCAACAAGAACCCCAACGCCCAGGTGACGTTCAACCAGCTGGGTATCTACCTGCAGGACGAGTGGGACATCACGGACCGCTTCAAGCTGAGCTACGGCGTGCGTATGGACAACCTGATGTTCGACGACAAGGACATTGCGCGCAACAACGCCATCTATGACATCGACTTCGGCGGCCGTCACATCGACACGGGCAAGTGGCCCGATTCAGGCTTCCGCTTCTCACCCCGTGTAGGCTTCGCGTGGGATGTATTCGGTGATAAGTCATTCAAGATCCGTGGTGGTTCGGGCCTCTTCACGGGCCGCATCCCCCTGGTGTTCTTCACCAACATGCCGACCAACGCCAACATGGTGCAGAACCAGGTGAAGTTCACCACCACTTATAAGAATGGTGTGGCGACGGGTCACGACTCGCGCCTCGACCAGCTGGCCGGCGGCATGATTACGGACATGGACGAGGTCATCAAGAAGTTCAACCTCCCCACCACGCTTGACACGCACACGGCCAGCAACAAGATTTCCGGCTGTGCTGAGGACTTCAAGATGCCGCAGATCTGGAAGAGCACCATCGCAGCCGACTACCAGTTCCCCGTGAGCTTCCCCTTCACGGTGACGGGTGAGTTCATGTTCATGAAGAACGTGAATGCCGTAGTCATCAACAACATCAACATCAAGGACCCCGTGGCCAACAAGTGGGAGCGCTTCAACGGTGCTGACAACCGCTACATCTACCCCGCTGACTATCAGTACGTGAAGGGTACGAATGCCGTGGTGCTCGACAACACCTCGAAGGGCTGGGGCTACACGGCCAACATCACGCTGAATGCCCAGCCCCTGGAGAACCTCAACCTGATGATGGCTTATACCCACACCGAGTCGAAAGAGGTGAGCGGCCTGCCCGGCAGCGACCCTGTATCGACCTGGCAGGGCCTGCTGACCATCGATGGTCCTAACTTCGGTACCACCCAGCGCTCTCGCTACGTGGTGCCCGACAAGGTGATTGCCTCCGTGGGCTACTACATCCCCTTCACCCACAAGGGTCTGAAGCGCGGTACGCACATCAACCT
>JBJEKT010000201.1:0-5508 GCA_051878775.1 Bacteroides sp. | reverse complement strand
GAGAACTCGTGGGCATAACGCACGTCGAGCTGCTTACGCTCGGCGGCCGACATGGCTCCTGCGCCTCCTCGCTTCTCTACCTGCCACAGACCGGTCAAGCCTGCAGGACCCAGGAAGCGCTCGATGTCGTCATCATTGGTCAGCTGCTCGGCTTCGTAGAGCGGGAGGGGGCGGTTGCCCACCACACTCATGTCACCCTTGAGGATGTTGAGGAGCTGCGGAAGTTCGTCGATGCTATACTTGCGGATGAAGCGGCCTACACGTGTGACACGCGGGTCGCCCTCAATCTTGACGAAGGCGTTGGCCTGCTTGGTGCGTTGCTGCTGGGTGTACTCCTCTTCGCTGATGACGAAGTCGTCACCTATCAACAGGGTGCCGTCGCTTTCGTCACCAACCAGCTCTGGCATCTCCTGGGGAGTGGTTTGGGTAGCAGGTTGGTTGTTGACAGCATATTGGTTGAGGGCGGAGAGCTCCTTGAGACGACGGTCCGCATTGGTGTACATGGAGCGGAACTTCAGGAAGTCGAATACCTGGTAGTTAGTGCCTACGCGCTTGCTGCGGTAGATGATGGGACCTTTGCTCTCCATGCGGATGGCTATGGCGGTACCTATCAGCAGAGGAGAGAGGGCCAACAGGGCGCAGGAGGATACAAGTATGTCAAAGCAACGCTTCCAGAGGGGAAGGTGGAAGGGGTGGGTGAGGTTGTCCTTGTGCTTCTGCTTGAACTCCTGCAGCTTGTACTGCTTGCGCTGGCGCAGGAACTGCTCCAAGTCATGCATGCGCTGGCTGGTAACATCGGGGGTAATCATGTTGCTCACACCGGCTAGCAGGTAGTGCTTGCGCTCATCGCCTACGGGAGGGGTAGGGGTGACCAGCAGGATATAGATGCGGGGGAAACGCTTGTGGAGCGCAGTGAGCTCAGGGCACTGGGCAGAGGCTGAGGTCTGCTCCACCAGAAGCATGGTGTCATAACGCTCGCGCATACCTGCTATCCGGTCCGCAGCCTGCTGCAGGGAGAGCAAGGGGATGAGCATACCCGGGCACACTGCAGAGAGGTGTTGCAGGGTGGCAGTATGGCTACCTACATAGATGATATAGATCATGCCCTGTCCCATAGCCTTATACGAGGTATTTCTTGACACGGGCCTTCAGCTCCATGGGGTTGAAGGGCTTGAGGATAAAGTCAGCGGCGCCCTCTTCCAGTAGCTGGATGCGCTCGGTGGTGCTGTCCTCACTGGAGAGAATGACCACAGGGATGTGGCTGTAGAGGGGATTTTCCTTCATGTAATGGAGGAACTCCTTGCCATCCATGTGGGGCATACGGATGTCGGTGATGACCAGGTCGGGGTCGTTGCCCTGACTGAGCCAGTCGATAGCCTTGAGCGGGTCTTCATAATAGATGAAGTCGTTGTCCTTGCCCAAATAGACCTGGAGTACTTTTCCTATTGTTGGTTTGTCATCTACAAAGAGGATGGTTTTCATTGTCGGAATGTGGTTTGATGTTTTAGTATGAATTGTTTTTATGATTTATCGCATTACATAGCCTTCGTTGGGGTGTTTGTACCAGTCCTGACACACTTCACGATCACGTGCCCAGTTGATGAACTCGGGGTAGGCGCATTCGTCAGGAGTATCAGTGCGGGAGATGTTGACGTATTCCTTGGGATAACGGAAACCGTAAGGCACGCAGACAGCCCAGGTGTTGTTACCTGCCAAGTCAAGGTTGAGCTTCTGAATGGTACCTGCTGCGGTAGCTCCGTACTTCCAAAATTCATAGAGGTGTACCTCCATGCGCTTAGGCATGCTCTTGTACTGGTAACAAATGAAGAAATCCAGATTGTCCTTGGTGATGACAGGGTCTGTACGTGTCTGGTCGTTCAGCTCAAGGATAATCTCGTAGGTATAGGGCTTGGCTGTTACTGCATGTTTTACGTCACTACCTACATTAACTACCTGGCCATAATCTACTCCAAATACCTCGTGTACCTCGCCGGCAATAGGAATCACCACAGAGGGGTCACTGTCTTCTTGCAAAGAGGTCGCGTTAAAGGTGAATAGGGAGTATTTGCTCCTTAATGATTCCTGGAAGCGGCTGTCAGCACCTCCACTACGTACAGAGGCTATCTGATTTTTCTGAATGCCCACTAAGCGCAAGCCCAAGCCGAGCATCTTCGAGGCTCCTGCTGCAGCCAGTGTAACATCCAGCTGGATGCGCTTGATGCGGTTGCTCTCCCGTTCGCGGTGGTAGGAGGGAACCACGTCGATGACGACGTCGTTGAAGTCGTAGTCGCCCACCAGGGGGTAGTTGTCCTCGAATACATAGGTATAGGAGAGGGGCTCTTCGGGGGTGGGCTTGCCCTCTTCAGTAGGCTTGTTGCCTTCGCCTGTACATTGGTCAGGCTCGATGCGGATGGGTGCTTCGCCCCAGCGGGCCAAGGTGCCCTGGCTGTTGAGGAGGTAGTGCATGAAGGTGGCTTTCTCCCATTCGTTGCTGACTGACACCTTATTGACTTCGTAATAGACCATGCCACCCCGATGGCTGAATCCATTGATGGAGACGAGGTTGTTGATGCGGAACAGGGCTTCACCACGGTCAGGGCCTTGTACCTGCGTGCCGTAGGCAAAGTAGGCATTGCCCTCAATAGTAATCATGGATTGATGACCTAAACGGATGGTCTTGCTGGAGTTGCTTTGGTCGGCCTTGCCATATGAGGCCAGTACGGCTGCACAGCTGTTGTCCATCAGCAGGTGGCCGCAGAGGCTACCGCTCACTCTCAGGAAGCAACCGTTCTCGATGGTGCTGTTGGTCGTAGTGGTACCGATGGTGGCCTTACCCATGTTGGTGAGCTTGCCGCCATTGTCGGTGATGAGCAACTCGTCTATATCCAGGTTGCCACAGTTGTAGAACTGGCTTTTGCCTCCACGCATGTCGATGGTACTGACCTGTATGGTACCGGCATTGTAGTTGACGCGCCCATCTGAACCTGTTGACATCAGGATGTAACCTTGCTTCTGGTTGTTCTCGCCACCGATGTAGCCTCCAGGATAGACGGTCAGGGTGCTGTTGCCGTTGAGGCAGAGGCTCTTATTTTTTGCTGAGCCAGAGGGTAACTCAATACGGCCGCCCGAGGTTACTACGATGTTGGCTCCAGTCTGGATAGCTGCAATGTTACCTCCTGGACGCCAGGTACCTTGGATAATGATTGTGGCAGGATTGTTGGCTTTGCTCTGTACGTCAAGGTCGTTGCGGAAGATACTGCCTTTGGGAATCTTCCATACCTCACCGGCTTTTACCCTGGAGTTGGGTCTGAGCTCCTTGGCACCCTTAGCCATACTGAGAATCTCGCTTTCGCTCTGGGGTGGGGTATAGGGTTGTATCAGCGAACCGCCTGCACGGGTACTGAAGGTACGGGTGGAGGCTGTCTCGCCAAAGGTGGTACTCACGGAGTTATTACGGATGGAGACCATCTGGGCCACGACACGGTGGGCCGTGTCACGCTTGCAGATGAAGAGCTCGTTGAGGTAGGAGGGGCAGTCAAAGCGGGTACTGAAGTCGCTCTTGGTGGTGGGCTCACTCTTGCAGAGCAGGGTGGCCGTGCTGCTCTCCTCCAGCGGGTTAGTGTCGTAGATCAGAATGTCGTACTCGCTGCCGTTGTTGTCATTCACCTTCACGGAGGCGGTTACCACACGCGTCATCTTCCAATCCAGGTTAGGGTCTATGTCCTTCACCGGAAAGGCATCCTCGTAGAGTTTCTGGACCAACTCTTCATTAAAAAGGTCCTCCATGCAGCTGCTCAGACTGGTCAGCAAAAGAAGGATTAACACCCCGAAATAGGGGCGGTTATGCAGCTTGATTTTCATATATACATATTTTATGGCTCACAAATATACGTTTATTTGTCCATATAATCCTTATCTCAGCTTGTTTTCGTGGATTATTAATAAAAAATAACTATTTCTGATTTTTTTTCTCGCATTCTTTGGGCAGGAACATTGCATAGTTAGGACAGTTTAATTAACTTTGCAGCTAGAATCGTTTTACTAATCGCTGCTGCCATGTTTATGAACGTGAACTATCCTTCCGTACTCCTTATTTATACTGGGGGTACCATCGGGATGATTGAGAATCCGGAAACGGGTGCTTTGGAGAATTTCAACTTCGACCAACTGCTGAAGCAGGTGCCGGAGCTGAAGCGCTTCAACTGCCGCATTGCCTCGTACGCCTTCACGCCTCCCATCGATTCGTCGGACATGGAGCCAGCCTTCTGGGCTAAGCTGGTGAAGATCATCAACTACAATTATGACCACTTTGACGGCTTCGTTATCCTGCATGGTACGGATACCATGGCTTATACGGCATCGGCACTTAGCTTCATGCTTGAGAACCTGGCTAAGCCCGTGATTCTCACGGGATCACAGCTACCCATCGGCACCCTGCGTACCGACGGTAAAGAGAATCTGATTACGGCCATCGAGATAGCTGCAGCCAAAAATGCCGACGGGACACCCGTGGTGCCGGAGGTGTGCATCTTCTTTGAGAATGAACTGATGCGCGGTAACCGTACCACAAAGATTAATGCGGAAAACTTCAATGCCTTCCGGTCGTTCAACTATCCTGCGCTGGCTAAGGTGGGCATTCATATCCGCTACAACGATCATCTGATACGCCGACCAGACCCATCGCTTCCGATGAAGCCGCACTACCTTTTTGATACCAACGTGGTGATGCTTACGCTCTTTCCTGGCATTCAGGAGAGCATCATCCACTCCGTGCTGCATGTGCCTGGACTTAAGGCGGTGGTGCTGAAGACGTTCGGCTCGGGCAATGCGCCGCAGAAGGAGTGGCTGATACGCCAACTGACAGAGGCGGCCGAACGAGGCATCGTGGTAGTGAACATCACGCAATGTCAGCGTGGGGCCGTGGAGATGGGACGCTACGAGACGGGGCTCCAGTTGCTGCAAGCAGGTGTAATCAGCGGATACGACAGCACGCCCGAGTGTGCCGTGACAAAACTGATGTTTCTTCTAGGCCACGGATTGACGCAACAGGAAATCAGAGAGCGGATGAATTCGAACCTGGCGGGTGAAATCACGACCCATTATAGCTGATATGGTTTCTGAACTTCCTTAAATTACCTCTGCTATCAGGGAAAACAGGGGGCTTACTTACGCTCAGAAAGACATCGTGTGCGCAAACGGAACGAATTACGGAAATTTCTCTTTAATTCATTTCGTTTTTTCGTGCAAATAATATTCTTTTTTGCTAATTTTGCAGCAAATTATTGAAACCATTATTTAATATAAACATGGCAAATGTAATCAAATTACGTAAAGGCCTTGACATTAACCTGAAGGGTAAAGCCGCTGAGGAACTCAAAGCGGTGAAGGAACCGGGATTCTATGCTTTGATTCCCGATGACTTTACTGGCGTGAAGCCCAAAGTGGTCGTTAAAGAACAGGAGTATGTGATGGCCGGAGGTCCCTTGTTTGTTGACAAGAACCATCCCG
>JBJEKT010000200.1:0-5543 GCA_051878775.1 Bacteroides sp. | reverse complement strand
AGTCTGAATCTGTCGTTTGGAACTGATATTTCTAAATATAAATTAGATAAAGAATAAAAAATGAGACATAATAAGAAATTCAATCATTTGGGTCGTACTGCTTCTCACAGAAACGCTATGTTGGCTAACATGGCATGTTCTTTGATCAAGCACAAAAGAATCACTACGACCGTTGCAAAGGCCAAGGCCCTCAAGAAGTACGTTGAGCCCTTGCTGACCAAGTCTAAAAACGATACTACAAACTCTCGTCGTGTTGTATTTAGCTACCTCCAAGATAAGTACGCCATCACTGAGCTCTTCAAGGAAATCTCTGTGAAGATTGCAGACCGTCCCGGTGGCTATACGCGCATCATCAAGACTGGCAACCGTCTGGGTGACAACGCTGAGATGTGCTTCATCGAACTGGTTGACTTCAACGAAAACATGGCCAAGGAGAAAGTAGCTAAGAAGACCACGCGCACGCGTCGTTCGAAGAAGAATGCACCTGCTGCTGAAGCAGCTGCTCCCGAAGCTTCTGCAACTGAGACACCTGCAGAAGAAGCTAAAGCTGAATAATACTACTATTCTTATATTAATAAAGCCGTTCCTTCCACGGGAACGGCTTTTTTTCTCTCCAAGATGCAAGATTCCTTTTCATTTACCGTTTATATAGTCAGACGACTACCATACGTTAATGAATTCATTTGCTGACAACGAGCCACAGTTACTTCAGTCGGTCATAGCAGGCGATGCACAGGCAATCCGGTTCCTCTATGACCGCTATATCGGCATCTTGACAGCTGTATGCATGCGTTACATCGTCAATACAGAGGATGTTAAGGACGTATTGCAGGACAGTTTCGTCAAGATATTGTCGTCTATTGCGCGTTTTGATTATCGTGGTGAGGGGTCGTTGAAGGCATGGATGGTGCGTGTGGTGGTCAACGAATCTCTTTCTCTGCTCCGACAGAAGGAACGTAAGGATCTGGTTGTGGCGGATGACGCCTTGCCTGACGTGATGGAGGAGGAGCCCGAGGATGGTGATGTGCCTCCGGAGGTAATAATGGACTTGATCAGAAGGCTGCCTACGGGTTATCGAACGGTGTTCAACCTTTACGTCTTCGAGCATAAGAGTCATAAGGAAATTGCTGACCTCCTCCATATCAAGGAGAATAGCTCAGCTTCGCAGTTTCATCGTGCAAAAGAGATTTTGGCAAAAGGGATTATGGATTATAAAAACAGATACAATGGATGAGAAATGGCTTAATGAGATAGTAAATCAGCTTGCTGATTACGAGGCAAAAGCGCCTGAAGGGCTTTGGGAACGCATCGACTCCTCGCTGAAAAGTGGAGCCACCGCCCCACGTATGATGCCGCTTACGCGTCATACCTTCCTGCGTAAAGCAGCCTTTCGGATAGCGGCCATTGCCTTGCTCACCCTTTTGATTGGGGGGGGAGTGGTGCTCTATCTGGATGACCTTCAATCTGCTCCTGAACTGGCCGACGCTGTGTTACCGTCTTCTCCACAGTCGGTGCGCAGTGATTTGCAGTCCTCTTCCCGGAGTGAGGCCTCGCTCCATGGAGTTCCTTCTCTTTCGACTCAATTCCCTGACGCAGTTGCGGCGCTGTCGGCCCCTTCCGAAGAACGCAATGGCGAGGTTCACTTACAGAAACCACTCCACATAGAGCCTACGGACACAAAGCATGTAGCCATGGAGCATGCCGATACGAAGCCGGCTGTTCAGCAGCAGTCCAACACGGAGCGTCAGGCTATGCGTGAGGTTCCCCATCGACACTCCCAGCGGGGTTACTTCGTGCCAGCTGCTCAGCGTACTGAGAGCAAATCGCATTCATTCAGCATCTCCCTGCTGGCTTCCAATGTCTTTTCTGACAACAATCAGGGCAATGGTCCTGGCGGAGTAGCCATGTCAGGAGGCGATAAATACCTGGCTCAGGAACCAGTCAGCAGTCAGATTCAGTCTGGATATGGTGCGGTAAACAAGCATCTGATAGGTAATGATGGAGCACGTATCTTTGATCAGGAGAAGCATCATAAGCAGCCTGTCCGGGTGGGCCTTTCGGTAGCCTATCCCTTGTCTGAGCGCCTCGCTATCGGATTGGGGCTCTATTACACCTACCTCTCGTCTGACTTCAAGAGCGGGTCGGAGCACAACTACCAGTCGGCCCATCAGTCTTTGCACTACTTGGGTATTCCTTTGAGTGCCAACTATACGTTCATCCGTTCTTCGCGCTTTTCGTTTTATGCCACGGGCGGTGTGATGGCAGAGAAGTGCATATCGGGCCAGTCGGAACTCCTTACGGTAAGCGGTAACAGTCGGGAGGCTGCGAAGCAGTCACTCACGGAGAAGCATCTGCAGTACTCCACATTTGGCTCCTTGGGCGTGCAGCTGGACTTGATAAAGCACGTGGGGCTCTATGTCGAGCCAGGTCTCTCATACTATTTCGATAACCACAGCCGCGTGGTGAATCTCTATAAGGATGAACCGCTTCAGTTCAACCTTTCGGCTGGCGTTCGATTCTCATTCTAATCACCTTCTAATCACCTTCTAATCGCATTATAACAAGATGGATATCGTTCTGATCATATTCGGGGTAATTGCCCTCCTGCTGGGTCTGATAGGCTGTATTGTACCGATGTTGCCCGGTCCGCCGTTGGCCTATGTGGCTCTACTGCTGTTGCAGTTCACTGATTCACACCCCTTCACCACTACCCAATTGCTGCTCTGGCTGCTGCTCGTGGCATTCGTGCAGTTCATTGACTACTTGCTGCCCATGTTGGGCACGAAATACAGTGGCGGCGGTCACTGGGCCAACCGTGGATGCCTGGTTGGTACGTTGCTGGGCCTCCTCTTTATGCCCTGGGGACTGCTGATTGGCCCCTTCCTGGGTGCTTACCTGGGGTCATTGATGGACGGACGTAACTCGTCAGAGGCACTCAGGTCGGGATTCGGTTCATTGATGGGTTTCCTTCTTGGCTTGGTACTGAAGTGCTTGGTTTGTGGTTATTTTGTTTACCTGTTTGTCGCTTCTCTATTCTGAATCTCCCGCTGTTCTCCTGTCCGTCTTCCTTTAATAGTGTCATTATGGCGTTAATTATGTGCTATTTGTTTTTTTTTGCTTTCTTGATTTGCTCGATTAACAGAAATAGCGTAACTTGCGCCCTAAAAAATTTAGGAGATGCGTATGAAAAGGCTAGTAAGCATACTGTTGTTGCTGGTTGCCTGCTTTCTGGAGGGTAGGGCACAGCAAGTGTTGTTCTCCAACCTGAAGAATCTCTTGGAGGTGCGTGGTGACACGGTCTCCACCCTTCACGTGGAGCGCAGGTCGAAAAAGCAGATTTACCTCATGGGCGGTGCCGACTTCAAGATTGAGGCCCGTGGCAACGAGGGACTGACAAAATACATCAAGCGCCGCTGTTATGCCATCCAGGTGGACAGCGTGCTCTATCTCAACTGCCGCAAGATGCGTTACAAGAGGTATCGCTTCGGCGCATGGTATGCCCAGGCGCTCCGCATCAATGGTCACGTCTTCTATAAGGCACAGCCACTGGGTCAGGTAGCTTCGAGCACCGTGGTTGATGAAGAGGCCACCAAGCTGGGTGGTGAAGTGGGCGATGCCATCAATGCTTCGGGCATGGTGACCCAACGCGTCTATTATGAGCTCGACCTCACTACGGGTTATTCCCGCTTCGTGGGCAAGGAGCGGATGACGGAGTTGCTCGAAGGGCATCCCGACTGGATTGAGGCCTTGCAGAAAGAGCATTCTGAGGAGGCATCTGTCATAGAGCCTTATCTCCTCCTGCTCAAGCAGTAGCCGCCTCCACCTTACCGAGGTTATCGAACCAGCACAATTTGTTGTAATACAACTAAATATACAGAATTCATGAAATCTCTTCCCCTCATCTGCTGCCTGCTCCTCTTGCAGGGCATGGCTACCCAACTCTCTGCGCAGATACGTTTCTCCATCCTTGGAGACTCCTATTCCACCTATGGCGGCTACGTCACGCCCCAGACCAATGCCTGCTGGTATAACGGTACCGATGGGGGCACGGAGAAGCAGAACGACGTGAGCTCTGTGGAGCAGACCTGGTGGCACCTGCTGACCACCCTGCACAATATGCAGCTCGATACCAACAACTCCTATTCAGGCTCCACTATCTGCCATACCGGCTACAACGAACAGGACTTCTCGGACCGCTCGTTCATCACCCGCATTCATCGCCTGGGCTCTCCTGAGGTACTTTTCGTCTTCGGTGGTACGAACGACAGCTGGGTAGGTGTGCCCATGGGTGAGTACCGCTTCGGCGGATGGAGCAAGCAGGAACTTTACGCCTTCCGTCCAGCCTTCAGCTACCTGCTGAGCCAGCTTCGTGAGCTCTATCCCGACACCCGGATAGTCAACATCACCAATACCGAACTCTCGCCCGCCGTGACGGAGTCGATGGAGCGTATCTGCCGTTACTATGGCATCCAGAACATCCACCTGCATGACATTGACAAGCAGTGGGGCCACCCCTCCGTGGCCGGCATGAAGCGCATCTGTGAGCAGGTATGGGAAGCCATTCAGTGAGCAGCGGCTTCCTTATGTCCCAATATCCTGCATCCTCCATCGATTGACCCGGGTCGCACGATCGATTGACCTAGGTCGCGCGATTGATTGACCTGGGTCAATCGATTGATTTACCTAGGTGAGACATCTTATGAAACTTATGAAAACGACAAACTAAAAAAGGTGGAAGGCTTTGGCCTTCCACCTTTTTACTAATGGTTTATTCGTTATTACAGCAGTTTGCTTGTAGCATTACAGGCATGAAGCGATGAAGGCCTTCATGTCAGGCGTATGCTCTTCCACGCTCTGCAGCAGCTTGAATTGAGCCTTCGTGCGGACCAGGTTGTGCTCGGGATACTTAATCTTGTAGTAGGTATCGCCGTTGATGTAGTCGGTGAGGAAGCGCACGCATTGCATGTAGGGGAAGAGGGCGGCAGCATAGGGCAGGTTCTCAATCTCGATGGGCAGCAGGAAGCTCTTGGCCGACTCCAGGTAGCCCTTGGCAAAGGCCTTGAAGATTTCCATGTTGAACGTTACGTTGCTCAGTTCGGGGTCATCCTCCAATCCCGTATTAGCAGCTGAGCGCAGGAAGTCGCCAAAGTCAGAGAAGATAAATGAGGGCATCACTGTATCCAGGTCGATGACGCAGAGCACGTTACCTTGCTCATCGAACATCATGTTGTTCACCTTCGTATCGCAGTGGCATACGCGTTTCGGCAGTTTGCCTTCGCGGTGCAAGCGTTCAGCCTTGCACATCTCTTCGGCACGTTTCTCCAGCTCATCGAGGTATTCTTTCACTTCGTCCACTCTACCGGCGGGGTTGGCAGCCACGGCATCTCTCAGCTGCTGCAGGCGGAACTCCATGTTGTGGAAGTTAGGGATGGTCTCACCCAGTTCATTGGGAATATCGGCCAGCATAGCCTGGAAGTTACCAAAGGCTACTCCGGCGTAGTATGAGAATTCCGGGTTTACCGTTTCGTAGGTCTTGGCATTGG
>JBJEKT010000199.1:0-24115 GCA_051878775.1 Bacteroides sp. | reverse complement strand
CACCCTGTGATGAGGTGCGCCACGTGCAGGTCACCCTCCTCGATGAGAATGGGATCCCCTGGTCACCACGCAACGCCAACAACAAGCGCCTGGGTGAGATGGTGACCGTGAAGTGGGGCTTGGCCAACAGCGACAACTGGGTTACTGCCTACCTCATGGGTAAGCTCAACCCTTACGAACTGAAGCAGCTGGTACACAACTTCGGCGTGCGTAACAAGGAGATAGTCCCCTCCGTATCCCTCTGTCTAGGTCCCTGCGAAATCTCCGTGGGTGAGATGGTGAGTGCCTACACCGCCTTCCCTGGCCATGGCATCCGCATATCACCCCTCTTCGTGACCCGCATCGAGGACAACGAAGGCAACGAGCTGGCCCGCTTCACACCCCAGGTACAGGAGGTGATCAGTCCGCTCAGCGCTAACAAGATGCTCGTCATGCTCCGTGCCGTCATCAACGAGGGTACCGGTGGCCGTGTGCGTCGCCTTGGCATTGATGCCGACATGGGTGGCAAGACAGGAACCACCAACAACAACTCCGACGGCTGGTTCATGGGCTTCACCCCCTCGCTTGTCTCCGGTTGCTGGGTAGGAGGTGAGGACCGTGACATCCACTTCGACCGCATGACCTACGGACAGGGAGCCTCCATGGCCCTCCCCATCTGGGCCAAGTACATGAAGCGCGTGCTGGCTGACAAGACCCTGGGTTATGACCCCACGGAGACCTTTGAGCTACCCGAGGACTTCGACCCCTGCAAGGAGATTCCCGACGAAGAGGGCGTACGCATCATCGACGAGCCCATCGAGGGACTGGACGACGTGTTCAACTAATTCCTCCCTGTCAGCACGATGATGATACATTACCTGATCTGCATGGGGAGCAATACGGAGCCCTCACACCACATGGCCCTGGCTCGCTGCGAGCTGCAAAGGCTCTTCACCGACGTCAGCTTCACCCCGGAGCTCACCACTGAGCCCCTCGGCATGAAGCACTCCACGGCCCCCTTCGTCAACCAGCTGGCCCGCTTCACCTCCCAGGCCTCGCCCTCTGAGGTGCAGCAGTTGCTCAAGCAGATAGAGCACACGGCTGGTCGCCGTCCCGAGGAGAAGGCCTTGGAAATCATCCGTCTGGACCTCGACCTGCTCATGGTAGATGGCCACCCCCTGCGTAAAGAAGAGCTGCAGCGAAGCTTCGTCAAGCAGCTGCTCACGCAGTTCTGACTGAATTGAAACCCCAACTATAAACATAGTAATAGCATGAAATTTTTAGGAATTATACCCGCTCGATATGCCTCTACCCGTTTTCCGGCCAAACCGTTGGCCCTGCTCGGAGGCAAAACCGTGATTGAACGTGTCTATACACAGGTACTTGGACAGGTGGACGATGCCTATGTGGCCACCGACGACGACCGCATCCGTCAAGCCGTGGAGGCCTTTGGCGGTAAGGTGGTGATGACCTCACCCCTCCACAAGAGCGGCACCGACCGCTGTCGCGAAGCCGCTGACACCGTGGGTGGTGACTTCGACGTGGTCATCAACATCCAGGGTGACGAACCCTTCATCCAGCCCTCGCAGCTCCAAGCCATCAAGGCCTGTTTCAATGAACCAGGCACCCAGATAGCCACCCTCGTCAAGCCCTTTTCCGCAGCCGATGGCTGGGACGCCCTCCAGAACCCCAACTCCCCCAAGGTGGTGGTCAATCAGCGCATGGAGGCCCTCTACTTCAGCCGTTCGGTGATACCCTACTGCCGAGGCAAACAGACCGACGAGTGGCTCAGCAGTCACACCTACTACAAGCACATCGGCCTCTATGCTTACACGCTCCCCACGCTGCAAGCCATCACCCGTCTGCCGCAATCCTCACTTGAGCTAGCCGAATCGCTCGAACAGCTCCGCTGGCTGGAGAACGGCTACACCATCCGTGTAGGCATCAGCCAGGTGGAGACCATCGGCATCGATACCCCCGAAGACCTGCAGCGAGCCGAACTTTTCCTCCAACAACTCCAATCCCGATGATGCCTATGAAACGACTTCTTCCTCTGCTCTTCTGCTGTCTGCTCAACACCATGCCGTGGCAGATGGCCGATGCCCAAGGCATCAACATCGGCACCTACACCTTCAAGGACGGCGGTGTCTACACTGGCGAACTGAAAGGGCGCAAGCCCAACGGCAAGGGACGCACCGTGATGAAAAATGGCGACGTCTATGAAGGCAACTACGTGAAAGGCAAGCGGCAAGGCACCGGAACCTACTTCTTCAGCGACGGCGAACGATACGAAGGGGAGTGGTTTCTGGACCAGCAGCATGGTCGTGGCACTTTCTACTTCCTCAATAACAACCGCTACGAGGGCATGTGGTATCAGGACTACCAGCATGGCCACGGTGTGATGTACTACCACAATGGTGACCGCTACGACGGTGAGTGGAACAACGACAACCGCCAGGGGCAGGGTACCTACACCTGGCGCAACGGCTCCTCCTACGTGGGCTCCTGGGTGGCCGACAAGAAGGAGGGTAAGGGTGTCTTCACCTGGAACGACGGCTCGCGCTATGAAGGCGAATGGGCCAACGACGTGCGCCAGGGCACCGGCACCTTCGAGTTTGCCAACGGTGACAAGTACGTGGGCCAGTGGGTGGACGATATGCAGCACGGACGAGGCATCTACTTCTTCCACACCGGCGACCGCTATGAAGGCGATTACGTGGAAGGCGAACGCACCGGCGAGGGCATCTACTACCATGCCAACGGCGACAAGTATGTAGGTCAGTTCAAGGAGGGCAAGCAGGAGGGTAAAGGTACTTTCTCCTGGGCCAATGGAGCCTACTACGAGGGCGACTGGAAGGACAACCAGCGCCATGGCCGAGGCATCTACCGCTGGGGAGCTGGCGACCGCTACGAGGGCGAGTTTGCCAACAACAAGTTCAATGGCCAGGGCACCCTGGAGACCACTGACGGCACCCGCTACACCGGAGGCTTCGTGGATGGCATGGAAGAGGGCAACGGCGTACAGATCAAGAAGGACGGTACCCGCTTTGAGGGCTTCTTCAAGCAGGGCAAAAAGCATGGTCCCTTCGTGGAGACCGATGCCCAGGGCAACGTCATCCGCAAAGGGACCTATAAGATGGGGCGCCTCGTGGAGCAATAAGCTCCCTCCGGCGGGTAGAGGAATACCGATGGGTGCTTATGAGTGATTACTCCAGGCACTCATCGAGGTCGTGTGTGAGCTGCTCGCGGTCCATGTGCTGACCGATGAAGACTATCTTCACCATGCGGTCGCCATACTGCTCATCCCAGTCGCGCAGCAGCCCTGGCTCCTCCTTCATCAGCTGGATCAGCTCCTCCTCAGGCGCCGTGGCATACCATTGTCCACAATCCTGAATCTTTTTCTGCGAACCTGCCTGCTCAAAGAGGAAAGACATGTCGCGCTGGTGGCTGAAGTAGCAGATACCCTTGGCGCGGATTACGTTCTTGGGCCACTTGGTGGCTACGAAGCGGTCAAACTTATGGATATCGAAGGCTGGACGGCGGTAATATACGAAGGTGCTGATGCCATACTCCTCAGCCTCACCCTCCTCATCGTGATGATGATGGTGGTGGTGATGACCGTGTTCATCCTCGTGGTCGTGCTCCTCGTCATGTTCATCCTCGTGGTCGTGGTGGTGATGATGAGCATCTTCCTCTTCCTCGTGGTGATGATGTGCGGCATGAGAGCCGTGCTGATGGGCTTCGTGCTCCTCTTCGGCGGTGGCAGCCTTCTCGATGCCGCGAACCCAGCCTGCGCTGGTCGCTACACGCTCAAAGTGGAACAGGTGGGTGTCGAGCAACTTCTCCAGGGGGACGTCGGCATAGTTGCACTCGATGATTTCAGCCGCTGGTTGCAGCACGCGGATGATGCGCTTGATGCGTTCCAGTTCCTCGGGCTTCACCTCGGAGGCCTTGTTGAGCAGGATGAGGTTGCAGAACTCTATCTGCTGGATAATCAGGTTCTCGATATCCTCCTCGTCGATGTGCTTGCGGGTCAAGCTGTCGCCGCAGGCAAACTCGTCTTGCAGTCGCAGGGCATCCACCACGGTGGCCACGCAGTCCAGTCGCAGCCAGCCATACTTGGTATATTCTCCCCCCATGCGCGGAATGCTGCAGAGCGTCTGTGCGATGGGCTCCGGTTCACAGATGCCGCTGGCCTCGATCACGATGTAGTCAAATTGCTGCATCTTCATCAGGTCATGCACCTGCTGTATCAGGTCCAGCTTGAGCGTGCAGCAGATACAGCCGTTCTGCAGCGCCACGAGGCTGTCGTCCTTCTGATTGACGATGCCCCCCTTCTGGATTAGCTCCGCATCGATGTTCACCTCACCCAGGTCGTTGACGATGACGGCAAAGCGTATGCCTCGCTCGTTGGTGAGGATGTGGTTCACCAGGGTGGTCTTTCCGCTGCCCAGGTAGCCTGTCAGCAGCAGTACAGGAATCTCTTTCTCTTTCATTGTTATCGTATGTTTTGTCAGAATTGTCAGTTAGAGAGACCCGCTACAAAAACCTTGCCAAAGCTAAACGTCCCTTCATTATTCCACGAAATGGATAAACTTCCGTAAAAAATTCTTTTTTTCTATCTTTTTTTGTAGCTTTGCGCCCTAAAAATAGGGGGTGTAGTGGCCTCTTGCCTCAACCCTCCGACTTAAACTGCATAATAAAAAATAAAATAGAACCATAGTATGGGAAAGAAATTTGCTGAATATCAGAATTTTAACCTTTCTGAAATCAATAAGGAAGTGTTGAAGCACTGGGATGCGAACGATGTGTTTGCCAAGAGTATGACCGAGCGCGAAGGGTCTCCTTCGTTTGTATTCTTTGAGGGTCCTCCCTCGGCCAATGGTATGCCTGGCATCCATCACGTGATGGCTCGCTCCATCAAGGATATCTTCTGCCGCTACAAGACGATGAAGGGATACCAGGTGAAGCGTAAGGCTGGATGGGACACCCACGGACTGCCTGTGGAGCTGGGCGTGGAGAAGGCACTCGGCATCACCAAGGAGGATATCGGCAAGAGCATCTCCGTGGCCGACTACAATGCCGCTTGCCGCAAGGATGTGATGAAGTTCACTAAGGAGTGGACCGACCTTACCCACCGTATGGGTTACTGGGTCGATCTGGAGCACCCCTACATCACCTACGACAACCGCTACATCGAGACCCTCTGGTGGCTCCTCAAGCAGCTTTACAACAAGAACCTGCTCTACAAGGGCTACACCATCCAGCCCTATTCGCCGGCTGCTGGCACGGGCCTCAGCTCGCACGAGCTCAATCAGCCTGGGTGCTACCGCGATGTGAAGGACTTGACCGTAGTGGGTCAGTTCCGCATCCTTGACCCCAAGCCTGAGATGGCCGAGTGGGGTACTCCCTACTTCCTGGCATGGACCACCACCCCCTGGACCCTTCCCTCCAACACGGCCCTCTGCGTAGGCCCCAAGATTGACTACGTGGCCGTGCAGACCTACAACGCCTACACTGGCGAGAAGATGACGGCCGTATTGGCCAAGCCGCTGCTCTATAACCACTTCAACCCCAAGGCCGAGGGTCTGAGTCTCGAGGACTACAAACCTGGTGACAAGCTCGTCCCCTTCAAGGTAGTGGGCGAGTACAAGGGTCCTGAGCTGGTAGGCATGAAGTATGCACAGCTCCTGCCTTGGGTGAAGCCCGTGGAGATGGATGCTGAGGGCGTATGGCACGATGCTGCTGACAAGGCCTTCCGTGTTATCCCAGGCGACTACGTCACCACCGAGGATGGTACAGGTATCGTACACATCGCGCCCACCTTTGGTGCTGACGACGCCAATGTGGCCCGTGCTGCTGGCATCCCCTCGCTCTTCATGATCAACAAGCGTGGGGAGACGCGCCCCATGGTCGATCTGACCGGTAAGTTCTACCTGCTCGACGAGCTCGACGAGCGCTTCGTCAGCGAGTGCGTAGATACCGCTATATATAAGGAATACGAAGGTCGCTGGGTGAAGAACGCCTACGACCCGCAGTTTACCGTGGATGGCAAGTACAACGAGAAGGCTGCCCAGGCCGCTGAGAGCCTTGACGTCTATATCTGCATGAAGATGAAGGCAGCCAACCTCGCCTTCAAGATGGAGAAGCACGTCCACAACTACCCCCACTGCTGGCGCACCGACAAGCCTGTGCTCTATTACCCCCTGGACAGCTGGTTCATCCGCAGCACCGCTTGCAAGGAGCGCATGATGGAGCTCAACAAGTCCATCAACTGGAAGCCTGAATCCACGGGTACAGGTCGCTTCGGCAAGTGGCTGGAGAACCTCAACGACTGGAACCTGAGCCGTTCGCGCTACTGGGGCACACCGTTGCCCATCTGGCGCACCGAGGAGGGCGACGAGGAGAAGTGCATCGAGTCTGTGGAAGAGCTCTACAACGAGGTAGAGAAGGCTGTAGCCGCTGGCGTGATGCAGAGCAACCCCTACAAGGAGAAGGGCTTCGTCCCCGGTCTCTACACCCAGGAGAACTACGATAAGATTGACCTCCACCGTCCCTATGTGGATGACATCGTGCTCGTCTCAAGCCAGGGCAAGCCGATGAAGCGTGAGAGCGACCTGATTGACGTCTGGTTTGACTCAGGTGCCATGCCCTACGCACAGATTCACTACCCCTTCGAGAACAAGGAGGCCCTCGATACCCATCAGGTCTATCCCGCTGACTTCATTGCTGAGGGTGTGGATCAGACGCGTGGCTGGTTCTTCACGCTCCATGCCATCGCCACGATGGTGTTTGACAGCGTCAGCTACAAGGCCGTCATCTCCAACGGCTTGGTGCTCGACAAGAACGGCAACAAGATGTCCAAGCGCCTGGGCAATGCGGTGGATCCCTTTGCCACCATCGAGAAGTACGGTTCCGACCCCTTGCGCTGGTACATGATCACCAACTCCTCGCCTTGGGACAACCTGAAGTTTGACGTCGATGGCGTGGAAGAGGTGCGACGTAAGTTCTTCGGCACCCTCTTCAACACCTACTCCTTCTTCGCCCTCTATGCCAACGTGGATGGCTTCAGCTACGCTGAGCCCGATGTGCCGCTGGAGGAGCGTCCAGAGATTGACCGCTGGATTCTCTCCCTGCTCAATAGCTTGATTAAGCAGGTAGATAGCTGTCTCAACGACTACGAGCCCACCAAGGCTGGCCGCTTGATTCAGGACTTTGTCAACGACAACCTCTCCAACTGGTATGTGCGCCTCAACCGTAAGCGCTTCTGGGGTGGTGGCATGACCACCGACAAGCTCTCGGCTTATCAGACCCTCTACACCTGCTTGGAGACCATAGCCAAGCTGATGGCCCCCATCGCACCCTTCTATGCTGACATGCTCTACATGGACCTGGTGAAGGTGACTGGCCGTGACAGCGTGGTGTCGGTTCACTTGGCTAAGTTCCCCGAGGCCAACGAAGCACTGATAGATGACGAGCTCGAGGCCCGTATGCAGATGGCACAGAGCGTCACCTCCATGGTGCTGGCCCTGCGTCGTAAGGTCAATATCAAGGTGCGTCAGCCCCTGCAGTGCATCATGATACCCGTGGTCGATGAGACTCAGCGTGCTCACATCGAGGCCGTGAAGAACCTCATCATGAGCGAGGTCAACGTCAAGGAACTGCAGTTCGTCGAAGGCGAATCAGGTGTGCTGGTCAAGAAGGTGAAGTGCGACTTCAAGAAGATGGGTCCCAAGTTCGGCAAGCAGATGAAGGCCGTGGCCGCAGCCGTCACCGCCCTTCCCCAGGAGGCCATTGCCGCCCTGGAGCGCGACGGCAGCTACCTCCTCAACCTGGACGGTGCAGAAGTGAAGGTGGAAGCCACTGACGTGGAGATTTTCAGCGAAGACATCCCCGGATGGCTCGTGGCCAACGAGGGCAAGCTCACCGTAGCCCTTGAGGTGACCATCACTGAGGAGCTGCGTTGTGAGGGAGTGGCTCGCGAGCTGGTCAACCGCATCCAGAACATCCGCAAGTCGAGCGGCTTGGAGATTACGGACAAGATTCAGATCCAGCTCACCAAGCATCCGCAGAGCGATGCCGCTGTAGAAGCCTACCGTGACTACATCTGCAAGCAGGTGCTCGGCACCTCGCTCACCCTGGTCGATGAGCTCCCCGAAGCCACTGAGCTCGACATGGACGACTACAAGCTCTACGTGAAGATTCTTAAAAACTAAAAACTAAAAACTAAAAACTAAAAACTAAAAACTAAAAATTCAAAATTCACAATTAAAAATTAATCGATATAAACTAAAGACTAACCTTTTAAATGATTTGAATTATGGCTGAAAAGACTCGATATTCAGATGCTGAATTGGAAGAATTCAAGGAGATTATCCTGGAGAAACTGAAGTTAGCGCAACGTGATTACGATATGTTGAAGAATGCTTTGACTGGTTCAGACGAGAACTCCACCGATGATACGTCGCCTACGTACAAGGTGCTCGAAGAGGGTGCCAACACCCTGTCGAAGGAGGAGACCACGCGTCTGGCTCAGCGTCAGCTCAAGTTCATCAACGGCCTCAAGGCCGCCTTGGTGCGCATTGAGAACAAGACCTACGGCATCTGCCGCGAGACAGGCAAGCTGATTCCTGCCGAGCGTCTCCGTGCCGTACCTCACGCCACCCTCAGTATCGAAGCCAAACAAAGCGGAAAGAAGTAAGCATGGCTATCAGTATCAGGACAAAAGGATGGATCGCCTTGACCACCATCTTCTCGGTGCTGATCATCGACCAGGTGATTAAGGTGTGGATTAAGACCCACATGTACTGGCATGAGAGCATCCGGGTGACCGATTGGTGCTACATCTTCTTTACCGAGAACAACGGCATGGCTTTCGGCATGGAGATCATCGGGAAGCTCTTCCTGACGACCTTCCGTATTGCCGCTGTCACAGCCATTGGCTATTACCTCTACCGCTTCGTCAAGCATGGGCTGAAGACGGGCTTTATCGTCTGTGTATCGCTGATTCTGACGGGTGCCTTAGGCAACATCATCGACAGCGTCTTCTATGGTGTGCTCTTCAGCGAGAGCACCCATGCACAGATAGCCGCCTTCCTGCCCAAGGGTGGGGGATATGCCCCGCTGCTCTACGGCAAGGTGGTGGATATGTTCTACTTCCCCATCATCGACACCACGTGGCCTGCGTGGATGCCCTTCGTGGGGGGTGAGCACTTCATCTTCTTCAGTCCCATATTCAACTTTGCCGATGCAGCCATCAGCTGTGGAATCATTGCCATGCTGCTGTTCTACAGCCGCTACCTCAACGAATCGTATCAACTAATCAAGAAGAAGTAGCGATGAAGGATGCTGTAGGGAGGATGCTGTGTAGGCCAGTAGCACGGAGGATGCTGTGTATGGCAGCGGCCTTGGTGTTGCTCACTGCGTGTGACGTGAAGCGTCCCAGGGAGGTGCTCGACGAGGCCCGTATGGAGGCGGTGCTCTACGACTATCACATCGCCAAGGTGATGGCCGAGGAGGTGCCTTATGAGCAAGCCCATCGCCGTCCGTTCTACCGTCAGGGGGTCTTTGTCAAGCATGGCATCAGTGAGGCACAGTTCGACTCCTCCATGGTGTGGTACACGCGCCATACTGACCTGCTGGCCAAGATTTACGAACGCCTCACCAAGCGGTTCAAGCAGGCCAACGATGTGGTCAACGACCTCATCGCCCTGCGCGATATGCCCACGGAAGAGATACCCTCGGGCGACAGCGTGAAGGTGTGGCATCTCCGTCGCCCTCAGTTGTTGGCTGCCGTACCCCTCAGCAGCCGCATCAGCTTTGAGCTCACGGCCGACACCACCTTCCACGAGCGTGACAGCCTCTGCTTCCAGCTCGACTACCGCTACCACGGCCTCCTTCCCGATACATTGGATGCTGCCGTCATGGGTCTCACCATCCGTTTCAAGAACGACTCCGTGCTCCACACGTGGCAGCGTCTGCTGGCTACCGACGAAGGGCCTCAGGAACTGGTGCTCCAGTCGGACACCTTGGGCGAACTGCGCACCGTGAGCGGCTTTGTCTATCTTCCCAATACCCTGCAAGCCACCTCCCTGCGCCTGCTGGAGGCCAGTGTGATGAGGTATCATGCCAAGGACAGCTTGCAGCTGGAGGAGGAGGCATCATCTGCCGCTGCATCCAGTGCCGTCAGTGGCACTGCCTCTGATGCTCCCAGTGGCCCTGCTGCAGCCGCCTCTCCGCAGGCGGAGGCAGACAGTCTGCGGAACAGGCCTTCCACTTCCTCAGCAGGTCAACCCCTGCGTGAGACGGACCGTCTCCGCCAGCGCCATACCTCCCCTGCCTCTACGGCCAAGCCGGCTACCCCCCTGAAGCGCACACCGGCGCGTCAGGTAAAGCGTCCCCCCACGCCTAAGAGAACGACAGGGAGCAAGCAGCTGCAACCTCTCTTGTTGGATGATGAAAAATGATCAGAGTAGCCACCCATAGCCTCTATCTCCCTGATGGGGGGTACCTGCATCGGATGGTGGTGGAGCTCGAGCAAGGCCTCGTCACCGCCATCTATCCCTTGGACGGAGAGCTGGAGAATACCTCTTGGCTACCAGGCGTGATTGTGCTGCCACCTGCGCCTGAGGCAGAGTGGACATTCCGCTCCCCTGAAGCGTTTATGGGTTCAGAAAATGCGAGATTCCAATCTCAGCAACCGCTTTATCACCTGTTGCTGCAGCGGGCCTTAGGGCGCAGAGCGGCCTATTGCCCCGACTTCGACTTTAGCCGTTGGCAAGCTGCCGACGAAATTCCGCACATACAATGGCTGTAGCTATCGCCACGTTGAGCGACTCACTCGTAGAGCGTGTCGGCGGATAGTTGGGCACGAAGAGCTTGCGGTTCACCATGCTCCTTACCTCGTCGCTGATGCCATTTCCCTCATTCCCCATGATGATAAGCCCGTGGTGCGTCAAGGGCTGCGTGTAGATGTTTTCCCCATCGAGCAAGGTGGCATAGATGGGCACATCGGGTAGGGCAGCAATCAGCTGGGGTAGGGAGGTGTAGTGCAGCTGCACACGAGCCAGTGCCCCCATGGTGGCTTGCACACACTTGGGGCTGAAGGCATCCGCTGTGGCCTGTGAGCAGAAGATATGCTCTATCCCGAACCAGTCGGCCAGTCGGATGATGGTCCCCAGGTTCCCAGGGTCCTGCACATCGTCCAGTGCCAAGCAGAGCCCTTCACGCGGTGCCTCCATCGGCATCGTAGCAGCCTCTGTCCGCATCTCCTCAGGCAGTGAGAAGATGGCCAGCACCTGCTGCGGACTCTTCTGAAGGCTCGCCTTGGCCAGTTCATCGGCAGTCACCTCGATGACTTCACATGCAGGCAACGCACCCTTCATCTCCTTGAGCCATTGCGGTGTAGCTGCTATCAGTTGGCAGCTGAAGCCCTGTAGCAGCTCCCCCACCAACTTCGGCCCTTCGGCCAGGAAGCAGCCAGTCTCCTTACGGTACTTCTTCATCTCCAGCGAGTGGATCCACTTGATTTTATTCTTGCTTATCGGCATAATGGGTCGGTATGAGGTTCGTTTGATCTATCTAGATGAATTCATGATGCAAAAGTAGCTTGTTTCCGAGAGAAAAACAAGCTTTCCGATAAATTCTATCGGTTGCCGTTGGCAAATTCCTCAGCAAGTTGTATCTTTGCCCTCATGAATGCCCATCTGACCGTGAGACCCCGTTGTTGCCGCTGGAGCGGATGGCTGCTGATGCTCATGTTGCTTCAGTGGCTGGTGGCTTCGTGTACCTTGACCAAGTATGTCCCCGAGGAGCACTACCTGCTCGACGAGGTGCATATCGTGACGGACAATAAGGAGCTGAAGCCCTCGCTGCTCACCCCCTACCTGCGTCAGACCCCCAATGCCAAGTGGTTCAGCCTCGTCAAGACGCAGCTCTACGTCTATAACTTATCAGGTTCTGACTCCACCAAGTGGGCCAACAGGGCGTTGCGTCGTCTGGGAGATGCCCCTGTCATCTTCAGCCCCAGTGAGACCGAGCGCACCTGTCGGGAGCTGGCCAAGGCTGTGCAGAACATGGGCTACATGGGTGCGGTGGTACGCTCTGAGCAGCTCTTCACGAAGAAGAAGGTCAAGCTCACCTACCACATCTCCACGGGCCGTCCCTACCGCATCAAGTCGCTGGAGCGTGACATCCGCGATGAGCAGATAGCCGAGATACTCCGTGCCGACTCCTCCTCGCTGCTCACCCCGCAGATGCTCTTCGACATCAACGTGCTCGATGCCGAGCGTCAGCGCATCGTCAACCTCCTCCGTGACCGAGGCTACTATAAGTTCAATAAGGATTACATCTCCTACACGGCCGATACCGTCAAGGGCAGCTATGCCGCCGACCTCACCCTCCATGTGGCCAAGTACAGCCGGCGTGCAGGCGATAGCCTCACCGACCACCGCGTCTATACCATCGGTTCCGTCAACTTCATCACCGACTACAATGTGCTCGAGTCCTCCGCCCTCAGCAGCATTGAGGTCAACGACTCCATCCACTACCGTGGCTACCCCATCTACTACAAGAACAAGCTCTACCTGCGCCCCAAGGTGCTCACCAACAACCTCCACTTCCAGCACGGAGACCTCTACAGCGAGCAGGCCTTGCAGCGCACCTACTCCAATTTCAACCGTCTCGGAGCATTGAAATATACTAACATTCGCTTCTTCGAGGTACAGCAGCGTGACAGTTCCAAGCTCAATGCCTATGTGCTCCTCACCCCCGCTAAGCATCAGTCCGTCTCCTTCGAGCTGGAGGGTACCAACTCCGCTGGTGACCTTGGTGCCGCTGCCTCCGTCTCGTTTCAGCACCGCAACCTCTTCCGGGGCAGTGAGACCTTCATGATTAAGCTCCGTGGTGCCTACGAGGCCGTTTCAGGCCTGCAGAGCAACCAGTTTGGTAGTGATTACAAGGAACTTGGTGCCGAGATGTCCATCAACTTCCCCCGCTTCATGTTCCCCTTCCTCAGTTCCGACTTCAAGCGTAGCATCCGAGCCACCTCCGAGCTCACCATGCAGTACAACTACCAGATGCGTCCTGAGTTTACGCGCATCGTAGCCTCTGCAGGATGGGGCTATAAGTGGGGCCTTCAGAACCAGCAGATGCAACACCGTATCGACGTGCTTGATGTTAATTACCTTTACATGCCGCGCATCGACCCCGACTTTGAGGAGCAGTACCTCAACCAGGATCAGAGCTACATCCTCAAGTACAATTACGACGACCGCCTCATTGTGCGCATGGGCTACAGCTTCACGTACAACAGCTCCGGCCGTGCCTTCCAGAACAACTCCGTGGTGGGTAACTCCTACGCCATCCGCTTCAATGCCGAGTCGGCTGGCAACCTGCTCTACGGCTTGGCACGTATCACGGGGATGCACCAGACGAGCGACGGTGAATACACCCTCCTCAACATCCCCTTCGCACAGTACGTCAAGTTCGACTTCGACTTCACCAAGAACCTGCAGATCGACCAGCGTAATGCCCTCGTTTTCCACCTTGGCACCGGCGTGGCCATCCCTTACGGCAACGCCAGGATGCTTCCCTTCGAGAAGCGCTACTTCTCCGGTGGAGCCAACAGCGTGCGCGGATGGTCGGTACGTGAGCTTGGTCCAGGCAGCTTCAACAGCCCCAGCAACAACTTCCTCAATCAGACGGGTGACATCAAGTTCGACGCCAATGTAGAGTACCGCACACGCCTCTTTTGGAAGTTTCGTGGAGCCGCCTTCATCGATGCCGGCAACATCTGGACCCTGCGCAACTACGAGGAGCAGCCAGGGGGTCAGTTTAAGTTCAACCAGTTCTACAAGCAGATAGCCGTGGCCTACGGCTTTGGGTTGCGCATGGACCTCGACTTCTTCATCATCCGCCTCGATTGGGGCTGGAAGGCCGTCAATCCTCAGCACACGGGCACCCGTCGCATCCCGTTGCTCCATCCCCGCATCGGCGACTCCGCCCTCCACTTTGCCGTGGGCTATCCCTTCTGATAAAAAAATTGCCCCTCCCCGTGGACAACCAAACGGGGAAAATCGTATCTTTGTCCCCCGAAAACATAGGAGAACAAACAATGGAACTGGGAAAATTCAATACACTTAAGGTGGTGAAAGCCGTAGATTTCGGCATGTATCTCGACGGTGGGGTAGAGGGAGAGATTCTTCTGCCGGCACGCTATGTACCCTCAGGCACCCAGCCAGGTGACGAGCTCAGGGTATTCATCTACTTGGACAACGAAGAGCGCTTGGTGGCCACCACGCTCACTCCCCGCGTACAGGTGGGAGAGTTTGCCTACCTGGAGGTCAACTGGGTCAATCAGCACGGTGCCTTCCTCGACTGGGGGCTGATGAAGGACCTCTTCGTCCCCTTTGCTGAGCAGAAGATGAAGATGCAGGTGGGTAAGAGCTACATCGTCCACGCCCATGTCGATGAGGAGAGTTACCGCATCATGGCCTCGGCCAAGGTAGAGCGTTACCTCTCCAAGGAGGCTCCCACCTACCAGCAGGGTGATGAGGTCCACATCCTCGTGTGGCAGAAGACCGACCTCGGCTTCAAGGCCATCGTGGAGAACCAGTTTGCCGGATTGCTCTACGAGAACGAACTGTTCCGTCCCCTCCACACCGGCATGGAGCTCACCGCTTACATCAAGCAGGTTCGTCCCGATGGCAAGATTGACCTCATGCTCCAGAAGCCTGGTCAGGCCCATGTGGAAGACTTCTCCTCCACCTTGCTCGACTACATCCGCGAGCAGGGAGGCCACACCACTTTCCATGACAAGAGCCCAGCCGACGAGATTTACGAAGCCTTTGGCGTCAGCAAGAAGACCTTCAAGCGTGCCGTGGGCGACCTCTACAAGAAGCACCTTATCGAGCTCACCGATGCCGGTATCCAGCTGGTGAACCCCAAGGAAAATTTCGTCTGAAAGGAAAGATAATACTTTTATTTTTAGGTGGATTGAAAACTATTCCCTATCTTTGCCCCCGATAGATGCAGCCACAAGCTGGCCAGAAGTCGGCTTGAAAAGGCTGAACTTTTTGCTAATACATTTATAACTGCCTGTATATCAAATTAATATCTATGCAAGCAGGACTAAGAAATATGCTCTCAACTCAACCCCGCCCTCCAAAGCCATGGGAGTTAAAACGTTTGGAACCCAAGTGGTATGTATTGCGTGATCTCTCCCGTCCCAACAACAAAAGACCCGCTTACCGTCTGTTGCTGAACATGCCCGAGATAAAGCCATTCGTCTTCGTGCCTATCAAGCAGCAGATATTCTACCTCTATGGTCGCAGGATAGTCCGTACCATCCCTTTCATGACCGACCTCATCTTCGTCCACAAGAGTAGGGCGGAGCTCGACCCTTTGGTCAGGAAGATCGAACTGCTGCAGTACCGTTACGTCCGTGGAGGCCAGCGCTACGAGCCCATGACGGTGAATCCCGAAGCCATGCAAGCCTTCATCAAGGCCGTCCTTCGTTGTGACAACCCCGAGTACTACAGCCTCAAGGAGGTCTCTCCCCAGCTCTACGGCAAGCGCATCCGCATCATCGGCGGTCGTCTCGACGGTTTGGAAGGCCGCCTGATGAGCAAGCGCGGCAGCAAGACCAAGCGCATCCTCGTCGATCTGGAAGAGTGCAACCTCTCCGCTGCCATCGAGGTAGAGGCCGAATACATCCAGCTGGTAAACAAAAGGAAGGAAGAAAAGGCCTCCGAGAAGCCTTGTGAACAAAGTTAACGAGTTAACGACTTAACGATTTAACGCTCATGATAACCATTAAAGTAGATAATCCATTTCTCGATATATCCTATGCTGATTTGCTTAGTGTGGATAGCGTGGAGAATCTGAAGCTTGGCTTTGCGATGATGGGCTGGCGCTTGACGGGCAAGCCAAAGAAGGCGCAGATAGTCCATTCTTACGCAGAGTATGTCAAGGCTAATCCCACAGAAGTGCTATACTGTCTGCGGTCCGAGGATCTTGCACTTTTGGCCAACATCCTGAAGAAGGGGAAGGGTGGCCACGTCACCGTGACTGGAGTTCAACTCTTCAACCAGTTGCAGAAGATGAACCTCGTGGTGAGCCGAGAAAATAGTCATGCCCATACGACGGATTTCTATCTCATCGACGAGCTGTATGACCTATTCGCACCTCATATCGAGGAGGTGATGAGACATCCTGTAGATTACAACTCGGGCACGTGGAAGAAGACGCCACTTGATACGGTCTGTATGGAGATTAGCTACAAGTGCAACGAACTCGTTGGCGAGGTTGAGGATTGGATAAAGAGAAAGAATCCGCAACTGATGACGGCCAAGGAGCGCGAGAGCTTTAGAGATGCACTCGTGGATTACCTGCTTGTGTTAGAGGAATACACAGGTAAGTTTACCTCCTTCATAGCCGCTACGCCACAAGGTTTCGGCGAGAGGCAAAGTGATATTGACAAGATGAAGAAGAACATCAAGAATGTACGTGATTACTTTGACCATAAGATAGTGCTCTTGGATTCCATTTCCTGCAGTAAGGCGACTGATAGTGAGACTGATGATATCGAGGAGATTGATCCCGAGGAGAAAGCCCAACTGGAAAAGGTGATGCAGAGCCAGGAATTCAAGGATACCATAGATCGGATTAAGAAGGACCGAATGGATGCGAAGAAGGAGGCTGAGCGCGCCGAACGTGAAGATGGTCCAGTGAAGTTCCTTCCTGCCTTTACGAAGCATCCGGTGAGTTATCCTCCAAGGAAGGAGTCTTATTGCGCCACCAGATTGGTGCGTCCTCGTGTCTTCGAGGTGACGCTTCCTTTAGACGATGGCCTCTACTTCATGGTCTATTTCAACTATATGGAGCAGCATGGTTATACTCAGGCCACCTGCTATTGGGGGCATATCTTCGACTTCGCGCAGAAGGCCGTAGCTGAACCCTATTTCGGAGCGGGCTACGTGGTGCTGTCCAAGCCCTTTCAAAAGAAATATCCCTATATAGCTCAAGTCTATGGTATGCAAGAGGATAATTCGGACTGTACCAAGCCCTACTTGACCACGATAGGTTGGGAAGGCCAGCCGAAGGAGTGGTTCCTCTCCATGAGGCTTTATGACTTTGACTTCGTCAAGCTCATCACTCTCAGCCCGTTGGACTGTCCGGAAGTGATTGAAGCCATAGATACGCTGAAGCGTACTGCGCTATCCATGGTGCATGATATAGAGCGCAGCGACGCCAAGCAGCCTAAAGCACTGATGAAGGAGCTTCTTGGACTGTAGCGTCATCTCCCTTCATGTTAGGCTGATAAAGAAACAGCCAGAAAGAAAAAGTCAATCAATAATTTGCAGAATTACGTAGAACCCGCTAAATTTGCTGCAAAATTATAACGTAAGAAATAGAATAACATGTGTAGGTTTTCGGAATCAAGTAAGCATAAGCTCGGTAATGCAGTAGTGTTTATTGCTGAACGAGCCAAGTTTCCCTATAAGACAGAGGTGCTTAAGCTCCTTTACCTTATGGAAGAACAGATGGTTGTGAAATACCATGTTCCCCTATTGGGAATACCATTCAGTGTTTGGAGAATGGGCCCAGTATCAGTTGATGTTTTTGAAGAACTCAGTGACAAACCTCAGCTTTTGGAGGCGTTTGTTACGCTTAGGAATACAGGGAGAGGAAATATCATCAAGCCCAAGGTCACCTTTGATGACGCTGAATTCAGCGATGCAGAACTGGAGGTGATGGAAAACGTCATGTCCAGATACGGTATGCTCAACTCTGATCAACTCATAGAACTCACTCACAAAGAGGGTTCATTATGGTGGAATGCAGCTAAAGAGAGTGGTCTCCTTCAAGATTTTGAGGCAAAACGAGCTAATAGTTCCAATGTACTTATAGACTTTGGCAAACATCTCTGCGCTGACAACAGGGCTTTCTACGAAGAATGCCTTGAGGTCCGTCAGACAGCCAATGCGCTCAGAACATAAATGGTATAAGTCTATGTTTGAAAAGGGACGTTTATTGAAATTCTCGCCATTTCATTTTAAGAATGGGGCTTCTCCAAAGCCGAAATACTACCTCGTGCTAGGCGTTTATCAAGATGAGATAATCATTGCATCATTACCTACATCCAAAGACCACATCCCTGCGAATTTATCCCAAAGCTATGGATGCATCAATGATCACGAACGCAATGTAAATGCGTTCGTCTTTAAGGAAAAAGAGTTAGTAACCAGTAATTTCTCATTTCCTCGTAGGACGTATGTCTATGCGGAGCAGGTTGATGAATACTCCTTGGATTATCTGAAGGATATGGATTCTGTCATAGAAGATTTGGGCCTATTAGACAATAAGATTTTTGAGTCGCTGAAGCAATGTCTTACAGAATCCACGATGCTCAAGCGCAGATTCCGTAAAATGTTAACGACTTAACGTTAACGCCACTACCCATCTTTTTTGTTGAATTTTATAGGGCACTAAGTATAGTGTCCTTAAGACGTATATACCCATTCCCAACATGAACGTTATGAATAATACCCTTAAGAAAGAGCTGCTCTTTATGCTCTCTGAATACATAGGAGCC
Organism: Bacteroides sp.; assembly: GCA_051878775.1. Taxonomy (GTDB): domain Bacteria; phylum Bacteroidota; class Bacteroidia; order Bacteroidales; family Bacteroidaceae; genus Bacteroides. Next base: position 5,541 of record JBJEKT010000199.1, on the reverse strand, counting down.
TTCGCCATCTTGGACGCAATGCGTCCAGGCACGATACAGCCCCACCAAGTACAGACCTTCCTGGACAGGGAGAACCGCCTCATAGAAACCATCGACGAGGCCAAATGCCTATATGCCGAAGGCGGCAACATCGACAAGAACCTCTATAGCCTGATTGTCGGAGCTGAGTCAGCCATTAAGGCAGCCAACGAAGCCATCCAGTCAGATGGCAAAAGCTACTGCTACTCTTTTGCGTGAGTCTTCTGTTCAATAGCAAGAGCTACTGCTACAATGTAGCTCGCCATAACCTCATGCGTAGAGAGAGATAAATTATTCATCAATTGTTTGGTTGATTGGAGGAAAAGAGCTATTTTTGCGAACGTAATCAAATATACAATGTTATGGAAGCAAGAGAATTTACTACGGATACTGTATATAGAAAAGATGTAAAGTCGAACAAGTACCTTCAGGAGCTTAGGGCCAAGCTGCCTCGTAAGCTTAACAAATTAGGGGAATGGTTCTTCTCTACTGAAAGTGATTTTGAGCTGCAGATAAACGATATGAAGGCTGTGCTGAAATGAGACTTTATCTGGATACGAATATATTGGTGTTCTTAATTTGTGATAACACATCACTAAGTGATGATGTGTTGGAGTTACTTTTTGATTATTCCAATACGTTATATACGAATGTTGTATGTTAGTAAGTTCCGACCTAAAGTTCCAATGGTATGTAAAGTTTGGCCTTCAGTCAATATTGAATGAGCGATGATGCCAAATTTTGTAATTTGTAGTATTTTAATCTAATTAGCCATCAAGTCAGATGGCAAAAGTTACTGCTACTCATTGGTCTGAGCCTGCTACATCAATAGCAAACACCCTGCTACCAATGTAGCAGAATCACGGAGTTAACGACTTAACGCCATTACCCCTCCGTAACCTCATGTGTTCAGAGATAAAAATTATTCATCAATTGTTTGGTGGATTGGAAAATAGTACCTACTTTTGTGACGAAGTAATAAGATTAATGAGGAGAATATTGTATGCATACCACGTTACCAGTTCAAGCAGAGATTACAATCAATGTCTCAGACATGTCTGTAGCTAATGATGTGCGTCGACTCTTAAAGAGAGTCAGTGGCATTACCGATATCAAGGTGCGTAAAGCAAAAAATGAGATAGAATTATCTTTGGAGGAGGCTCATAAGGGCAATGTCACTCAATGGAACAGCGTTGATGAGTACTTCAAAACAATTCTACCCAAATGAGGTATCATTTATCTACCACAAAGCGATTCGATAAAGCATTACTTTTATGTGTATCTAGAGGGTATGACATATCCAAGTTGCGTAAGGTGATGTCTTTATTGGAGGAAAATGGTACGTTACCTCAGGAATACCGTCCTCATAAATTAAAAGGATACAAAGGGAATAATGTTTGGGAGTGCCACATTGAGCCAGATTGGTTGCTGATTTGGGAACAGTACGATGATTCTTTTGTATTGGTAATGCTTTCAACAGGTACGCATTCTGATTTATTTGGTAAGAATAGACGATAGTATTAAGTTTTCAGATGTAGCAGAATCACGGAGTTAACGGCTTAACGTTAACGCCATTACCCATTTTTTTAGTTAATATGTATAGGGCACTAATTATAGTGTCCTAAAGCCGTTTATACCCATATCTAAGCATCAACCTTTAGTCAGGAAATAATTATTTTTCAATGAAGAATATAGTCATAGCCGCTGGTTATGCTACACGTCTTGGGGAGTTGACCCGTAACTTCCCCAAGCCCCTGCTATCCATCGGACACAACACTATCCTTGGACGGATGCTCGATGACATCGACCGTATCGAGGCCATCGATGAACACATCATCGTCACCAACCATAGGTTTGCCCCCATCTTCAACGACTGGGCCGAAGGGATGAGACACCGTCTGCTGAAGCCCATCATCATCGTAGATGACGGCACAGAGACCAACGACACCCGCCTGGGTGCTGTCTGCGACCTGCTCTATGCCATGGAGCAGCAGCACATCCATGACGACATGCTCGTGGTAGCCGCCGACAACATCCTCGAGTTCTCCTTCCAGGGCTTCGTGGATTTCGCCATGGCCAAAGGCACCTCCTGCATCATGTGCCACAAGCAGCCCTCCAAGGAGAAGCTCCAACGCACAGGAGTAGTCGAGCTTGATGCCGACTACAGCGTGCTTAATATGGAAGAGAAACCCCAGGAACCCAAGAGCCAGTGGGCCGTGCCCCCCTTCTACATCTACCTAAAGAAAGACCTCGACCTCATCCGTCACTCCGTGGAGAACGGCTGCGGCAAGGATGCTCCCGGTAACCTGGCCCACTACATGGTGAGCCACACCACGATGCACGCATGGCCCATGGCAGGCACAGGCGAGAACCTGCGCTTCGACATCGGCTCCCTGGATACCTATAAAGAAGCTTGCGATAGATATGGAAACTAAGTACTCATACCACATCTTTTCACCCTACAGGGTCTGCCCCCTGGGTGCTCACGTCGATCACCAGCACGGACTGGTCACAGGCTTTGCCATCAACAAAGGCGTTGACCTTTGGTTCAATGTCCGGGATGACTCCACCGTCAGTCTCCACTCCGAGACCTTCCAGGGCGAGGTGGAGTTCGACATCCAGAAGCCCTCCGAGGTCAGGAACAAGCACTGGGGTGACTACGCCCGTGGCGCCAAGTACGCCCTGAAGAAACGGTTCGACCTCACCTACGGCATCGAGGGCGTCATAAGAGGTTCCCTGCCCGTAGGCGGACTCAGCTCCTCGGCCGCCGTCCTCATCGCCTACGTCATGGCCTTCGCCAAGGCCAACGGCATCACCTTAAAGCCCTTCGAGGTGGCTCAGATAGCCTCCGAGGCAGAGCGCGAGTACATCGGGCTCAACAACGGCCTCCTGGACCAGGCCTGCATAGCCCTTGGGCGTAAGGAGCAGCTGCTCTTCCTCGATTGCGACAGCAACGAGTACCGTCACATCCCCTTCGGCACAGGCATCAGCCTCCCCAGGCAGGAAGGGATGGAGAACCTGTTCGAGATAGGCATCTTTTTCTCCGGCCTCACCCGCAGCCTCGTCAACAGCGACTACAACCTGCGCGTCTATGAATGCAAGACCGCAGCCTGGTGCATGCTGGCCTACCAGGAGCAGCCCCTCAAGACCTTCGACAAGACCTACCTGAGGGACATCCCCAAGGCCACGTTTGACAAGACGCGTGACATGATGCCCTCCCGTTTTGCCCGCAGGGCCGAACACTTCTACAGCGAATACCGCCGTGTCCGTCAGGGAGTGACCGCCTGGGAGACAGGCAACCTGCAGCTCTTCGGCAAGCTCTGCTTCGATTCCTGCGAGAGCTCCATCCACAACTACGAGTGCGGCTCCCCGGAGCTCATCTCCATCTACAACATCATCCGCCCGATGCAAGGCATCTATGGTGGCCGCTTCTCCGGTGCCGGCTTCAAGGGGGCAGTCATTGCCCTCGTTGACCCTGTTTACAAAGAGGAGATAACCCGTAGCCTCACCGAGGCCTACCTCAAGGAGTATCCCGAATACAAGGATACCTTCCAGATCTTCTGGGTGAAGCCCGATGATGGAGCGAGATTTATCTGACCAAGTATCTAAACATACTTCGCCTATTATCTTTAGATACTTTGCCATTTATGTCAACATACTTAGAATAGCATACTCCTATATATAAAGTCATGAGATTAAGCACAATAAAGATACAAAATTTCCGCAAGTTGATACTCCAGGAGCTGCTGTTATGAATGCGCCTATCTTGCAGGCTTTGGATAACGATGCAACAAAGAGATTGATGATGCATAACTGCATTGAAGATGAGCTGGGGTATCCAGCTCCCAGTTCTGACAAGCCCTATAAGGCATATAAGTTTGTTAAGAACTGGAAAACTTGGGATGATGTTCCTGTTCATTGGAGGGAGAAGATGAAAACGGTATTTCAGGAGTATGCAGACTGTTTATAGAGAGCTGCCACCTTTGGAGCTAGCCATACAAAGTAAGACTGTTAATTGGTGTAAAGGATTTTATCTGCTCATCAATGTAGCAGAATCACGGAGTTAACGAGTTAACGTTAACGCCATTACCCATTTTTTTAGTCAAATTGTATAGGGCACTAATTATAGTGTCCTTAAGTCGTTTATACCCATATCTAAGCATCAACCTCAGCCGAAAATATAACCCAATTATGAGTAAAAAGAAAGTATTTGTGACAGGTTGTTACGACCTGTTGCACAGCGGTCATGTGGAGTTCTTCAAGCAGGCTTCACAGTACGGCGACCTCTATGTAGGCATCGGTTCCGACGCCACCTACCTGGAGTACAAGCACCGCAAACCCATGTTCCCCGAGGAAGAACGCCTCTTCATGGTGCAGAGCATCCGGTACGTCAAGGAAGCCTACGTCAACGAGGGTAGGGGAGTCATCGACTTCATCCCCACGCTCGACAAGGTCAAGCCCGATATCTTCATCGTCAATGCCGAAGGCGGCAGCGATGAGAAGCGCCAGCTCTGTGCGGAGCGGGGCATCGAGTACATTGAGCTCCAGCGCACCCCGGCTGAAGGACTCCAGGCCCGCAGCTCGTCATCGCTCAAAGCCTCCCTGAGTCAGCAAGCCGAAGAAACCTCATCATCAATCACTCATCCCTCATCCCTAACCAATGGCATCCCTACTCGTCTCGACCTGGCCGGCACCTGGATTGACCAGCCCTACGTGAGTCAGTATCATCCGGGATGGGCCATCACCATCTCCCTCCTCCCCACCTTCGAGGTGCGCGACCGCTGCGGACTCTCCACCTCCACACGGAAGATGATTCAGCGGATATGGCCCATGAAGCTGCCTAAGATGGACCCGGAGATGTTAGCACGCCTGGTGTTCTGCTTCGAGAACAATCCAGAGAGGGAGGATGGACACATATCGGGCGCACAGGATTCCATCGGCATCTGCGTCCCTGGCCTCTGCCGTCACTACTACGACAACAACTTCTGGCCCAAGCGCATCGAGAGCACCACGGATGAGATGACGCTCCGCTTCCTGGAGGCGCACCTCGTGATGATACCCATGCAGCCCCGCAGGGAAGGGTGCAGCGTGGTGGAGGGCAAGGACATCACCAAGGAAAAGGTGGAGGCCTTGGCTCAAGCTGCCGATGCCTGCTGGACAGCCATCCAGCAGCGCAACCTGGAAGCCTTCGCCCAGGCCTACAAAGCCTCCTTCCAAGCGCAGATAGCCATGTTTCCCGCCATGGTCAACCCGGTAATCTACGGTCAACCCTGTCCCGAGGCCAGTGTCCAGCCCACGATAGACCACTACAGCGCGATGGATGAGGTGCTGGCGTGGAAGATGCCAGGAGCAGGCGGAGGTGGCTACCTCGCCCTGGTGGTAAAGGATAGCCAGGCCTTCTGCCAGCAGCACCCCGAAGCCATCCCCCTCACGATACGCAGACTTTGAGAACTAAAAACTAAAAACAAAAAACTAAAAACTGAAATAATTTGAAAAACGTTGCTTTAATCACTGGTGTTACCG
>JBJEKT010000198.1:0-5710 GCA_051878775.1 Bacteroides sp. | reverse complement strand
ACACGTCCTACAGAGGTATCGTGCATCATCTTCTTTACGATATTGCCGTTTTCATCCACATCCTCAACCATAACGCTGACTGGGGCATGAATATCACATTTACCCTCATTATAGGCAATCAAGGCTTCCTCAGGACCATAGAACGTGAGTCCTTCGCCTTTTGCACCCTTGCGCAACTTGGTAATATAGTAAAGTCCAAGCACCATATCCTGAGCAGGCACTGTGATAGGAGCACCATTGGCAGGGTTCAAAATGTTATGAGACTGAAGCATCAACATCTGAGCCTCAAGGACAGCCTCGTTGCTCAAAGGCAAGTGGACAGCCATCTGGTCACCGTCGAAGTCAGCATTAAATGCCGTACAAGCCAGGGGGTGGAGCTGAATAGCTTTACCCTCAATCATTTTCGGTTGGAAAGCCTGAATACCAAGACGGTGAAGTGTAGGAGCACGGTTCAGCAATACGGGATGACCTTTCATCACATGCTCCAAGATATCCCAAATCACGGGTTCCTTGCGATCCACAATCTTCTTAGCACTCTTCACGGTCTTCACGATACCACGCTCTATCAACTTGCGGATAATGAACGGCTTGTAGAGTTCAGCAGCCATCAGTTTGGGAATACCGCATTCTCCCATGCGGAGTTCCGGACCAACCACAATGACTGAACGAGCAGAATAATCGACACGCTTACCAAGCAGATTCTGGCGGAAGCGTCCCTGCTTACCCTTCAAGCTGTCAGAGAGAGACTTCAACGGGCGGTTAGCATCAGTCTTGACCGCACTAGACTTGCGCGAGTTATCAAATAGCGAATCAACAGCCTCCTGTAACATACGCTTCTCATTGCGGAGAATCACTTCAGGAGCCTTAATTTCAATCAATCTTTTCAGACGATTATTACGAATAATCACACGACGATACAGGTCATTCAAGTCGGAAGTGGCAAAACGTCCACCATCCAGCGGAACGAGCGGTCGCAGTTCAGGCGGAATGACAGGCACATAACGCACAATCATCCATTCAGGTTTGTTACGCTCTTTCGAAGCGCGGAATGATTCGACTACCTGCAGGCGCTTCAAGGCCTCGGTCTTGCGCTGCTGGGAGGCATCACTACCCGCACGGTGACGCAGTTCGTACGAGAGTTCATCCAGATTAACTGCAGTAAGCAAATCATAAATAGCCTCTGCACCCATTTTGGCAATGAACTTATTCGGGTCAGTATCCTCCAGGAACTGATTGTCCTTAGGCAATTTGTCGAGCAAGTCAAGATATTCACCCTCTTCGAGAAGATCATATTTAGCCACCTCGTCCGATAGAACACCCGGCTGAATGACCACATAGCGTTCGTAGTAAATGATAGCATCCAACTTCTTTGTCGGCAGTCCCAACAGGTAGCCGATTTTATTCGGCAACGAGCGGAAATACCAGATGTGAGCCACGGGAACCACCAACTGGATATGTCCCATACGTTCACGGCGCACTTTTTTCTCCGTTACCTCCACACCACATCGGTCACAAACGATTCCTTTATAACGGATACGCTTGTACTTACCGCAATGGCACTCATAATCCTTGATAGGACCAAAGATACGCTCGCAGAACAGACCATCACGCTCCGGCTTGTAGGTACGGTAATTAATAGTTTCAGGCTTTAAAACTTCACCACTCGAATTCTCCAGGACTTCTTCAGGTGAAGCCAGTCCAATGGAAATCTTCGAGAAATTACTCTTTATCTTATTGTCTTTTCTAAAAGCCATACAATTATATTATTGAGTTTGAATTGTTAAACTAAAAAATAGAAGGATCAACCTATGCCTATTACTCCAGGTGAATGCTCAATCCCAAGCCTCTGAGCTCATGCAGCAAGACGTTCAAAGATTCAGGGATTCCCGGAGTAGGCATCGCATCACCCTTCACAATGGCTTCATATGCCTTGGAACGACCCACCACATCATCAGATTTAATGGTGAGGATCTCCTGCAAAATGTGCGCAGCACCAAATGCTTCAAGTGCCCAAACCTCCATTTCTCCGAAACGCTGTCCACCAAACTGAGCCTTACCGCCAAGAGGTTGCTGGGTAATCAGTGAGTATGGTCCAATCGAACGGGCGTGCATCTTATCTTCAACCATGTGACCAAGTTTCAACATATAGGTCACACCTACGGTAGCTTGCTGTTCGAAGGCTTCACCAGTACCGCCATCATAAAGCGTTGTCTTACCATAACGGGGGAGTTCAGCCTTGTCAGTCCATTCATTCAGGTCATCCAAACTTGCGCCATCAAAAATGGGGGTAGCAAATTTAACGCCCAACTTCCGTCCTGCACGTCCAAGCACAGCCTCGAAAATCTGACCAATATTCATACGCGAAGGCACACCCAACGGGTTGAGTACAATATCTACTGGCGTACCATCAGCGAGGAACGGCATATCTTCTTGACGAACCACACGCGATACGATACCCTTGTTACCGTGACGACCAGCCATCTTATCACCTACACCAATCTTACGCTTCTTGGCGATATATACCTTAGCTAACTGCATAATTCCAGAGGGCAGTTCATCACCAATCGTAATGGCAAATTTCTTCCGTTTTAGTTCAGCATCCAGTTCTTTGTACTTCTTGATAAAGTTCATAATCAAGGCACGTATCATGCTGTTGGTATGCTCATCTTTCGTCCACCCACTCAGTTGAATTGAAGTAAAGTCCAGTTCACTGAAATCTGCTGCAGAAAAATGTGCACCCTTTGGAACGACATCTGCACCCAGGTAATCCTTCACTCCCTCCGAAGTCCATGGTTCCGTCAACTTAAGGAGCTTATTAATCATGAGTTTCTTCAGATCAGCAGCCTTTGCTTCAAACTCCTCGTCAATTTTGGGAAGCAACGCCTTATCAGCCAATTTTGAACTGCGAGTCTTGATCGCACGCGAGAAAAGACGTTTGCCAATCACAACGCCCTTCAACGAAGGAGAAGCCTTGAGCGAAGCATCCTTCACATCACCTGCCTTATCTCCAAAGATGGCACGCAAGAGTTTCTCTTCAGGTGAGGGGTCAGATTCACCCTTTGGTGTAATCTTACCAATCAAGATATCACCCGGCTCAATGCGGGCACCGATACGTACGATACCATTGTCGTCCAGGTCCTTCGTTGCCTCTTCACTCACATTGGGAATATCCGAGGTCAACTCCTCCATACCACGCTTGGTCTCTCTCACTTCAAGCGAAAGTTCCTCTACGTGTACAGAAGTCAATATATCTTCGCGTACGACACGCTCATTCAACACAATAGCGTCCTCGTAGTTATAACCCTTCCAAGGCATGTATGCCACAAGCAGGTTCTTACCCAGAGCCAATTCACCATCGGCTGTAGAATAACCTTCAGTCAGAATCTGTCCCTTAGTGACACGCTCGCCCTTCTTGCAGATGGGACGCAGGTCGATAGTCATATTCTGGTTGGTACGGCGCCATTTCGGAATACGATACTCCTTAAGTGCGGGTTCGAAGCTTACAAACTCCTCATCTTCAGTACGGTCATAAAGGATACGGATAGTGGTAGCATCTACAAATTCTACCACACCATCACCTTCGGCTGCAAGCTGTGTACGTGAGTCACGAGCCAACTGACGTTCAATACCGGTACCTACAATAGGAGCCTCAGTACGAAGCAGAGGAACAGCCTGGCGCATCATGTTTGATCCCATCAACGCACGGTTAGCATCGTCATGCTCCAAGAAAGGAATAAGTGAAGCAGCGATAGAGGCAATCTGTTGAGGCGATACATCCATCAATTCCACTTCCGAAGGGGGAACAACGGGATAGTCGGCATCCTGGCGGGATTTAACCTTATCTCGGATGAAGGTACCGTCTTCATTCAGTGGCGCATTACCCTGAGCTATAATCTTATTTTCCTCCTCTTCCGCACTTAGGTAAACCAGTCCATTTTCAGAGAGGTCAACTTTGGCATTCTCCACCTTACGGTAAGGCGTCTCAATGAATCCGAGGTCGTTAATCTTAGCGAATACACAAAGCGAAGAAATCAGACCAATGTTCGGACCTTCAGGCGTCTCAATCGGGCAAAGGCGACCGTAGTGCGTATAGTGTACGTCACGCACCTCGAAGCCGGCGCGTTCACGTGACAGACCACCGGGACCCAGGGCCGACATACGACGTTTGTGTGTAATTTCTGCCAATGGGTTAGTCTGGTCCATAAACTGCGACAGGGCATTGGTGCCGAAGAACGAATTGATTACAGACGAAATGGTCTTGGCGTTAATCAAGTCGATTGGCGTAAATACCTCATTGTCACGCACGTTCATACGTTCGCGTATAGTACGCGACATGCGAGCCAAACCGATGGCAAACTGATTAGAGAGTTGTTCACCAACCGTACGTACACGACGGTTACTCAAGTGGTCAATATCATCGACATCGGCCTTTGAGTTGATCAACTCAATCAGGTATTTAATAATCTCAATAATATCTTCTTTAGTCAATACACGCACAGCCATATCGGTCGTCAAGTTCAACTTCTTGTTGATACGATAACGGCCGACATCACCGAGGTCATAACGCTTTTCAGAGAAGAAAAGGCTGTTGATAACCTCACGAGCACTAGCGTCATCTGCGGGGTCAGCATTACGCAGCTGACGATAGATGTACAGCACAGCCTCCTTTTCCGAGTTACTCGGGTCTTTCTGGAGTGTATTGTATATGATAGAGTAGTCGGATTGATTAGGCTCCTCCTTGTGAACAAGGATATTGGAAATACCCGACTCAAGAATCTCATCAATATGTTCAGGCTCGATAACGGTTTCACGATCGATCAGCACCTCATTGCGCTCAATAGAAACCACTTCACCTGTATCTTCATCCACAAAGTCCTCAATCCATGTCTTCAGCACACGGGCAGCCAGTTTACGACCTACCATTTTCTTGAGGTTAGCCTTATTGACTTTGACCTCCTCAGCCAGGTTGAAGATTTCAAGGATGTCCTTGTCATTCTCAAAACCTATGGCGCGTAACAGAGTAGTCACGGGCAACTTCTTCTTACGGTCGATATAGGCGTACATCACATTATTGATGTCAGTAGCAAACTCAATCCATGAACCCTTGAAAGGGATGATACGAGCGGAATAGAGTTTGGTTCCATTGGCATGCTGGCTCTGACCAAAGAATACACCTGGTGAGCGGTGCAACTGCGATACAACCACACGTTCTGCACCATTGATGACAAAGGTAGCCTTATCCGTCATGTAGGGAATAGGTCCGAGGAAAACGTCCTGAATCACCGTATCGAAATCCTCATGATCGGGATCAGTACAATAGAGCTTGAGTTTAGCTTTCAGGGGTACACTATAGGTGAGCCCTCGCTCTATACATTCATCGATGCTATAGCGCGGCGGATCAATATAGTAATCCAAGAACTCGAGCACAAAGTTGTTTCTTGTATCGGCAATGGGGAAATTTTCAGCAAATACCTTATACAATCCCTCGTTTTTGCGTTTCTCGGGTGGGGTGTCAAGCTGTAAGAAGTCCTTAAACGACTTCAATTGCACTTCCAAAAAATCCGGATAGTCAAGCGGCTTCTTGGTTCTTGCAAAATTAACTCTTTGATTTTCAGTATTTGAAGACATCTGATAATGGATTTGTAGAACTTGATATGAAATATATACACAAAAAGGTTAAGAACCCTTTTCGATAAGGGTTCCTAACCGA
>JBJEKT010000197.1:0-5751 GCA_051878775.1 Bacteroides sp. | reverse complement strand
GATTATAGGAGTAAATATTACCCTCGGGTTGCAGATTGGCAAGTCGTTGAGCAATTTTTTTGTCGCTCTTCGTTGAGACTACGGTGGGCTGATAGATTCCGTCGAATGCCACAAAGAGGCAGAGTAGCATCCCAGCAATACCGTAGAGGTGGGCTCGTGCAGAGGCTTTTGCACGATAGAGACGGAACAGGCAGCATGCGCCCACTAACGGCAACAATATCAGCAGCCAGTGAGCAAAATCAAAGTAGGTGTCGCGCAGAGCGTGCAGAAAGCCTATATTCTCTTCAGCATGACGGCCATGTCCCATGATGGAGTCGGGCACCAGACCCAGACGGATGGTAAAGAAGAGTAGTGTAAGCAGTACGCCGAACGAACCAAAAACGATGGAAAAGCTGCGGAATAGCTTGCTGCCTTTTTGAGCCAAACGGCGTAAATACTGCGCAAAGAAGAGGGCCATGAAAGGATAGATGGGTAGCAGATAGACGCTCCGCTTGCTCTTGGGTATGCAATAGAAGATGAAGATGAGAAGTACGGCTAACCAGCAGAAAAGTTGCAAAGGATCTTGCTGGCAGAAGCGTTTCCACCAGCTACGAATGCGGGCTGTCCATTTTCCTTCAGTATGATATTCAGGGCGTTTAATGGTGAATAAAGAAGCGAAGAAGAGGAGAGTCCAGGGAATCCATCCCCAAATGAGCGTGAGGAAGTTGTACCACAATGGATTTTCGTGCGACTCGTAACTCATTGTGCCATTGAATCGACCTGTGTTTTCCTCTAACATCAAATCGACGAAGGCTTGCCCACCTTGAAGATAAGCTAGATAGAACCAAATGAAAAGAGGTATTAAAGAGAGTAAACCAAAACAAAACAGCCAGCCAAACGTCTTCCAGAATCCTCGTTTCTGCATCAGCATATAGACTCCGGTAACCATGCAGGGGAAGATGGAGCCGACTGGCCCTTTCGTCATTGTGGCACAAGCCATGCAGAGGATAGCTACCCACGGGAAATGTCGATGGCCTTGTTCATCCCATTGATATAGTAGGCAAAGAGCCACTACGATTAAAGCTACTTGCAACATGTCTAATCGTCCTGCCACAGCGGCTCGATGTACTTCGAACGATGTAAGCAACAATAAGGTGGTCAACAGGGCCAATTCCTGTCCCAGTCGTTTGCGCACAAAGCGGAAGAAGAAAATCAACATGCCAATGCATGCTACGGCCGAGGGAAAACGTGTGGTAAACTCGCTCACCCCTCCCACAAACCACGATACTGCCGCAATGCACCAATAGAGAAATGGCGGTTTAAAGGCGATATCTGTACCATAATTTACCGGCAGAATCCAATTGCCGGTCTGTAACATGGTAACAGCTACGATAGCTTCGCGGGGTTCACCTTTGGAATAAAAGAGAGACTCGCCCAGGAAAGGCACTAATACGAGAATGCTCAACAACGCGATGAGCCAGAAGATACTACGTTGATTATTCATACTATTGCAACCATATTTTTGGCAAAATTACGGCTTTTAGGACGAATATCTTGTGAACCGCTACATAAAGAATGTTAATGGGTTGGTCAGCCATTTTCAGCGAGTTTTAGGAAAATAGTTTGGAGGTTCAGAAAATAGTTTCTACTTTTGCTCGATAATTGGATAATTATGAGTTGTAATCTAATGGATAATCATGAAAACAATAGATATAGATGTAAAGCCGCAGGTGAAGAGAAATTGCAGGAATTTATCCGGTTCTGCATCGTAGGCATTCTGTGTACAGGAATCGATGCTGCCATATTCTATCTCGTGCGGTTGTTTGCCTCTTACCAGATTTCGCTGGTCAGCGGATACCTGCTTTCGCTCATCGTCAACTATTTCTTGACGCTCTATTGGACCTTCAAGGCGCAGCCTAACATGCAGAATACAGTAGGCATCGTGTTGGCTCATCTATTTAATCTGTTTGTGGTTCGTATGGGACTGATGCTTCTGTTTGTTGACCTGCTCGGGCTGAGCGACAAGATAGCCTATCTGCCCACATTGGTTATCAGCGTAGTAACCAACTTTATGATTATCAAATATGTAGTCCATAAATATCGGAAGAAATGAAAAAGATATCCATCCTTGTCCCTTGTTACAATGAGGGGAAAACGTTGCCGCTCCTCTATCCAGAGCTGAGAAAGCTGATGGATGCATACCCCTCGTATGCCTGGGAGGTACTCTTTGTGAACGATGGCAGTAAAGACAACACCCTTGACATCATTAGGTCGCTGCGGGCAGCCGACCAGCGGATCTGCTATGTCAATTTGACTCGTAATTTCGGCAAGGAGAATGCTATGCTTGCAGGCTTTGACTACGTGAGCGGCGACTGCATGGTCATCATGGATGCAGATTTGCAGGACCCTCCATCGCTTATCCCTGAGATGCTGACCTATTGGGAACAAGGGTATGAAGATGTCTATGCTAAACGGGCCAATCGGGGCGAAGAGAGCTGGCTCCGCAAGAAACTGTCTCTTCTCTTCTATAAAATCTTGGATCACTCCACCCGCTTTGACATTTTGCAGAATGTGGGTGACTTTCGTCTATTGGATCGATGCTGCATTAATGCGCTGAAGAAACTCCGTGAATCCGAGCGCTATACTAAGGGTATGTTTTGTTGGATAGGCTTTAAGAAGAAAGAGATAGTCTTTGACCGCCAAAACCGCGTGGCAGGCAACAGCAACTGGAATTTCTGGAGTTTGCTCAACCTGGCCATTGAGGGCATCACCAGCTTTACCACTGCCCCCCTGCGTCTTGCTACCATTCTCGGCTTACTGGTCGCATTTATAGCTTTCTGCTTCATGCTTTTCTATGGCTTCAAAACCTTGATTTACGGTGACGAAGCACGTGGATTCACCACCTTGATTGTTATCATCCTTTTTATGGGAGGTATTCAGTTGCTCACCATCGGTATTCTGGGCGAGTATGTGGGACGTATTTTTAACGAATCCAAGAAAAGACCCGTGTATCTGGCTGATACCTACAATGACCAGAAGGTGGGCCTCGCAAACCCTAGTAATATATCAAATACTCCTTGATTCTTGGTTTATTCGGCAATAAATGCTATTTTTGCACTCATTTTTAAGTAAAACGAGATTTCAATTTATAGGCTATGCGCATATTCTATTATATCCTCTTTGGACTGTGGTACCTGGTCTCGCTCCTTCCGTTGCGCCTGCACTACTTCTTTTCGGATGTGATACTCTTTCCGTTGCTTTTCCATCTCATTGGCTATCGGCGCAAAGTGGTAGAGGCTAATCTCAAAGGCTCTTTCCCCGAAAAGAGTAGTCAAGAGTTGATGGCTATCAAGAAGGAATTCTACCACTTTTTTTGCGACTATATAGTGGAGACTGTCAAGACCTTCTCCATGTCTCGTGAGCAGATGATGCGCCGTATGACCTTTAGTGGTCTAGAGCAACTCACGGCATCCATGGAGCGTGAGAATAAGCAGTTCTGTTTTGTGTTTCTGGGTCACTTTTGTAATTGGGAGTGGATTGCTTCGATGCCCTATTGGGTACCTGCTGATTACCATTGCGCTCAGATTTATCACCGCTTACGTAATCCTGAAATGGATGCTCTCTTTTTACGCCTGCGCAACAGATATGGTGGTGAGTGCATTCCCATGAAAGAGACGCTCCGGCGTATTATCGAAATCAAGCGGAGTGGGCAGAAAGAGATTATCGGCTTCATTTCTGACCAGGCCCCCAAGTGGAATAGCATTCATCACTGGTGTAACTTTTTCCATCGTGAGACACCCGTCTTTATCGGTACAGAGAAAATTGGTAAGCAGGTGGATGCCCTCGTCTATTACGCCGAGGTGACGCGCATAAAACGAGGATACTACCACTGTCAGTTGAAGCCAATCACTCATGATGTCAAGCGGATACCAGATTACGAACTGACGGATACATTTACCCATCTGCTTGAACAGACAATTAAGGCTCAGCCTGCCTTTTGGCTCTGGAGTCATAAGCGTTGGAAACGTACCAAAGAGGAGTGGATTAAAAGGCAAAAGAGTGAATTCAAATGATGATATAATATGGTTCTTAGTATGAAATACTTGATAAACAGATTTTTTCATGCAGAAGGCAAACGAGCTCTTTCTCCTCTTGCTGGGGTGTTCATGAAGTTTATACTCTTCAATGCCATTTGGTGTTATAACACCACTTTTACCCCTTTCTCGTCTTGGGAAATGTATGTCTCAGCAACTGTAGCTACGCTTGTTTTGTGTTTGCCATACCTGTTTCTACGGAAACTGATATACTGTGTTGCACTGTTCGTGATACTTGATTGTTGGTTCGTTTCTAATCTGATGTATTATCGTACCTATTACTCGGCTATTCCTCTTTCAAGCTATTTATTGGCAGGAAACCTATCCGACTTTCTCCCTAGTGTGGTAGCCTCAATTCGTTGGTATGATGTCCTTTTACCTCTTTCTACGTTAAGCCTGGCTCTTTTCATGAGTCGCGGAGGCTTTTCCCGCAAGGTGATATTCCCCTTTCGGAAACGATACTATTTCTTTTCATTGTGTAGTTTGTGTGTGCTATTAGGGGGGCATTTCTCGATTAATGGAGGTTTCTCTTCAGTTTACGGTAAGTTGAGGCAGTCTGCTCACCACTATGCGTGTGGCACTCCACTCTATACTTTATTTGGTGGGCTATATTTCGACTTGGTAGAATCGTCTCCTCATTTAAGCAATGATGAAAAGATGGAAGTAGAGGCCTGGCTTCACCATGCACCACCACTTCGTCCATTGAAGGGCATTGAGCAGAGAAATAATTGCATCGTAGTTCTCATTGAATCTTTCGAAAGCTGGGTGCTCAATCTCACTGTGGAGAATCAGGAAATTACGCCCAATTTGAACCGTCTGTTGAAGGACTCAGCTACGCTATATGCTCCCCGTGTGTTGACTCAGGTACGGGGAGGAAGGTCTATGGATGGTCAACTGCTCATCCTATCAGGCTTGCTGCCTATTCAGACAGGGGCATTCTGTAACCAATTCTCGCTCAATACTTATCTAACCCTTCCCAAGGCTATGAAGCAGATGAAGTCATCCCGTAACTACTTGCTAACTGTAGATAAGGCAAAGACGTGGAATCAGGGTCTGATTGCTAAAAGTTTTGGTATAGACACACTCCTTTCCTATCCCGATTTTAAGCTGACTGAAGCTTTTGGTAACAGGAAACGACTTGGCGATAAGGCTTTCTTTGAGCAGAGTCGAGAGAAAATGGAGCGTGGAGAAATTTGGCAACTAGGGGAGCATGCTTTCATTCAGATGGTGACCTATTCAGGTCACTCTCCATTCCGAATTCCAGAAGAACTACGAACTGTTCATTTCTCAGAGCAAATACCCAAAATGATGAATGACTATCTTTCGGTAGTGCATTATACTGATGAGGCAATAGGCCGGTTCGTGGAGTATATTCAGTCTCGTCCGGACTATGCTGAGACGATGATTGTGATTACAGGTGACCATGAAGGACTTGCTGATAACAGGAGGGAGCTTTGTGAATCGAAGGCGGGTCAAGGTGTGGTGTCAAATAAAGAATATACGCCGCTGATTGTGCTTAACTCGCCTGTTTCGTTAACGTATGATGCTGTTATGGGCCAGGTGGATATTTATCCTACGCTTTTAAATCTTCTGGGATTAGAACAGTATTCTTGGCATGGGCTTGGACAGAGCATCCTTGATCCTAAAAAGCCTGCTGTAGCTATTGGACCGAAGAATA
>JBJEKT010000196.1:0-5753 GCA_051878775.1 Bacteroides sp. | reverse complement strand
CCAGCTCTTCGTGAAGATGTCGCAAGAGGGTCCCACGGCCGAACAGCTCGACAAGGCCCGCAAGGTGATGCTCAAGCGTTTTGCTGACAACCAGAAGGAGAACAGCTACTGGCTCAATGCCCTCTACACCTCCTGCTACGAGCAGTTCGACGTGACGAAGGATTATGAGGCCACCCTCAATAGCCTGACCGCTGCTGATGTGGCCAAATGTGCCGCCAACCTGCTGAAACAGGGTAACAAGATCACCGTCATCATGACGACTCCCGAAGAGAAGAAGTAATCCACTCCCTAAAACAGACCACAGATTATGTTAGCACTCTACAAAGAACTCAGGAAGCACCGCAAGCTGGCCGAAAAACGCAACCCCATGTTCGAGACCAACCGGTTTGCCAAGTTTTGGATGTACTTCATGGCCCTCTTCTGGATAGGCTACCTCATCTTCTTTGGCACCATGTTCGCTTTCGCCATGGACGGCGGCTCAAAAGAGCCCTACCACGTGATGAACGCCGGCTTTGTCTTCGTGATGGGCATCGACTTCCTGATGCGCTTTGCCTTTCAGAAGACCCCTACGCAGGAGATGAAGCCCTATGTACTGCTGCCCATCCGCAAGAACAGGCTCATCGACATACTGCTCTTGCGCTCCGGGCTGGCTGGCTACAATCTGCTGTGGCTCTTCTTCTACGTCCCCTTCGGCATCCTTACCGTGACCCGCTTCTGGGGCGTATGGGGCGTGGAGACCTATAGCCTCGGTATCTGGCTGCTGATGCTCATCAACAACTATTGGTACCTGCTCTGCCGCACACTGATGGAGGAGCGCATCTGGTGGTTGCTGCTGCCTGCCGGGGTCTATGCAGCCCTGGGATGTGCCCTCTTCATACCTGACGACAGTCCCCTCTACGGCTGGAGTACGACCCTGGGTGAAGGCTTCATCCAGGGTCAGCTCCCCGCCTTCCTTGGCGTGGCCGTAGTCATTATCGTCATGCTCCTCATCAACCGCCAGCTGATGCAGCGCATGGTCTATGCCGAAATCAGTAAGGTAGAGGAGACCACTGAGAAGGTGGGCAAAGTTTCGGAATACCGCTTCTTCAACCGTTTCGGCGAGATTGGCGAATACATGCGGCTGGAGCTCAAGCTCTATCTGCGCAACAAGATGACCCGTAAGATGATCTATCTGATTGCCGCCGTGGTGCTGATGTTCAGCCTGCTGCTCAGCTTCAGTGACACCTATCAGGGCAACATGCGCGAGTTCTTCGTGCTCTACTGCTTCATCATCTGCGCCGTGCAGGGGTTGAGTGGTCTGATGGCCTATGAAGGCAACTACATCGACGGACTGATGAGCCGCAAGGAGAGCATCTACTCGCTACTGCGTGCCAAGTACTACCTCTGGAGTGCCGTGCTCATCATCCCTTTCCTGCTGATGCTGCCCGCCGTCTTCACCGGCAAGATCACCTTCCTCACCTGTTTAGGTTGGCTCTTCTGCGTCCCCGGACCGGTCTATTGGATGCTCTTCCAGCTGGCCGTCATCAACAAGAAGACGGTCAACCTCAACGCCAAGGTCACAGGTCGTCAGAACATCGGTACCGGTATGCAGAACCTGATTACGGCAGGGGCCTTCTTCATCCCCTTCCTGATCAACCAGTTGCTGAAAGGCCTCTTCTCACCCGAGGCGGCTTCGCTCACCCTCATTGCCATCGGTATCCTCTTCATGGCCACTTCGAAGTACTGGATACGCAATGTCTATCGCCGCTTCATGAAGCGCCGCTACGAGAACATGGAGGGCTTCCGCGACTCCCGTCAACGCTAACCACGCCAACGATAACGCAATATTATATTCCAGATTATGATAGAAATCACTCAACTACAGAAGCGATTCGGCAGCAAGCTGGCTGTCGATATCGAGCAATACCAGATAGCCAAAGGCGAGATGCTCGGCCTTGTGGGCAACAACGGCGCCGGCAAGACCACCCTCTTCCGCCTCATCCTCGACCTGCTGAAGGCCGACCGTGGCCACGTCACACTCCAGGGTATCGCCGTGGAGAAGAGTGAAGAGTGGAAATCCTTCACCGGTGCCTTCATCGATGATGGCTTCCTCATCGACTACCTCACCCCTGAGGAGTACTTCTACTTCATTGGCAAGATGTACGGTCTGAAGAAAGAGGAGGTCGATGAGCGTCTGCAGCCCTTCGAACGCTTCTTAAACGGCGAAGTGCTGGGACAGAAGAAGTACATCCGAAACTTCTCCATGGGCAACAAGCAGAAGATTGGTATCATCTCCGCCATGCTCCACCACCCTGAGGTGCTCATCCTCGATGAGCCCTTCAACTTCCTTGACCCCAGCAGCCAGAGCATCATCAAGCACCTGCTCAAGCGTTACAACGAGGAGCATCGTGCCACGGTGATCATCTCCAGCCACAACCTCAACCACACGGTTGATGTCTGCAGTCGCATCGCCCTGCTGGAGAACGGCGTCATCCTCCGCGACCTCCAGAACGTGGATGGCTCAGCCGAGAAGGAGCTCGAAGACTACTTCAACCTCCGCGTAGAGGAAGAAATAGCTGCCGAAACTGCCACTGAATAGCACTTTTTTTCAGCTAGAACGAAAAAAAAGTGGAATTTTTATTTGTTTTTCAAAGAAAAGCACTACTTTTGTCACGTGAATTAAAACAATAATTGAAAACAATAAGCATCAGATGAAGCGATTTAGCAGCACATACGGATTCTTTTATTACTTTTACTTTAGCCAGAAAGTAGAGCGGGAGTTTGTATGTGTCAAGTGACAGTGACGCTTAAGAACCAAGGATGAATAAAAATTAAGTAACCGATACGGAATCCCGCTTCTACCCCATAGAGGCGGGATTTTTTATGTAATGTATAAAGAACGATGAAAAAAGTAGCCATACAAGGAGCCCTCGGCTCGTACCACGACATTGCTGCTCACCAGTACTTCCAGGGTGAAGAGGTGGATCTGATCTGTTGCGCCACCTTCGAGGAGGTGTTCGACCACGTGCTCCACGACAACAAGGTGATAGCCCTCTCAGCCATTGAGAACACCATAGCGGGCAGTCTGCTCCACAACTACGAACTGCTCAAGCAGAGCGGGCTCCAGGTGGTCGGCGAGCACAAACTGCGTATCTCGCACTGCTTTGTCTGCCTCCCCACCGAGGATTGGGCAGACCTTACGGAGGTCAACTCCCACCCCATCGCCCTGATGCAATGCCGCGAGTTCCTCAACCAGCACCCCACGCTCAAGGTAGTTGAAGCCGAGGACACCGCCCTCAGTGCCGAGCTCATCAGCCGCCAGCAGCTCCACGGCCATGCAGCCATCTGCTCGCAGGCAGCTGCCGAGCGCAACGGTATGAAGATACTGGCCTCAGGCATCGAGACCAACAAGCACAACTTCACCCGCTTCCTTGTCGTGGCCGACCCCTGGCAAGTGGATGAGCTCAACCGCCACCGTAGCCGTGAGGTCAACAAGGCCAGCCTTGTCTTCAGCCTACCTCACGAAGAGGGCAGTCTCTCGCAGGTCCTCTCCATCCTCTCGTTCTACCACATCAACCTCACCAAGATTCAGTCACTCCCCATCATCGGACGCGAGTGGGAATACCAATTCTACGTTGATGTCGTCTTCGACAACGTCCTGCGCTACAAGCAGTCCATCATCGCCATCAGCCCCTTGACCAAAGAACTTAAAATATTAGGAGAATATGAACAATTCCACTAATGCAGCTCCCACAACGCTGCCCCCCTACCAGCCCGCCAACCGCCTCAGCGGCGTGAGCGAATACTACTTCTCACGCAAGCTCAAGGAGGTGGCCCAAATGAATGCCCAAGGGCTCAACGTCATCAGCCTGGGTATCGGAAGTCCTGACATGCCCCCCTCGCAATCTACCATCGACACCCTCTGCCGCGAAGCGCAGAACCCCGATGGCCACGGCTACATGCCCTATATCGGCATCCCCGAACTGCGCCAGAGCTTTGCCGACTGGTATCAGAAGTGGTATAACGTGACCCTCGACCCTGCTACAGAGATACAGCCCCTGATAGGCTCCAAGGAGGGTATCCTCCACGTCACGCTCGCCTTCGTCAACCCAGGTGACCAGGTGCTCGTACCCAATCCGGGCTACCCCACCTACACCTCGCTGAGCAAGATTCTCGGTGCGGAGGTCATCTACTACGACCTCCAGGAGGAGCAGGGCTGGATGCCCGACTTCCAGCAGCTGGAGCAGATGGACCTGAGCCGCGTCAAGCTGATGTGGACCAACTACCCCAACATGCCCACCGGTGCCAACGCCACCCCTGAGCTCTATGAGCACCTTGTGGCTTTCGCCCGTCGCAAAGGCCTCATCATCGTCAACGACAACCCCTACAGCTTCATCCTCAACGACCATCCGCTCAGCATCCTCAGCGTACCCGGAGCCAAGGAATGCTGCATCGAGTTCAACTCCATGAGCAAGAGCCACAACATGCCGGGATGGCGTATCGGCATGCTGGCCTCCAACGCCCAGTTTGTGCAATGGGTGCTGAAGGTGAAGAGCAACATCGACAGCGGCATGTTCCGCGCCATGCAGTTGGCCGCAGCCACTGCCCTGCAGAGCGAAGCCGACTGGTATGAAGGCAACAACCGCAACTACCGTAACCGCCGTCGCTTAGCCGGCGAGATCATGGAAGTCCTGGGCTGCAGCTACGACAAGCAGCAAGTAGGCATGTTCCTCTGGGGGCGTATTCCTGACAGCTACGCCGACGTCGAGGAGCTCACCGAGAAGGTGCTCCACGAAGCCCGTGTCTTCCTCACCCCCGGCTTCATCTTCGGCAGCAACGGCAAGCGTTACATCCGCATCTCCCTCTGTTGCAAAGACGAGAAGCTACAAGAAGCATTGGAAAGAATCAAACAAGTCTTTAAAAACTAAAAACTAAAAACTAAAAACTAAAAATTTAAAACTAAAAATTTAAAACTCATACTACTTTCAATATGGAACTCGAACTTGAAAAATTACAGTTGCTGGGCATCGAAGATCGCCGACCACTGATTATCGCTGGACCTTGCAGCGCAGAGACTGAAGAACAGGTTATGCAGACAGCCAAGATGCTCTCAGAGCGTGGCATCAAGATTTTCCGCGCCGGAATATGGAAGCCCCGCACCAAGCCCGGAGGCTTTGAAGGCATTGGTGTAGATGGCCTCCCCTGGCTGAAGGCTGTCAAGAAGGAGACGGGCATGCTCGTTGCCACTGAGGTAGCCACCGCCATGCATGTCTATGAAGCCCTCAAGGCTGGCATTGACATCCTTTGGATTGGTGCCCGCACCACGGCCAACCCCTTTGCCGTACAGGAGATAGCTGATGCCCTGAAGGGAGTCGATGTCCCCGTCTTGGTCAAGAACCCTGTCAACCCCGACCTGGAACTCTGGATTGGTGCCCTTGAGCGCATTAACGGCGCCGGCCTCAAGCGCCTCGGAGCCATCCACCGTGGCTTCAGCAGCTACGACAAGAAGCTCTACCGCAACCTGCCCCAGTGGCACATCCCCATCGAGCTGCGCCGTCGTATCCCAACCCTCCCCATCCTCTGCGACCCGAGCCACATCGGAGGCAAGCGCGAACTGGTCGCTCCCCTCTGTCAGCAGGCCATGGACCTGAGCTTCGATGGTCTGATTGTAGAGAGCCACTGCAACCCCGACTGCGCTTGGAGCGATGCCAAGCAGCAAGTCACCCCCGACGTACTCGACTACATCCTCAACCTGCTCGTCATCCGCACCGAGA
>JBJEKT010000195.1:0-24547 GCA_051878775.1 Bacteroides sp. | reverse complement strand
TCGCTAATCACCAAATTTTCAATCAATTAAATTTCGTCGAACTCACGTTATTTATGCGTGCCAATGGCTACTTTTTGTTTACCTTTGCACCCTGAAATTAGAAAATATCGAACCACAATGTTATTATCTGAATTGATCCAGCGCCGCGACAAGATTCGCGACCTGATGTTTAAGGAGGGCATTGATGCTGCCCTGATAACTACCAACGTCAATCTTATCTACACCTTCGGTCAAGTGGTGAGCGGTTACCTCTACTTGCCGTTGCATGCACCGGCCCGCCTCTTCGTCAAGCGGCCTGCATCGCTGATAGGTGAGCACATTCACGCCATACGCAAACCAGAGCAACTGCCGGAGCTACTCGCTCAGTGTGGCCTGCCTATGCCCACCCGCTTGATGCTCGAAGGGGATGAACTACCGTTCAACGACTACCAACGTCTGTCAACCTGCTTCCCCGGTGCCGAAGTGCTCCCATGTGGCTCCCGTCTCATCCGTAAGGCCCGCAGCATCAAGACACTGTGGGAAATAGAGACCTTCCGGCGCTCGGCACAGGCCCATGCAGCTGCTTACAGTCTCATTCCTCAGCTCTATCAGGCAGGCATGAGCGATGTGCAACTCTCCATTGAGGTAGAACGGGCCATGCGACAGCAGGGATGTCTGGGTATTTTCCGTGTCTTCGGCCAAAGCATGGAAATCTTTATGGGAAGTCTGCTTGCAGGCGACAATGCCCAGGAGGCATCGCCCTACGACTTTGCCCTGGGTGGCAAGGGGGTGGACGGCTCCATTCCTGGTGGCGCTTGCGGACGCATCATGCAGCAGGGCGAGAGTCTGATGGTGGATATGGGTGGCAACTTCTTCGGTTACATGTGTGACATGAGCCGTGTTTTCTCCCTGGGTAAACTCTCGCAGCAAGCCTATGATGCGCATCAGTGCTGTCTCGACATTCAGGAGGAGGTGGCTGCCGCAGCCAAGCCAGGTGTATCTTGCGAGTCGCTCTATCAGTTGGCAGCCGACCGTGTGGCTCAGGCGGGATTTGCGGATTGCTTCATGGGCACGAAGCAGCAGGCCAAGTTCATTGGTCACGGTATCGGACTGGAAATCAATGAAGCTCCCGTATTGGCTCCACGCATCAAGCAGGAGCTGGAACCAGGCATGGTGTTTGCCCTCGAACCGAAGATTGTATTACCTGGAGTGGGACCTGTAGGTATAGAAAACTCCTGGGTAGTGACAGCCGATGGAGTAGAGAAACTGACCACTGCCCCCGAAGAGATTATCGACTTGCTGGGGTAAAAGAGGAAGGCTATACCTTCTCCTGCTTGAACTGCTTGAGCTGCTGCAGCAGCATGAAGAGTGCGATTAAGCTGGCCAGGAGGTCGCTGGCTGGCATACTGTACCATACGCCCTCTTCCTGGAAGAAGATAGGGAGGATGAGCAGACAGGGTAGCAGTATCAGTAGCTGTCGGCTCAGCGAGAGGATGATGGACTTGCTGGCCATCCCAATGCTCTGGAAGAAGTTGGCAGTCACCATCTGGAAACCTATAATCGGGAAGAAGATGACCGTGATGCGCAGGCCACGGGCAGAACGGGCTATCAGATCGGGGTCGGTGGTGAAGATGCTCACCACGGCCTCGGGAAAGAGCTCGCCCACCAGGAAACCGAAGGTGGTGACGCACGTGGCACAGAAGATGTTGAGCTTCAGCACCCTTTCCACACGTGGGTAGAGGCGGGCACCGAAGTTGTAACCCGCAATGGGTTGCATCCCTTGGTTGAAGCCCATCACAATCATCACGACGATGAAGACCAGACGGTTCACGATGCCATAGGCACCGATAGCCAGGTCGCCGCCATGGCGCTTCAGCCCCTGGTTGATGAGAATGACGATGAAGCAGGCGGCCGTGTTCATCAGAAAGGGGGAGAGGCCGATGGCCAATGAGTCCACCACGATGCGACGTTTCAGCTTGAAGATGCCGCGGTGGAAGTGGAGCAGGTGGTTGGGGTTGCTGAAGAAGTAGAGTTGCCAGAGCAAAGAGAGGAGCTGGGCCACGATGGTAGCGATGGCTGCACCCCGGATGCCCCATTGGAACACGTAGATGAAGAGGGGGTCGAGCAGGGCATTGATGACCACAGTACAGATGGTGGCATACATAGCCTGCTGCGGATTGCCCGACGAACGCAGTACGGCATTCAGGCCAAAATAGAGATGCGTGATGATGTTGCCCAGCAGGATAATCTCCATGTAGTCGGAAGCATAGCCGATGGTAGCTTCACTAGCGCCAAAAAAGTAGAGTATCGGAGTAAGCAATGGAAAGACCACCAGGGAAAAAGCAAGGCCAAGAATAACGTTGAGCACCAATACATTGCCCAATACACGTTGTGCTGTGGCATAGTCTTTCTGTCCCAGTTTCACCGAGATAAGGGTGGCAGCACCCACGCCAACCAGGGAGCCGAAGGCGGCGGCCAGGTTCATCAGCGGGAAGGTGAGTGCCAGACCAGTGATGGCCATTGGGCCTACACCCTGACCGATGAATATGCTATCTACTATATTATATAAGGAGGCGGCAGTCATGGCGATGATGGCAGGCACGGCATACCGGATGAGAAGCTTGTGGATTGGTTCAGTGCCAAGGGCGGTGGCTTGTTTCGTATTGGTCATTGCAATCTCTTTCTTACAAAAATCGGTTGCAAAAGTACGCAAAAAAGTGGGAATCCCATTGATGCTACTCTTAATATTCTACAAACGGTGTTACTTATGTTCGTTTGCGGACAGTGGATGATGTTCGATATCGGACACTTTAGGCCCCAAAACCCTCTTTTGAGCACTTGGCACACTCTTTGCCTTGTATAGGATGATAACTTCTAAATAGAAAAGACATTGAATAGAAATAAACATTGCATCCCTATGAAACGCCTATCCATCTTCTTGATCTCTTTGCCGCTCTGGTTCACCATACCCAAAGAGGCATGCTGTGCTGAGGTAGCTACTGACTCGGCAAGCTACGCACGCGACATCTCATTAAGTGAAGCCATAGCCCTGGCCCGTGTGCAGTCGGTGGATGCGGCCGTGGCACTCAATGAGCTGAAAACTGCCTATTGGGAGTATCGCACCTTCCGGGCCGACCTTTTGCCTGAGGTGAACTTCACCGGTACGCTCCCCAACTACAACAAGTCGTACAATACCTACCAGAATGCTGATGGTTCATATAGCTATGTTCGTAACAATTCGCTTGGGTTGGCGGGTCAGCTCTCCATTGATCAGAACATCTGGTTCACGGGAGGAAAACTCTCATTGGCCTCCTCGCTTGACTTCATGCGCCAGCTGGGCAGTGGGGGAGAGAAACAGTTTATGTCAGTACCCGTGAGCCTGCAGCTCACGCAGCCTATCTTTGGTGTGAACAACCTCAAGTGGAACCGCCGCATCGAGCCTGTGCGTTATGCCGAGGCTAAGGCGGCTTTCATCACCGCCACTGAGGAGGTGACCATGAAGACCATCACCTACTTCTTCCAGCTTCTGCTGGCCAAGGAGAATCTGGGCACTGCCCGTCAGAACAAGGTGAATGCTGACCGCCTCTACGAAGTGGCCAAGGCCAAGCGACAGATGGGGCAAATCTCAGAAAACGATCTGCTGCAACTCAAGCTGAATGCGCTGCAGGGGCAGGCCGACATGACCGAGGCGGAGAGCTCGCTCAAGGCCCGCATGTTCCAGCTTCGCTCCTTCCTTGGCGTAAGTGAACAAGAGGAACTGAATCCCATACTCCCTGACGGTGTGCCCGAGGTGAACATCGACTATGCTGACGTGCTGGAGAAGGCTTTGAGCCGCAATAAGTTTGCTCAGAATATCCGCCGCAGACAGCTCGAGGCTGACTATGAGGTAGCTACGGCCCGGGGTAACCTGCGCAGTGTGGACCTCTTTGCCAGCGTAGGTTACACAGGGCAAAACCACGAATTCAGCGCAGCTTACCGTAACTTGTTGGAGAACCAGATTGTACAGGTGGGTGTGAAGATACCCTTACTGGACTGGGGCAAACGCAGAGGAAAGGTGCGTGTAGCCAAGAGCAACCGTGAGGTTGTCATGTCGCGCATCAAGCAGGAGCAGATGGACTTCAACCAAGATATCTTCCTGCTTGTGGCCAACTTCAACAACCAGGCTCAGCAGCTGGAGATAGCCACCGAGGCCGATGCTATCGCTGAGAGGCGCTATCGTACTAGTGTAGAGACCTTCATGATAGGCAAAATCAGCACCCTCGATCTGAATGATGCACGCGACTCGAAGGATGAGGCCCGTCAGAAGCACATCTCCGAGCTCTATTCCTACTGGTACTACTTCTACCAACTACGCAGCATTACGCTGTGGGACTTTGAGCAAAACTGTGAATTGGAGGCCGATTTTGATGCCATCGTGAAACGCTGAGGCCAAAAATGGGAAGCCCCCCTTGTAGTTATCAGGAATTCGTGTTAACTTTGTACTCAAATAGATTAAGGTATTTGCCATGATATTGATAATAGACGACGATAGTGCCATCCGTTCCTCCTTGAGCTTTATGCTGAAGCGGGCAGGGTATGAGGTGATGGCGGTGAGCTCTCCTCGTGAGGCGATGGAGGTGGTACGGGCAAAAGCACCACAGCTCATGCTGATGGACATGAACTTCACGCTCTCCACCAGTGGCGACGAGGGGCTTACGCTGCTCAAGCAGGTCAAGCTGTTTCGCCCAGACGTGCCTGTCATCTTGATGACGGCATGGGGTAGCATCCAGTTGGCTGTACAGGGTATGCAGGCCGGAGCATTCGACTTCATTACCAAGCCCTGGAACAATGCGGCCCTGCTGCAACGCATCGAGACGGCCCTTCAGCTCTCACACCCCCTCTCTGCGGCGGAGCAAGAGGCACCGGCCAACCTGGACCGCACCCGCATCATTGGTCAGTCGCGCGGCTTGCAAGAGGTGCTTCAGACCGTGGCGCGTATCGCCAAGACCAATGCGTCGGTATTGATTACCGGCGAGAGTGGAACCGGCAAGGAGCTGATTGCCGAGGCGGTGCATCTCAATAGCCGTCGTGCTTCCAAGCCATTTGTGAAGGTCAATCTGGGAGGCATCTCGCAGTCGCTTTTTGAAAGTGAAATGTTTGGTCATAAGAAGGGCGCCTTTACCGATGCCACGTCCGACCGCATGGGGCGATTCGAACTGGCCGACAAAGGCACCATCTTCCTGGATGAGATAGGTGAACTGGACCTCTCCTGCCAGGTGAAACTGCTGCGTGTGCTGCAGGACCAGACTTTCGAGGTACTGGGTGACAGCCATCCCCGCAAGGTCGATGTGCGTGTGGTGTCGGCAACTAATGCCGACTTGCAGCAGATGGTGGCCGAGCGTACCTTCCGTGAAGACCTCTTCTACCGCATCAACCTCATTTCCGTCCACTTGCCAGCTCTCCGTGAGCGCAAAGACGATATCCCATTGTTGGCCCGTCACTTTGCTGATTTGCAGTCTAAAGTCAATGCCTTGCCACGGGTGGAATTCTCCTCTGAGGCGCTTCACTACCTGATGCAGCTCCCCTTCACCGGCAATATCCGTGAACTGAAGAACCTGGTGGAACGGACTATGCTGGTCAGTGGTAAGCAGCGTATCGACGCCGCCGACTTCGATGCGCAGTATGGCAAGCCGGTATCTCACACGGAGAAAGCTGCATCAGGCAACTTTGCTGGCATGACCCTGGATGAGATCGAGCGGGCCACGATTGAGCAGGCACTCAGTCAGTACAAGGGCAATCTCAGTCAGGTAGCCTCGGTGCTGGGCATCAGTAGGGCTGCCCTCTATCGGCGTCTGGAGAAATACGACATTCATGTTTGAACCTAATCACTTCATTGACCAATGAGACTGAAATTGCTCTTCTCGCTGTGGGCGCTCTTCCTCGTGGCTTTGGCTGCTCTGCTGACCCTCTTCTTTGGCGACATACGGAGTGTGAAATCCATCATCGTCGAGGGGAGTATCCTGTTGTTGCTCCTCTTTCTGGGTTATTTCTATCAGAAGGTCATCAAGCCGTTGCGTACCATCAGCAACGGCATGGATCTGCTGCGTGAGCAGGATTTCAGCAGCAGGCTGAGTCCTGTGGGTCAGTATGATGCTGACCGTTTGGTCAACATGTTCAACCGCATGATGGATCAGATGAAGCGCGAGCGGCTCCGCTTGCGTGAGCAGAACCAGTTCCTGGACTTGCTCATCAACGCCTCTCCCATGGGGGTGGTGATTACGACCTTCGATGAAGAGGTTCAGCAACTTAACCCGATGGCTTTACACCAATTGGGAGTATCTGAGGAGAAGCTGCTGGGGCGTAAACTGGGTGCGGTGAAAGAGTCTCCTCTGGCCCTCCAGCTGGCCAGGATGGAGAAGGAAAGCACCGACGTAATCCGCCTTAACGATGCCAATATCTACAAATGCAGCTACTCCTATTTCCTGGACAGCGGTTTCCGTCACCCCTTCTTCCTGATTGAGCGAATGACCGATGAACTCTTCCGGGCTGAAAAGAAGGCTTACGAGAAGGTCATCCGCATGATAGCTCATGAGGTGAACAACAGCATGGCGGGCATTACTTCAGCGCTGGACACTGTCAGTCAGACCCTTGCTGATGAAGAGGGGATGGAGGAACTCTGTCAGATGATGGAGGTGTGCACCGACCGTTGCCTCTCGATGAGCCGTTTCATCACCCGTTTTGCTGATGTGGTCAAGATTCCTGACCCTGTGAAGCAACCAACGGACCTGAACGCATTGGTATGCCGTTGCAAGCAGTTCATGGAGGGTGCCTGCCAAAGGCATGGTATCGAGCTGCGTCTGCTGTGTGATGAGCAGGTGAGTGAGGTGGAGGTTGATGTCTCGCTGATAGAGCAAGTCCTGGTCAATATCCTGAAGAATGCTGTGGAGAGTATAGCCTCTGCCAAGCCTGAAAGCTCCTCGCCACGGACTATCTGTGTACGCACCGCAGCCCCGGCCTATGTAGAGGTGAGTGACAACGGGCCTGGCATCTCCCCTGATGTATCAAGTAAGCTCTTCACTCCCTTTTTCTCCACCAAGCCCAATGGTCAGGGTATCGGCCTTGTCTTTATTCGCGAGGTGCTACTCCGTCACGACTGTACCTTCTCGCTCTGTACCGATGCCGACGAGATAACCCGTTTCCGTATTCGGTTCAAGGTATAAACAATCTTTAGAAAATGGGCGTTTGCCTGCCAAAAGTAGTCAGATTGACGCAAAAAAATAGCTGTTTTTAGGCTAATATTCCCTTTAGGACAATTAATAAGTAAAATAATTCATTGCTGTTTGATGCAAATGCGCTACATTTGAAGGTTTTTATTAAATAACAAATTCAATGGCAATGAAGAAAGAAATTAGTCCTGCAACCGGCCGTCTTGGAGTGTTGGTTGTGGGTGTAGGTGGAGCTGTATCCACTACTTTGATTACCGGTACTTTAGCTGCTCGCAAAGGGCTGGCTAAGCCCATAGGTTCTATCACCCAGATGGCTACAATCACCATGCAAGATGGTAAGGAGCACCTGATTAAGGACGTTGTTCCTTTGGCTAATCTGAGTGATATCGTATTTGGTGGTTGGGATATCTTCCCCGACAATGCTTACGAGGCAGCTATGTATGCCGAGGTACTGAAGGAGAAGGACCTCAACCTGGTACGCGATGAGCTGGAGGCTATCAAGCCCATGCCTGCTGCGTTCGACCACAATTTCGCTAAACGTCTGAATGGCACGCACATCAAGAACGTTGCTTCGCGTTGGGATATGGTGGAGCAGCTGCGTGCGGATATCCGCAACTTCAAGGCTGCCAACGGATGCGACCGCATCGTGGTGCTTTGGGCTGCCAGCACGGAGATTTTCGTGCCGATGAGTGAAGAACACCAGTCACTGGCTGCCTTGGAAAAGGCCATGAAGGAGAACAACACCGAGGTGATTTCGCCCAGCATGTGCTATGCTTATGCTGCTGTAGCTGAGGGGGCTCCCTTCATCATGGGTGCTCCTAATCTCTGCGTAGATATTCCTGCCATGTGGGAATTCTCTGCCAAGATGAATGTGCCCATCGCTGGTAAGGACTTCAAGAGCGGACAGACGCTGATGAAGACGGTGCTTGCTCCGATGTTCAAGACCCGTATGCTCGGGGTAAGTGGTTGGTTCTCAACCAATATCCTGGGTAATCGTGATGGCGAGGTGCTCGACCAGCCCGAAAACTTCAAGACGAAGGAGGTGAGCAAGCTGTCCGTTATTGACAACATCTTTGAACCCGAGAAGTTCCCCGACCTTTATGGCGACGTTTACCACAAGGTGCGCATCAACTACTATCCTCCCCGCAAGGACAATAAGGAGGCATGGGATAACATCGATATCTTTGGCTGGATGGGTTACCCCATGGAGATCAAGGTCAACTTCCTCTGCCGCGACTCCATTCTTGCTGCTCCTATCGCTCTCGACCTGGTCATCTTCAGCGACCTGGCAGCCCGTGCCGGCATGTGTGGTATCCAGACCTGGCTCTCCTTCTTCTGTAAGAGCCCGATGCACGACTTCGAGCATCAGCCCGTTCACGACCTGTTCCAGCAGTGGCGCATCGTGAAGCAGACTATCCGCGAGATGGTAGGTGAAGAGGCTCCCTCTTACCTGGATTAATCCCTGTCCCCCCTCTGCATAAAAGCAATCGGGTGTTTCCCTCTCAGTTCATTGGGGGAACACCCGATTCTTTTTTACTTCATCTCAATCTCTTCCTTCATGTCTATCTCCTCACCGTGAGAATCATAGAACACGTATTGCAGAAACGCCAGTTTCTGACTTGGAATGACCTTGATGCCAAAGCCGTACTTCATCTGCCATTTGCGCTTCATCGATACCATGCCTTGGTTGATGTAAGCTGCAACGTATGGGTGTACGTGTAACGAGAATTTCTTTATCTTCAACTTGTTGACCAGGTAGTCAATCTTGTTTTCCAGGGTGTCGGTAAAGAGGATCGACGACTTGATGGTACCCTTGCCGAAACAGGTGGGGCAGGTCTCTTCGGTATTGACGTCCATGGCGGGGCGTACCCGCTGTCGTGTGATCTGCATCAATCCGAATTTGCTCAAGGGGAGGATGTTGTGGCGTGCACGGTCTTTCTGCATGTTCTGGCACATCCGCTCATAGAGTTTCTGTCGGTTTTCGGCCAGATTCATATCGATGAAATCCACTACGATGATTCCGCCCATATCCCTGAGTCGCAGTTGTCGGGCCAGTTCATCGGCAGCGCCAAGGTTCACTTCGATGGCGTTCGCCTCTTGACCGTTGGCGTTCTTGGTGCGGTTGCCGCTGTTCACGTCCACCACATGCAGGGCCTCGGTATGCTCGATAATCAGGTAGGCACCGCTCTTGTAGGAGACGGTCCGGCCAAACGAGGCTTTGATTTGCTTGGTGATGGCGAAGTTGTCAAAGATGGGGAGTGTGCCTTTGTAGAGCTTCACGATGTTGGCGCGCTCGGGTGCGATGAGCGTTACGTAATCCTTGATTTCGTGGAAGACCGCCTCGTTGTTGACGTGAATGCTTTCAAAGGAGGGGTTGAAGAGGTCGCGCAGCAGCCCTACGGCCCGGCTGGTCTCTTCGTAGATCAGTGTGGGGTACTTGGTGGCTTTCTGCACCTTGACCATGGCATCTTCCCAATGCTTGAGCAGGACTTTCAGCTCTCCGTCAAGCTCGGCCACTCTTTTACCTTCAGCCACGGTGCGCACGATGACGCCGAAGTTTTTCGGCTTGATGCTCATGAGCAGCTGCTTGAGGCGGGCCCGTTCTTCGCTTGACTTAATTTTTTGTGATACGGAGACCTTATCGTTGAAGGGAATCAGCACGAGGTACCGTCCGGCAAACGAGAGTTCGGAGGTGAGTCGTGGCCCTTTGGTTGAGATAGGTTCCTTGACAATCTGCACGACTACTTCCTGTCCTACCTTGAGTGTATTGGCTATGGTGCCGTCTTTTTCCAGGTCAGGGAGTAGTGTGGCTTTACTGATGGAGGTGATTCTTTTGCGGTCGCTTAAGGTCTGCTTGACAAACTTCTCCAGTGTTTTGAACTGGGGACCTAAATCCAAGTAATGAAGAAAAGCATCTTTCTCGTAACCCACGTCCACGAAGCAGGCATTCAATCCGGGCATCAATTTCTTGACGCGGCCCAGATACATGTTGCCCACAGAGAAGGATACATTCTGTCCCTCGCTCTGCAGCTCCACCAGCTGCTTATCTTCAAGCAGTGCGATGGAGACCTCTTTGGGCTGTACATCTACTACGAGTTCGCTTGTCACTACAGTTGCTTTTACGATTATTACTCTACACGTTACAATAAACAAAGAACAAACCTGCGTTACAACAGGTTTGCTGTTTCACAAGTTTGTTCTCTGTATTGTTCTATAAAAAGGTCAGACTAAGATTTACTTTTTGCTTTTATGTCTGTTCTTTCTCAGTCTTTTTTTACGCTTGTGCGTTGACATTTTATGTCTTTTTTTCTTCTTTCCGCTAGGCATAGCTTCTAATTTTTTAAAGGTTAATACTCTCGTTAATTATTTCTTCACTGACAGCGTGAAGGTCTTTGCAGGCTTGAAAGCCGGGATGTTGTGCTCGGGGATGATGAGGGTCGTATTCTTTGAGATATTGCGAGCCGTCTTCTGTGCTCTCTTCTTCACGATGAAGCTACCAAAACCTCTCAGATATACATTCTCTTCCTTGCTCAATGAAGCCTTGACAACTTCCATGAAAGCCTCCACTGTAGTCAGTACAGCTGCTTTGTCGATGCCAGTGCTTTTGGCGATTTCGTTTACGATATCAGCTTTAGTCATTTTCTTATTACTTATAATTAAGATTATTAATATGGTTTTCTAATTTTTTGGACTGCAAATATATAGCTTTTTGGTGGCTCCAAAAAATTATTTTGTAGTTTTTTGAAAAAAAGTCTTCTTATAGCTCGCTAACTCCCCCAAAAAAGGGCTATTTTTGCACCATGAAACAGTTTGCAGAGCTATTATTGACCTGGTATAGGGAGTTTGGACGCCACTTGCCTTGGCGTGAAAGTCGTGATCCATACCGCATTTGGATTTCGGAGATTATCTTGCAGCAGACCCGTGTGGAGCAGGGGTTGGCTTATTATTTGCGCTTCGTGGAGCGTTTCCCTGATGTGGCTTCGCTGGCCGAGGCTTCGCTTGACGAGGTGATGAAGTATTGGCAAGGCCTGGGTTATTATTCCCGTGCCCGTCATCTGCATGAGGCGGCCCGTTCGGTGCAGGGTGTCTTTCCTCGTACCTACGAGGAGGTGCGTGCGCTCAGCGGGGTGGGTGACTATACGGCAGCGGCCATCTGCTCGTTTGCCTATGACATGCCCTGTGCGGTGGTGGATGGCAATGTCTATCGTGTCCTGACCCGATTCTTCGGCATTGACCGGCCGATTGATTCGGCTGCGGGCAAGCGGGAGGTGGGGCAGTTGGCCAATGAGCTGCTCTCGAAGGAGCATCCAGCCGACTATAACCAGGCCATCATGGACTTCGGAGCCTTGCTCTGCACGCCGCGTCAGCCGCAGTGCGCTGCTTGTCCTCTCTCGGGAGGGTGCCGTGCGCTGGAGCAGCAGGCCGTGGAGGCCTATCCTGTGAAGAGTCACAAGACCAAGGTGACCGACCGATACTTCCATTATATATATGTACGCGCAGGCGCCTATACCTTTATAAATAAGCGTTGTGCTGATGATATCTGGCAGGGGCTCTACCAACTTCCGATGGTGGAGTCTGCGCTGCCGATGGGGGTAGAGCAGTTGCTGCAGAGCGAGGCCTTCAGTGGGTTCATGGCCCCTGGTGAGCAGCCCCAGCTGAGACTTCTGCAGCAGGGGGTCAAGCACCAGCTGTCTCACCGCACGATTCATGCCTCTTTCTTTGAAGTGGTGCTCCCCGAGGAGACCCGTAGCTTCTCCACTTGCCTCAAGATTCCCCTGGCTGAGGTGGACAACTATGCCGTTCCACGCCTTATTCATGCCTTCTTTGAGAAATATTTATAAAAAAACGGTCGAAAGCTTGCGTAGTGTAAATTTTCTCCCTACTTTTGGGCTGTAATTTTAATTATTAGGAGCTATGTCCATCAATAAAGTGATTCTTCTAGGGAATGTAGGCAAGGAGCCTAAGGTGACCTATTTCGAGGGAGGCAACTGTGTGGCTCAGGTATCGTTGGCTACCTCCGACCGGGCCTATACGCTGGCCAATGGCACGCAGATTCCTGAACGCACGGAGTGGCACAACCTCGTATTCCGTGGCCGCCAAGCCGAAGTGGTGGACAAGTATGTACACAAGGGTGACAAACTCTATGTAGAGGGAAAGATTCAGACCCGTTCTTACGACGATGCCTCGGGTATCACGCGCTATGTCACGGAGATTTTCGTGGATGTGATGGAGATGCTCTCTCCCAAATCGGCTGCAGCCCCTGCTGATTAAGATTACGCTTATTGTTTAACTAAAAACCGATTCTTTGGACCCTGACGCTTATTTATGCCAGCTGACAGACACTTTTAGTGGGATTACCTTCATTTCCCCCTCTGCTTCAGCTATTGCCGCAATCATCCTGGCCGGAGTGCTTCTGCTCTTTTCCGGCTTTGCCTCTGCATCTGAGATTGCCTTCTTTTCACTCTCTCCTTCCGATCTGAATACCCTGTCGGAGGAGAAGCTCTCTGTTGATAAGAAAGTGAACCAGCTCCTCGAAGATACCGAGCGGCTTCTAGCTACTATCTTGATTACCAATAATCTGGTGAATGTGGCTATCATCATGCTCTGCAATATCTTCTTCATGCAGGTGGTTCATTTCGGCTCACCTTTGGCCGAGTTTCTGATTCTTACGGTGGCCCTCACCTTCCTGCTGCTGCTCTTCGGTGAGATTATGCCAAAGATTTTCTCTGCGCAGAACACGCTCTCCTTCTGCCGCTTTGCGGCCCCTGGCATCTTCATCTGCCGCTCGCTGTTCTACCCCTTCTCTTCGCTGTTGGTGCGCTCCACGTCGTTCCTCAATAAGCACGTAGGACACACGAATCATCAGATTTCCGTCGATGAACTCTCACAGGCACTCGAACTGACCGACAAGGAGGAGCTCTCGGAGGAGACCAACATCCTGGAGGGCATCATCCGCTTTGGCGGTGAGACGGCCAAGGAGGTGATGACTTCGCGCCTCGATGTAGTGGATCTCGATATCCGTGCCCCGTTCAGCGACGTGCTGAAGTGTATCGTGGAGAATGTCTACTCGCGTATCCCGGTCTATTCAGGCAATCGTGACAACATCAAGGGAGTGCTCTACATCAAGGACCTGCTTCCTCACCTGGGAAAGGGGGGGAACTTCCGCTGGCAATCGCTTATCCGCCCTGCTTACTTCGTACCTGAGACCAAAATGATAGATGACCTGCTCCGTGATTTTCAAGCCAATAAGATTCATATCGCCATCGTGGTGGATGAGTTTGGCGGTACCTCGGGCATCGTGACCATGGAGGATATCATTGAGGAGATAGTGGGCGAGATTCACGATGAGTACGATGACGAAGAGCGTACCTATACCCAGCTCAACGACCATACCTGGGTGTTTGAGGGCAAGACGTTGCTGACCGACTTCTATAAGGTGACTCACCTGGACGAGGAGACTTTCGATGAGGTGGCTGGTGATGCTGATACTTTAGCCGGACTGATGCTTGAGCTGAAGGGAGAGTTCCCCAAGCGTCACGAGAAGGTGACCTTCCGCGAGTATGAGCTCGAAGTGCTCGAGATGGACAAACGTCGCATCTTGAAGATTAAGTTTACCATCAATGCCGCCCCCTCTGAGGGTAAAGCTGAAGATTAGGCCCGCATGGCTCTCTATGCACACTTTCGTAGCGCTGATGTCGAGATAGGCATCTGGAAGATGGAGGAGGATGAGGCTGAGTTGTTGTCTCATCTCCCTGCTGTCGTGGCGCAGGGTGTGGAGCGCTTCACGGCTCCCCACCGACGGCTGGAGTGGCTCTCTGTGCGCATGCTGCTGCTTACGCTGCTTGCACGGGGTAAGACAGCGTCCGCTTCTGGTTCGCTCTATGTAGCCGATGCGTTGGTAGGTTACACCCTGGCGGGAGCCCCTTATCTGCTGGACCAATCGCAGGCCCTCAGCATCTCGCATACCAAGGGCTACGTGGCGGTGGCGCTTGCCCCCTGGGGCAGCAGGCCAGGAATTGACATTGAGCAGTGGGGTGAACGGGTGATGAAAGTGTCATCGCGCTTCCTTCGCGAGGATGAAGAGACTCCCCTCTACCAGGGGTCACCCGTGGCGGCCCTGTTGCTGCATTGGTCGGCCAAGGAGGCCCTGTACAAGAGCCTGGAGCTGCAAGAGGCGGTAGATTTCAAGGAGCATCTGCGTATCTTTCCCTTTCCGCTGGCTGCTGAGGGCTGCTTCTTGGCACAGGAGCTGCGTACCCCGATGCAGCAGCGCTACAGCATGGCCTACAGGCTTTTCCCCGACTTCGTCTTGACTTGGGTTACGGGCACTTTGCCAGCGTAAAGACAAACTCCAGTCCGCCGCCCAGGGTATTCTTGGCCTGGATGGTTCCTCCATGAATCAGTACTGCGTTTTTCACGATGGCCAGTCCCAGGCCAGTACCTCCCAGCTTGCGTGAGCGTCCCTTGTCCACGCGGTAGAATCGCTCGAAGAGTCGGCTCAAGTGCTCTGGGGCTACCCCCACACCGGTATCGGCAAAGCTGAAGTAGTAGTACTGCTCGTCTTCGCGGAAGCATTGCAGGGTCACCCGGATGCCTGTTCCGGCATAAGCTATGGCGTTGTCCATCAGGTTGCGGAAGATGGAGTAGAGCAGGGAGTAGTCCCCCTGCACCTGTATATTGGTTTTCAGGGCGTTGACTACGCTGATTTGTTTCTCCTCCAACTCCAGGGCCACCTCATTGATCATGTTGGCCACGAGCAGACTGATATCCACACGCTCCATTTCAATCATGTTGGCTGCTTCGTCCATGCGCGTCAGGGTAGAGATGTCACGTAGCAGTCGGCTCAGTCGGTTGCTTTGCGCATAGCAGCGTTCCAGGAAGCTGTCCAGCTTCTCTTTGGGGAGGTTGCTGGTGCTGACGATGGTCTCCAGGTAGCCCTGGATGCTGCTCACGGGGGTCTTCAACTCGTGGGCGATGTTCTGCGTGAGCTGCCGTTTCAGTCGGCTCTGTTCCTCCTCCTGGGTGATGTCGTTGACCGAGATTTCGAAGCTCAGGTCCTGGAAGATGATACACTCCACGATGAAGATCCGTCCGTTCTTGTTGATGGTGATGGACATGCGTCGCTCCCCCTTGACCTGCGAGCGGCGGTCGGCCTTGTTGATGAAGTCGTTGATGGGAGCAAACTCCTTCACGCGGAAAATCTCCTCGGCACGCTCCAGGTTGTGGTCGGAGATGAGGTTGAAGTACTGCGTGAAGAGGCTGTTGACCAGTATTTCCTTCTTGTTGCAGGTGAAGACGCCCAGTCCCTCACGGGCGGTCTGCAGGTGGGTGATGAGCTTCTCGCGTTCGATGTAGAGCGCCTCCTTGGTATCTACCAGTCGCTTGTAGATCTGGATGATATGTTGTGATATTTCGCCCAGTTCGTTGTGGGGGAACTCCTTCTGCATCTCGGTGTCGATGGGCTCGTTGCGGTCGGCTCGTAGGGCAAAGAGGCGCAGCTGTGTGATGGCGCGGCCCAGGCGCGAGGTGAGCTTGTAGAAGAAGAAGAGCAGTACCAGCGTGAGCAGCAGCGCAAACCAGAGGTAGTGGTAGTCGGCTGCCAGCGAGCGCACCAGGTTGATGTTGTAGGGTAAGGCAGAGCGGATGATGACCCTGGGATAGGCCGTGGCTGAGTAGAAGTAGGCTGTTCCGGTGGTCTGTGAGGTGCGTCGGATGTCGCACCCTTTTCCCTTATGCAGTGCCTCTACCACCTCGGGGCGGGTGAGGTGGTTGGCTAGTTCGTGTTCGGGGATTGGTGCGAGGCTGCCTGAGTCGGGATGGCTGTTGTCGTAGATGACGTGGCCATCAGGTAGAATCAGCGTGACGCGTAGTTCATGGTCCACGTGCTGCAGGTAGCTGTCGATGCGCTGTGGCCACTCCTCCACGTTCTCCCCATCCAGTTCCAGGTGGAGCCGTTCGTTGTAGTCCTGCAGCTTGAGATTAAGCAGCTCCACCTTGAAGGCCTTCTCGCGCTG
This sequence comes from Bacteroides sp., assembly GCA_051878775.1. Taxonomy (GTDB): domain Bacteria; phylum Bacteroidota; class Bacteroidia; order Bacteroidales; family Bacteroidaceae; genus Bacteroides. Next base: position 8,349 of record JBJEKT010000195.1, on the reverse strand, counting down.
GTACTGATAGGCCATGAAGAAGCCCACCGAGAGCGCGAAGAGGGCTACAACGGAGAAGAACAGCCGGTTGCTGAACGAGAGGAAGCGGCCTTCGTTATTCGGCTTCAAAACAGTATCCATAGCCCAGACGTGTTACGATGCACTTCCCGTACTCCCCGATTTTCTTGCGCAGCCGGGTGATGTTGACGTCGATGGTGCGGTCCAGCACATAGACCTCATCGCTCCATACGTGGCTCAGAATCTCCTCGCGTGAGAAGACGCGCCCCTGGTGCTCCAGGAAGAGGTGGAGAATCTCAAACTCCTTCTTGGTGAGGGCTACCTCTTCATGGGCTATACGGACCTTCTTCTTGCCCAGGTCCATCGTGAGGGTGCGGTAGCTGATGGCCGTGGGACCAGCGGGCTGCTCCTCCTCGTTGGCGGTGCGGCGCAGCACTGCCTTGACGCGGGCGATGACCTCGCGCAGCGAGAAGGGCTTGGAGATGTAGTCGTCGGCCCCGAGGTTGAAGCCCGTCACCGTGTCGTTCTCCGTATCCTTGGCCGTGATGAAGATGATAGGTATCTGTGCCGTGGCCTTCTCCTTCTTGAGCATGCTGGCCATGCGGAAGCCCGATATCTCGCCCATCATCACGTCCAGCAGGAGGAGGCTGTAGTCGGTGAGCCTCAGCCTGAGTGCCTCCTCGGCCGAGTTGGCCGTATCCACGAGGTAGCCTTCGTTTTCCAGGTTGAACTTGAGGATTTCGCAGAGGTCCTCCTCATCGTCCACCACCAATATACGCTTGATGTCCATAAGTTGTCTATTTGTTTGCAAAGTTACTTTATTCTTTCGGCTTTTGGCCTTTTTTCAGTATCTTTTTTTACTCCTGGAACTTGCGTGACACCTTGAGCAGGTTGATGGAGTAGTTCACGATGTTCTGCGCCTCCTGAATCATGGTGAGATAGACCATGCTCAGCTTGATGCTGCCTGTCTGGTCCTGGATGCGCTGCAGCTCCTTCTGCTTGAGGTTGTCCAGCTGCTTCAGGATCATGGAGGCCTTCTTCATCTCCTCCTCGATTTCGCCGTAGCTGTTGCTGCTCAGGCGCAGACGGCACGACTGCATCAGGTAGATCATGTCCTCGGCCACGTCGTGAAACTCCAGCTTCTGTACCTCGTCGAGCGGGCTGAAGTTGTTATCCACATGCTCCAGGCAGGGCTCACACAAGCGCCCTACGCTATATACCAGCTCGCTGGCAAAGTCGTTGCCCTGGTAGTAGTAGAGTCCCTTCTCCAGGATGGTGTGGCTGTCCAGTCGGCAAGCGGCCACGGTGCCCTCGCGCTTCATCTGCTTGAGTTGCTGCTTTCTGAACTTGACCGACCCCATGGCTCGGCGCAGTCCCCGCAGATTCTCCTTGAGGAAGGAGCTTACGGTCAGCTCGAAAGTGCTCTGTACGAACTCCAGCACGTCAGCCAGCGAATCACGCGTATGCTGCCGCAGCAGGGAGAGGATTTCGGCGTTGTCGTTGCTGTGCATCAGGTGGCGCATCAGCTCGTCACCCTTCTCCTTGGCCTTGCGCTGACGGTACATTACCTGGTTGCGTATCAGCATGAATACCACCAGGCTGATGGCTATGATGATGGCCGTGGTGCCTCCGTAGTGTACCAGCATGGTGACGATGAAGCAGATGGTGAAGGCGGCTCCGGCGGTGATGAACCAGCCGGAGATGACGCTCAGTACACCGGTGATGCGATAGACGGCTGAGTCACGTCCCCAGGCTCGGTCGGCCAGCGAGGAGCCCATGGCTACCATGAAGGTGACGTAGGTGGTGGAGAGGGGGAGCTTGAGCGAGGTACCCACGGCGATGAGCAGACCAGCCAGCACGAGGTTGACTGAGGCGCGTACCAGGTCGAAGGCGGCCCCATTGGCCAGGATGGCTTCATCCTTGCAGAATCGGCTGTTGATCCATTGCTGGGTCTGCAGCGGCACAATCTTGTTCATGCCGCTGGCCAGGGCCAGGCTGGTGCGGACCAGCGTACGGGCTATCGGCGTGCTGCCGAAGTTCTCCTCACCCTCGTCCTGTCGTGCCAGGTCCACGGAGGTCTTGATGACGTTTTGCGCTTTCTTCGAGGTGGCCAGTGCATAGACCATGATGACTCCGGCGCCGAAGAGGAAAATCCAGGGCGTGCGGGCCGAGCCGCAGAGTGAGGTCATGAGGAATCCGTCAGGTCCAGCCTCGAGGCCATTGTTCATGTAGTCGATGTACGACGCATAGCCTGCCAGAGGTACACCGATAAAGTTCACCAGGTCATTGCCCGCAAAGGCCAGTGCCAGGGCGAAGGTACCCATCAGCACCACCACGCGGAAGATGTTCACCTTGAGCCAGTGGAGTATCTGCATCAGCACGGTGAAGAAGGCCAGGAAGATACCGATGAGCATCCAGGTGTTGTCGTGAATCCACGTCTTGTATTCGGGAGTCATGAACGAACTGTCCTTCAGTCCCTTGATAAGCATGAAATAGATGATGGAGGTGGCTGCTATGCCGCCGAAGAGGGCGATGCTCCAGCGCTCGTGGCGCTTGTAGTTGAAGGAGAAGATGAGTCGGGCCAGCCATTGCACCACCATGCCGAAGAAGAAGGCGATGGCCACGGAGACGAAGATACCCATGATGACCTGCAGCGCCTTGTCGGTGTTGATGAGCTGCCCCAGCTGCAGTGCGTCGTTGCCCCATACCTTAATTAAAGAGAGGGCAAAGGTGCCTCCGAGCAGTTCGAACACCATCGAGACAGTGGTCGAAGTGGGTAGTCCCAGGGTGTTGAAGAGGTCGAGCAGCACCACGTCGGTCAGCATCACGGCCAGCAGGATGGTCATGATCTCGGCAAAGTAGAAGTGCTCGGGCTGGTAGATGCCGTGGCGGGCAATGTCCATCATGCCATTGCTCAGTGAGGCGCCGATGAAGACGCCCATGGCAGCGATGATGAGGACGGTGCGAAACGGGGCCGCTTTGGCTCCCACGGCCGACTGGAGGAAGTTGACGGCATCGTTGCTCACGCCCACCACCAGGTCGAAGATGGCCAGCACAAAGAGGAAGACGACGATGCCCAGATAGATTGTTTCCATGTTATGACACGTATAGTTAGTAATCTTATTTCTGGGTGCAAAGGTCGTGCAGTCCTGTTGCACCGGCGTGTCATACATGTTACAAATCGGTTACAGCGTGTTACAATCCTGTTACAGCACGTCGCGGTTGTCGCCCTGTGCCGTCCAGATGTTCTTGGCTTTGAGGTAGTCGTAGAAGGTGTATTGCGACCTTACTTTCTCCTTCTGTGGGTGGGGGCTCTTCCAGACGTTGCACAGCTGTTCGTCCACGGTGCAGGCCTTGCGGCGGTCGTCGAGCTGTATCTGCAGCATGTCGATGAGCTCCTGCTTGAGCGAGGGGTCGAGGATGGGGGTCACAGCCTCGATGCGCCGGTAGAGGTTGCGCCGCATCCAGTCGGGGGAGCCGATGAAGAGCTCCGGCTTGCCGCCACCACCGAAGTACCATACGCGTGCATGCTCCAGGAAGGTGTCCACGATGCGTGTCACGCGGATGTTGCGGCTGAAGGGTTGCCCCGGTATCAGGCAGCAGATGCCGCGCACGATGAGGTCTATCTGCACTCCGGCTTCAGAGGCCTCGTAGAGGCGCTCTATCATGGCAGGGTCTTGCAGGGCATTCATCTTCAGCACGATGCGTCCCTGCTTGCCGGCTTGAGCCAGGGCTATCTCGCGGCCGATGAGTCGGTTGAGCTCGGGGATGAGGTTGAATTGCGCCACGAGCAGCCGGTGGAATGTGGCTCCCTGCTTGCCCTGCAACGTGCGGAAGAGGTTGTGCAGGTCGTTGACTATCACGGTATTGCAGGTGAAGAGTCCGATGTCGGCATAGAGCTTGGCCGTCTTCTCGTTGAAGTTGCCCGTGCTGATGTAGGCAAACCCCGGCAGCTTATGTCCCTGCTCGTCGCGTCGCAGCACGAGGGCTGTCTTGGCGTGTACCTTCAGTTTGGGGATGGAGAAAATGATGTGGATGCCCGCCGCCCTCATCATCTCGGCCGTGGCCAGGTTGTTCTCCTCGTCGAATCGGGCTTTCAGCTCTACAAACACGGTGACCCGCTTGCGGTTCTGGGCTGCGGCGATGAGGGTATTGATGACGCTCGAGTTCTCCGCCACGCGGTACTGCGTCACCATGATTTCGCGCACGGTGGGGTCGTGTACCGCCTCGTAGAGGAAGTGGATGAAGTGGTCGAACGAGTGGTAGGGGTAGTGGATGAGGAGGTCGCGCTTCTCCACGTAGCTGAAGATGCTCCCCTCTGCATCGAGGCAGCTCAGGTGCATGGGTTGGGGCTTGCGGATGGGCTTCACGTCGGGGTTGGGGTTGGGCAGCAGGCGCAGGTCCTCCAGGTTGAGGTGCTTGTCGCCGGGCACCAATTCGCTGGGGTTGATGCGGTAGGCATTGACCAGGAACTGCAGGAACTCCTCGGGCATGGCGCGGTCATACACGAAGCGGCACACGGCACCTATCTTGCGCTTCTTGAGCTTCTTCTTCACCGTCTCCACGATCTCCTGCGTATTGGCCGTGTCCGGAATCATGATGTCCGCGTCGCGCGATATCTTGATGCAGTAGCTGCTCTCCACCTCGTAGCCCGGGAAGATGGCGTCGAGGTTGGCCTTGATGATGTCCTCGATGAACATCAGGTAGTAGTCGTCGCCAATCTTGGGCAGCTCGATGAAGCGGGGCACCTTGCTGTAGGGCAGCTTCATCACGAAGTACTGCGTGTAGAGGGGTGAGATGGGCTCCACGCCGCGTTGGTGCAGCTTCACGGCCAGGTAGAGGCGCCCCGTGCGCAGGAAGGAGACCACTCCCTTGTTGACCGGCACGGGCGAGAGGTAGGGCATGATCTCCTCGCGGAAGAAGCGGTTGACGAACTCCTTATGTTCCTGGTACTCCACGTTGCGGCTCTGGTAGAACACGATGTGCTGCTGGCGCATGGCAGGCAGGATGAGCTGCTCGTAGATGCGCACGCGCTCGTCGAGCTGGCGGTTCACCTCCTCGTTGATGGCCTCCATCAGCTCCAAGGCCTCCTGTTGCGTCTCGCCGTCCTCAGCAGGGATGACCCCGTCGGCAATCGCCTTGTGGTCGGCCACGCGGATCTTGTAGAACTCCTCCAGGTTCGACGAATAGATGGAGATGAAGTTAATGCGCTCATACAGAGGCAATGTCTCATCGGCAGCCTCCATCAGTACGCGGTAGTTGAACGACAGCCAACTGATGTCTCGCTTAAAATATCTGTTTTCCATGGCCATGAATCACTGATTTTTCTGCAAAAATAACTAATTTTGCCGACAGAAACAAATATTTAGCGTGTAAAAGTGTAACAATCTGATAATGAGATGAAAAAGATAGGATTACTGAGTGATACACACGGCTACTGGGACGAGCGCTACGCGCGCTACTTCGAGCCGTGTGATGAGATATGGCATGCGGGTGACATCGGCTCGCTGGAGGTGGCCGACCGCCTGGCCGCCTTCCGCCCCCTGCGTGCGGTGTATGGCAACATCGACGGTCGCGAGCTGCGGCTCCGCTTTCCGCAGACGCTCCGCTTCGAGGTGGAGGGGGCCGAGGTGCTGATGAAGCACATCGGCGGTTACCCGGGCAATTACGACCCTTCGGTGCGTGGCTCCCTGCTCACGCGTCCGCCCCGGCTCTTCGTCAGTGGTCACTCCCACATCCTCAAGGTGAAGTACGACAAGACCCTCTCCATGCTCCACATCAACCCGGGTGCCGCAGGCAAGCAGGGCTTTCACCGTGTCCGTACCCTGGTGCGTTTCGTCGTCGATGGGGGCAGCTTCAGCGACCTGGAGGTCATCGAGCTGGGGGAGAAGTAGCCGGGGAATAACCCTGTATCCATTGCTGCTTTACTTTGTGCCGTCATGGTTTCAACGCTTTATCTCTTTTGATAAGCGTGGTTGCAACTCGCTCTCATGAGGACGGTTCTCGATTTTCACGGCTATGGGGCTTATTGTCAAGATTTGAGTGCAAATCATGATGCCTCTGGGGTGCTCTTGCAAAGCGTTACAGTTGTTACAGTTTCAGTTTATTTTTCTCCCAATGCGCCATTTTGATGAGTTCTTCCAAGAACTTGTGTTACAACTTATATTATATATATATAAATATATATATATAATATAAAACTTATTCTCGGGGAGGTGCATGTGCGCGGAAAAAACTGAAACTGTAACAACTGAAACGCTTTTGGGGGTCAAAAGGAGGTGTATTTGTGAAAAAGTGTTGCGCGGCTGAGAGCCATGATAAGTAGGCGGAATCACCGTTTTGTCCGCAAATATTCCATGAAAATGAGCCGTACAAACACCGCTCGCGCCCCGCCCTTGGAGGGCTTCTGAACAACGTTTGCGCGGCTCGCTGACGGCTCTGCTATTTCCATCCTGAAACAGGCAAATGCGTGCGCGTGCGCAGTTTTATAGGGGAATTAGTTGCGGGGTTCAAAAAATAGTTGTATCTTTGCAGCCGAATATTCAGTATAACAATAGCGTACAAACAATAAAGCAACTATAGCGTATGTCGGATATGAAAAGAATAAAGACCGCATTGGTATCAGTTTACCATAAGGAGGGCTTGGACGAAATCATCACCAAGCTGCACGAAGAGGGCGTAACATTCCTGTCAACGGGTGGAACCCGTCAGTTTATCGAATCATTGGGCTATCCCTGCCAGGCCGTGGAAGAGCTCACGACCTACCCCTCCATCCTCGGCGGACGCGTCAAGACGCTTCACCCCAAGGTGTTCGGTGGCATCCTCTGCCGCCGCGAGCTGGAGCAGGACATCCAGCAGATTCAGAAATATGATATCCCCGAAATAGACCTCGTCATCGTGGACCTCTATCCCTTCGAGGCCACCGTGGCCAGCGGCGCCGACGCCCAGGCCATCATCGAGAAGATTGACATAGGCGGCATCTCGCTCATCCGTGCTGCGGCCAAGAACTTCAACGACGTGGTCATCGTGGCTTCGCAGGCCCAGTACCAGCCTCTCTACGAGATGCTCCAGGAGCATGGGGCCAACAGCACCCTGGAGGAACGCCGCTGGTTTGCCAAGGAGGCCTTCGCCGTGTCGTCACACTACGACAGCGCCATCTTCAACTACTTCGACGGCGAGGAGGGCTCGGCCTTCCGCTATGCCGCCAGCACGCAGAAGGCCCTGCGCTACGGGGAGAACCCCCACCAGAAGGGTACCTTCTACGGCAACTTCGAGGCCCTGTTTGACCAGATTCACGGCAAGGAAATCTCCTACAACAACCTGCTCGACATCCAGGCCGCCGTTGACCTGATAGACGAGTTCAGCGAGACCACCTTCGCCATCCTCAAGCACAACAACGCCTGCGGACTGGCTTCGCGCCCCACCGTGCTCGAGGCCTGGACCGATGCCCTGGCCGGCGACCCTGTATCGGCCTTCGGCGGTGTGCTCATCACCAATGCCCCCATCAACAAGGCCGTGGCCGAGGAGATTAACAAAATCTTCTTTGAGGTCATCATCGCCCCCGACTACGACGTAGATGCCCTCGAAATCCTGGGCCAGAAGAAGAATCGCATCATCCTGGTGCGCAAGCCCGCCGAGTTGCCTAAGAAGCAGTTCCGCTCGCTGCTGGGCGGCGTGCTGGTGCAGGAGCGCGACCTCAAGATTGAGACCCCTGCCGACCTCAAGACGGTGACCGTCAAGGAGCCCACTGCCCAGGAGGTGGAGGATATGCTCTTTGCCAACAAGATTGTGAAGAACTCCAAGTCGAACGCCATCGTCCTGGCCAAGGGCAAGCAGCTCATCGCCAGTGGTGTAGGTCAGACGAGCCGCGTAGATGCCCTGAAGCAGGCCATTGAGAAGGCCAAGAACTTCGGCTTCAGCTTGCAGGGATCCGTCATGGCCAGCGACGCCTTCTTCCCCTTCCCCGACTGCGTGGAGATAGCCGGCAACGAAGGCGTGACCGCCGTCATCCAGCCCGGTGGCAGCGTGAAGGACCAACTCTCCTTTGACTACTGCAACGAGCACGGCATAGCCATGGTCACTACTGGATTCCGTCACTTCAAGCATTGATTCCGCTGCGTGCGTATTATTAATATAGGATAACATTACCGTAGAAATAGATTATGGGATTTTTCTCTTTTACACAAGAAATAGCGATGGACCTTGGCACCGCCAACACCATCATCACCAGCGGCGGCAAGATTGTGGTTGACGAGCCGTCGGTGGTGGCCCTCGACCGTCGCACCGACAAGATGATAGCCGTGGGCGAGAAGGCCAAGCAGATGTACGAGAAGACGCACTACAACATCCGTA
>JBJEKT010000194.1:0-25649 GCA_051878775.1 Bacteroides sp. | reverse complement strand
GCCTACCACGATGCTTGCGCCGAACGCCTTGCCGTACACGCCGTTGCCGTGGATAATCCAAGCCATGGCGGTGGGGGTGTGGTGTCGCTGCAGGAGGAGGGTGCGGCGACCTAACCGGTGGTGTCGCTGCAGGAGGAGGGCGCGGTGACCTAACCGGTGGTGTCGCTGCAGTGAGAGCTGGTAGGTGCCTTCGGGCAGTTTGTGGAGCGTGTGCTCGGCTGTGTTGCAGATAGGGCTTCCATGTTCGTCGCAGAGCACGCCGTCGGTGGAGAGCAGACGGGTAGAGGTGCGGTATAGATAGAATTTCATACGCTATAGTGTTTAAAAGATTAGACGAAGAAAAAATTTTTAGTTTTTAGTTTTTAGTTTTTAGTTTATAGTTGTTTTTAGTTTTTAGTTTATAGTTGTTTTTAGTTTTTAGTTTTTAGTTTTTAGTTTTCTCATATCTTTCGTCGGGAGAGACGAGAATAAGTCCTTGGCGGAGCCAGTTCTTCAGCATCTGCTGTACGGCGTTGTGGGTCACGTTGGCGCCTTTGATGTTGACGCTCTGCGCCATTGCCTCGTTGAAGCTGAACTCCCGGGGCAGGCGTTCGTAGATGCTGTCGTTCTTGCCTCTGCGGCGGCGTGCGTTGGTGCCCGACGAGGGGCTTCCGGCGTAGCTCCGGGAGGAGAAGGCCTCTTCGATGCGGTCGCGGAAGAAGTACATGGCGTTGTCGATGAGCGAGTCGGCTATCAAGCTGAACATCTCCAGGAACTGGGGTGTCTGCATCTGCTCCGTCATGCGTTGCCAGAGCTGGGGGTTCTTCCTGAGCTGCGCGTCGGCTCCTGCCGCGCCATGTTGCTGGATGAGCTGGGAGCAGACGGCTGCGAGCATGAGGCAGCAGGTCATGCGCTGCGCCGTGACGCAGATGCGCATCCGTTGGCGTGCCATCACGCGGTCGTCGTTCTTCATCGTCTCGATGCGGACCTCCTCCAGCCACTGGCGTCCGCGTTCCTCCAGCTGGGGCAGTTCGATGGTGCCGCTGAGCAGGGGGAGCAGGTGGCTGACTTGCTCGATGCGTTCGCGCTGCAGGTCGGTGAGGTGGGCGGGGTGCTCGTCGAGCGGGGCGAAGGTGTTGTCGGGGGTGCGTGCCACGGCGATGCGGCTCTGGAATCCGTCGGTGTAGTTGCTTACCACGCGGTAGAGGGCGTCGGGGGTGCCGCACATCACCACGTTCCAGAGCAGGCGGGAGATGTGGACGTTGACGGCATCCACGCTGCGTGCTTCGCGTTCGTAGGAGCTGCCGTCGTAGCTCTGGCGTATCATGGTGGAGAAGTCGGAGATGGAGCTTTTCCACTTGATGCTCACCACGTCCGCTTCGGGGGTGAAGGAGAAGGCGTGGCGCCCCTGCACGTTGGCCAGTTCTTCGGCCAGGTTGGCGGTGGTGTTGTTGAGCGTGAGCCACACTTTGGGGTACTTGGGTTCGGCTGGCTGCTCTTTCTTGTTCTTGCAGAGCTTCTTCTTCTCGGCGTATTCGGCCCATCGCAGGTTGTAGAGTTCGGCCATCTCGATGTCTTCGGCCATCCAGGCTTTCACCACGTCGTCCATCTGTCCCTTGCCGGAGGCGAAGTCGCCGGCGATGTAGGCGATGAGGTTGAGCGTGTTGGGCTTGCCGTGTACCACGAGCTGTACGCCTGTGGCGCGTGCTCCGATGGCGGGGCAGATGGCGGTAAGCACGGGCATGCAGAGTGCGCTGCCGGCTGCTTCGATGGATTCCTTGATGCCTTGCACCATGACTGCCTGGGGTATCTGTCGGTAGTAGTGCAGTTCGTCGTGGGCATAGAGGTCGTCGAGTGCGCGGATGTAGTCACCGGCTTGCTCTCCCTGCTTGATGGTGGGGGTAAGGCTGGTGAGGACCTCCCTGAGCCGTCTGGGCATCTGGGTGCGTTTGCCGGAGAGGGCGGAGTCGATGCACTTCATCTTTTCTGCTTCGGGGAATCCGTCGTAGCAGGGGATGACGCGTCGGAGCAGTTCGCGGTCGAAGCCGCAGATGTGCTTCATCACGTTGGCCAGCTCGTAGGTGAGGGTGTCGCGGTTGGACTTCACGGGCGTCTGTGCGTCGTAGAAGAGTTCCCAGTATTTGTCGATGATGGCTGTGTAGGGGATGCCGAGGTATTGCTCGCCTACTTCTGCTGCTTCATCAGCTTTGGCCGTTGCTTCATCAGCTTGGGCGGGGGCTTCAGCTTTGGCCGTTGCTTCATCAGCTTGGGCGGGGGCGTCAGCTTTGGCCGTTGCTTCAGCGGCTTGAGCAGGGGCTTCATCGGCTTGGGCGGGTGTGCGGCAGAAGAGTTCGTCGTCGAGCCAGAGGAGCTTGTCGGAGGGTGGGGTGAAGAAGACGCGGGTCACGTCCTTCGCCCCCTTGTCATACTCCACTCCCAGCAGGTGCGAGGCCCACCGCAGGTTCTCCTCGTGGCTCATCTCGGCGTGGCGGCGGAACACCAGGTGAAGCCCTGTGCCGCTCACCGACTTCTCCAGCATCAGCAATCCCACGGCCTCCTGCTGCTCCAGGATGCGTGCGGCCACGGCATCGGCATCTTCGATGTGGTCAACGTCCATGCCCACGCCGTTGCCCACCGTCTGTGCGCCACGCAGGGGAAACTCCCCCTCGCCCGTAAGGCTGTAGTTCATCTGCACCAACCGCCTTTTCTCGGCTCTGCGGTTGGCTTCTGAGTCGCGCAGGGCCAGGTATTGCTCGCGCGAGGTGACGGGCACCGCTATCTTGCGGCGCGCTGCGTCGTAGGTGATATAGTTTACTGCCATTGCGCCACCTCCTCTGTCGTTTCCAGGAACTCAATCATCTCATCCATCTCGTCCTCCAGCAGTTCGCAAACGGCCCACCGTCCACTGCGCTTGCGCAGCTGCACCTTCACGATGAGGTCCTCCTGCGTCGCCTTCACCTCGCCGTGCGCCGTGCGCAGCAGCCGCTGGTAGCGCTCGCCCGAATTGTGGCGGTAGGGCATCACGCAGATGTTGCCGTCGGCATCGACCGTCACCTTGGCCTTCATCTTCACCATGCCTCCCGACGCGGTGACCTGCTGCCCCAGTTCGTAGGGCAGGGGGAAGGTGCGGATGGTGCCATCCTCGTTGAATACCGTTTCTGTCTCCATTTTGAATGAGTCGGAGAAGACTCTTGCTTGTTTGTCTGAAAAATGTTTTTCCATAGAATCTTCGTTGAATTTTGCGAGAGAGATTTCTGCATCAGAATCCAGGTGGCCACCATTGCTTCCTCGTGAGGATGAATCCCTCTGCACATCTCAACTCAGATTACTTACTTACTTGCTTCTACTTTCAGGGTGATTGACTTAAAGAGCGCTAGCTCATCTTGACGATTCTTGCCTCGTTGCTGTAGCGCTCGGTGCCGCTGGTGTCGCGCCAGGTGCGTACGCTGACTTGCAGCTGCACCGTGTGTGCCGAGCCAATCTCGAATGGCGTCTGCGCGTTGGCCTTGGCCAGGTCGCCCTGCATCTCGGCGCAGAGGGTGTCGATGCCGTCGGTGAGCACGAAGGCCCTTGAGGTGAAGAGCTTCGCGTTGCCGCTCTTGTCGGTGTAGGGTCTCTCCTGCACGGGGAAGACCTGCTTGATAAGCATCAATTTTTCCATAACTATCTCATGTTTCGTATAAGGCCCGTAGCAACCAGTCACCTTATACCCGGACGTGCCTTTTCACGCCCCCGTCTGTTGTTTGTCTTTGTCTTTCTGACGATGCAAAGGTAGGCGTAAATTTCAGATTGGAAGCCAATAGGGAGTGTTTTTATGCGCTATGTATCAGCGATTTAAGAGAATGCAGGAGCAGGCGTGAGAAGGCAATAGAAAAGCCTGCTTCTCACGCGGGAGCAGGCGTGAGAAGCAGGCTTTCAAGAAGAAGGGGAGGGGAGGTGTGTGGGGTGTGTGAAGTGGCAGATACTATTTCTTCTTGTACCTGTAGTGGATGGTACCCATAGGATTAGAGTAGTCGTCCGCCGGGCCAAACACGGAAGCGATGGCCTCACATTGCTTCCTCTTGGAGGTATCTGCCCAGCTGCGGAAGTCGGAAGATAACCCTGGACGTAGCTTGCCGTGGTCTTTGCGGGCGCGCATGTAGGCACTTACCCCATCTGCAAGCCTCTTCTGTTGAGCGTCCGTCATCGGTGGTAGCATATGCCAATCCTGCAGTGCCTTCACAAACTTCAGATAATCTCCCACGGAGCAGATTATCGAATAGTCATTCAATACGCAATATATCAATGCCAGCGACAATGGGCTTCCGCCATAGTATCTATCCATCATCGTGCGTATGTAGGGCTTCATGAGTGCCGGCTGTACGATTACTTCCTTCACCGCAGGGGGTATCACAGCATCATCGGCTGTATCACAGGGGGCATCGGCCTTTTCCGTCTCCGGCGGGGAGACCTCTGCAGTATGCTCGCTTTGGTCATAGTGAATGTGTTGCTCGCCAATGCCGCCAGCAGCGATGTTCATCTCCTTCTCCACGTGTTTATACATCACCAGGTCTCCCTTGAATTGGGATAAATCCAGTGCACTGGCCGCAGCCTTGATGAGTTCGTTGAGGTCCTTCTTGTCCATATTCAGTCGTTCAGATGTTCAGTCATTCATTCGTTTTATGCAGGGGTTAGCCATGCTTTTCGGTACGGAATCCCACAGCTCCCGGTGCGGTCACTACGGCTTGATTCTCCACCGATTTGTGCATCACCACCTCCTCGGCTGAGAGCAGGGTGGTACTCTTGACGCCCAATTTGTCGTAGAGCAGGTCGATTTCGGCCAGATACCTGTTGCCGTGATTCATGTTGTATTTGTTAAGAAACAGCATCAAGCCCTTGATGCTCTCCTTATCCATCTTGCTTGCCAACTCTGCGAGGCTCTTGATGAAATCCTTTATCACTGCCTCACGTTCACCCTCCTTCTCCATCAGCTGTAGCTCCTGGTTCAGCAGGTTTATCCGCTGTCCCTCCATCCATAGCTGCTGCTCCTTCTTGGCTCCCGCGTCCATGAAGGGCATGAAGAGCGGGTCGTCGATCCACCGCCTGTAGATGGCCACGATGAGCGGCTTGAGGTTATACCCTGGCTGCTGCATCTGGGTAATCTGCAGCATGGCTGCAGCCAGCATCATGATGAGCATGGCGTCGTGCTCACCCTCTGCCTCCTCCTCCAGGTCGTCCATCTCGTCCTCGATGCCCTCCATCATGTATGTTGACAGAATCATTGTGGTGTTGAGCTGTTGGGCCGTTTCAATCAGCTCCACGGGCGAGCGTTGGGTTACTCCCTCCTTCTTCCACTGCTTCAGCACGTCGTGGAAGAGGAGGTAGGCGGGGTTGCCACTGCAGAGCATCCATCGTCGCCCTTCCCGTTCCTGTTCTTTACTTAAATGTACTATCATGCCACCTGATCTCCGTCCTTATCTTCCGCCTCATGCTTCATGCCGTTGAGCATCTCCAGGATTTCGCCCTCGATGCGCGTGATGTCGCCTTGCTGCAATGCTTCACCATCTTTCTTCTTCTTGGTGAATAATTGCTCCAGCAGGTTGGCGTCAAACTCGCGGCACACTATCTTGTCCGTGTTCTCCTCGTCCGCCTCCACGAAGCACTTGAATGTGCCGGCATCCTTGGTCACCAGCTCCACGGGCATCTCCGTGGCGCGGCTCAGGGTGATGAGGTTCTTGATGAACAGGCTCGACTTATCCACGTAGAGCGCCAGGTCCTTGTCTTCGGGCATGACGTTGTACAGGTGTCTGTAGTTGGCTTTCTTCGCCTCCAGTGCCAGCTGCAGGAGGGGGGCCATGAGTGAGTCGTCAAAGTACTCCTTGCCCTGCATCTTGAGCTGCTCCACGCGGCTGAGGATGGCGTCGGCATCCATCTGCGGTACGCTGAAGCGCAGCGCGCAGGTGTGCTGCTGCAGTCGCTCCCAGAGCTGATACAGGTCCTCGGGGTAGTATTCGGGCAGAATCTCCAGGGAGTAGCACTGCTTCGTGTAGAGGGCAGCGCTGAGCTCTGCGGTCAGGATGCGGGCCACCTGCCCCGGGGTGCCGAAGGCCTTCTTCCGCTTCTGTATGGCCACCGTGCGCAGGTTCTCGCGGTTGTCGATGAGGACGAAGCACGACGGCTCATCCTTCGCCCATGCCGGCTTGTATTCGCGCTCCACGGGGATGTCGATGTTGTTGGCAAACTGCATCACGATGATGTTCGGGTTGTTCTTCAGGTGATACACCCGGTGATTGTATGTCTTGGCGAAGTGTTCGCCCTTTGCCTGCTGTGCCTCCGAGGGCTCGCCTTCGCCGAACGCGATGCTGTCGTCTCTCTCGAAGAGTGCACCCAGGTGCTGCTGCCTCAGCTCCCAGTCGTAGGCGCCAAAGCTATTGAGGTACTTGATGTAATACTGTGCAAATCGTGCCATGATAGGTATCGGGGTAAGGTGTTCCAAATATTATTTTCTGCACAAATGTAGCGTGTTTTTCTGAGACGGCCAAGGAGAGGTGGTGTTTTTGTCTTTCGGGTAGTTTTCCCTAATAGAATGGAGGCTTTCAGTAATCGCTGTTGACTAATGACTATTGACCATCGTGACCATTGACCATCATTCCTTTATATAATTGGATATAAGGTCTTTGATTGTACTTTCTGCTTGTTCCCTACCAACCAGGTCAATGAGCCTGTTGTAATCTTCTATTTCATTATCTGTAAACGTTATGATAATCTGACGTTCTTCTTTGCCTGCTATGTGATTGTAATTTTCAGGGTGTGCCCAAAAACAATTACTACAGAATGCTACATCTCTTATTGTCCAATTGGGGCAATGCTCGCAAGTCCATGATTTGGCTCTATTGGCAGATGGGCATAGTAGCATGTAGCAATCCACATCATCTTCTTGCTCACCTCCGATTTCATAAGGTATTCTATGGTCGATTTGCAAAAGTCTTTCTTCCATTGGCTGGAGATAAACAAAGCATACTGATCCATATTTGTCAACAAGAGCCTTTTTTAGAGCACTTGATAGAACTGTTCTGCCAGCAACTTTGGATGCTTTGTTGTCTATAAATATTGGTTCCCCAAATCTATAAGCAGCAATATCCCTACCATCAGACGACTTAACACGATAGGTAACCAGGTTTATTCCCCGCTCCCTGACATCTCTGGCAGCACGAGGGGCGTGCTCGTACCCATAATTATTGGCTAGTTCCTCTGTTGTGATGTATCCATGCTCAATGATATGCTTGATTACAGTGGCAGGGCGTTTATCTGTTATTGAGTTGAGCTTTCTCAAATCGACTTTTGATATCTTCATAAAGTAAACAAAGTTTGTTCTTGAACCACAGAAGTGAGAGCTTCACGTAAATTATGACTTAGATATAATGCTTCGACCGTTGTCTCCCTTTTGCCCAACAACAGACTTTGACTTGAAAGGCCCGCATTTAACATGACTTTTCGGAGCCCAAGCTCTTTGGGGAGGTCAAAACCATATTGTTTGTCACCACATGTGCCGTCATAGCTAATAATATAATCGATGCCTCTTCTGTTGAGGTCTTCCACGCACCCCACAAAGTCATGGTAATCTATACCAGAGAAGTATCTGCTGTCTCGTGAGGAGCATACTCCTTGATACGGAGGGTCCATATACACTACATCACCTGGACGAGAATTTCTTGTCACTTCTCGATAATCCACAGATGAAAAATCCGTTTTGTCCTTTAAGAAACTGGAAATCATAAATACATTCCGGGCAAGATGCTTGGGGTTGGTACCCATCCTGCGCTTGTCAGGAGATTGGTTAAACTGTCCGGTACTGCTATATCGCACAGAGCCCTTTACGCAGCGTGCAAGCAAATACAACATATTGGCCGCGCATTGATCGCCATTGTTGAAGTCATTCCTTACCTTGTAGTAGTGCTCAACGCTGCCTCCCTGATAGGTCAACTGTTCATTCCATACCCTGGTATAGTTTTCAATAAGTTGTTGAGGGTTGGTGATAGATTCCCTTAGAAGGTTGATAAGGGGTCCGTTCAAGTCATTGAGAAGATAACGCCCAGCTCTTTTCTGCATAGAGACGGCTATTGTAATAGCAGCCATACCTGCGAAAGGTTCAATCAGCCGATTGAACTTTCTAGGAATGTACTGTAGTATTTGAGGTGCAAGATTTCTCTTGGAACCCTGATATTGTACGATATGTGGAGTCGTTCCGTTCATTGTATTCACAGCATAATATGATCTATTTCATTGAATGCAAATTTACCCTTTTTCTCTCTTATGACAATAAATAGTGCTGTTTTCTGCCTCAATTTTAAGGCTATTTAAGGTTGCATCTGTGCAGAAGAGTAGGTTTTCTTCGTTATATCTTCTCCTGCGCTTATGGCATCCTGCCAGTCAGAAATGATGAAATAGCGGAATTTAAAAGGGAAAAACGTGTTTTTATCGGGCCATGGATTGGCTGCTCGGACAGTAGGCACCGGTAGTCATCACAGTCACGATAGTCAATAGTCATTAGTCATTTTCGAAAATGGAAATTCTGCCTTTTTTTGCTCAAAGTAATATAGATATATAAATTTATATATCTATATTACTTTGAACCTGATTTGCGGTTTTTCCCGAAATCCTTAATGACTAATGACTATTGACTATCGTGACTGAGTTTCCCCCTCCTGCTGCGCGGGGGTGATGAGCTGCTGAGGGTGCTTCATCCCTCATTGAAGGAGGAGCTTGCTGCTCGTTGTTTGCCGGCTGCTCGTTGTTTTGCCCGCTGCTCGTTGTTTGCCGGCGGCTCGTTGTTTGCCCGCTGCTCGTTGTTTTTGCCGGCTGCTGCTGTACTTGGCGACAGGGGGGCGCGTGGCTGGCGACAACTGTTGCTCCGCTGCCCCGATGTTTGTACCTTTGCACCGTCAGTCAGTGAGACACGGGCGCCTGCGAGGCCGATTTGGGTTGCGAGGCCGATTAGGAGCGATTAGGACTCCTTTAAGATGTACGCGCGGCGCTCCCTGGCTGGCGGCGAAACGAACGCGATGCCTGGCATGGCATCTATTTCTTAATTTCTTTAGAACCGTCCTCAACGGGATACAAATGGTGCACAGACTCTACATCTGTGTGGCTTTGAGGAAAGTTTTGTTATGGCAATCGTAAAACCCATTGATGTCATCAAGGGCATCTCCGGCAAGTACGGCAGCGGCAGCAGCGACTACTTTGCCACCAACACGAGCTCTAACGTCATCCGTCTGGCCAAGTACCTCAACAAGCCTACGGGCGACCCTACGCCGAGCCAGAAGGCGCAGATGGAGAAGTTCGCTATCCAGGCGAAGATGGCTTCCGCATGGCTCCGCGCCAATCATCCCTCCACCGAGAATGGTGACAAGGGCACCGAGGCTTACCAGGAGGCACAGGCCATCAAGCGCCAGCTCCACCTGAGCAACGTCCGTCAGGTGGTCATCAAGTTCATGGACGCTGAAGGCAATGTCACCCTCCCCTCCACGGGCACCACCAGCGGCGGCGCCATCGACAGCGGCGGCGGCAGTGGCAGTGACAGCGGCTCCGGCTCCGGCGGCAATGACAGCGGCGGCGGCAGCGACATCCCCGGCTACGAGTAAGCCGCCAGCCGTAGCGCCTCGCCTCGCGTGACGTCTCGCACCGCGTAATGCCTCGCGTGACGTCTCGCATAGCGTAATGCGTCGCGAGGCGCCTCGCACCGCCACCACCACGAAGATAACCATCTAGTATGAACCCCTTAAAAAAATCCGTACCATTATGACTCAGGAAAAGAAGAACAAGTGGAGCGTCATCATCAACATCGTGCTCACCACCCTTACCGCCCTGCTCTCGGCCCTCGGCTTCAGCGTAGGTTGAAGACCCGCCGCAGCGCACTTCATCCAGCTTACCGCTGCATGAACCTCATCCAGCTTACCGCTGCATGAACCTCATTCGCCTTCCCTCACTCCGCATCCCGATGGAGTGGGGGATTGGTGTTATCACGCAGGGTGCTTATACCGTAGTGAAATAAAGTTAATGGGGTGGGGTAAAACAAAAATAATGACCTTATTTTTTTGTAGATTTATCAGAGTATGCTACCTTTGCACCGTTTTTCAGAGGAAAGACCACTTAATCCTGCTTTTAGTAGGTATAATCATAAAAAAAAGGTTTTTAGTAACCATAGCTTTATCAATAGGCTTGAGTTTCTGTAACCGGATCTGATTGTATTAGTAAAATATGTATTTAACCCGGGCGGGTGGCTTGTGAAAGTCGCCCGCTTTTTTTGTCGTTTCATTTCTAATGCTTACTTTTGCGGCGCGATGAGAACCTATATAGACGTCATATTGCCCTTGCCCCTCTGGAGCCTCTTCACCTACGCGCTGCCGCAGCAGCTGGTGGGGCAGGTGCAGGTGGGCAGCCGGGTGGTGGTGCCCTTCGGCAAGAAGAAATTCTACACGGCCATCGTGCAGCGCATCCACACCCAGGCACCGCAGGGGTACGAGGTGAAGGAGGTCAGCGCCCTGCTTGACGAGGCACCCATCCTCCTGCCCCAGCAGCTGGCCTTCTGGCAATGGATAGCCGACTACTATCTCTGCACCCTGGGCGATGTCTATAAAGCGGCCCTCCCCTCCGGCCTTAAGCTGGAGAGTGAAACCATCGTGGTGCCCGGTGAGGCGCCTGACGAAGACGGCCACTCCCTGCTGAGCGAGCGCGAGCACCTCCTCCTCCACCTCCTGGAGGGCAGCGAGGGGATGAGCGTCAGCGAGCTGGCCAAGGCCACGGGCCTCAAGAACGTGATGGGCGTGGTGAAGGGGCTCCTGGAGAAGGGGGCCATCAGCGTGCAGGAGGAGCTCAAGCAGAGCTACCGCCCCCGCATGGAGAAGCGCGTACGCCTCACTGCCGACGCACGCAATGAGCACCGGCTCCACATCTTCTTCGACGAACTGCAGCGCCGCGCTCCCAAGCAGCTGGATCTGCTCATCAAGTACCTCGACCTCTCCGGCGCCATGGCTCCCGGGGAGCCGCGCGAGGTGAGCAAGCAGGAGCTCCTCGCCCGCAGCGGGGCAGGGGCGGCCATCTACAGCGCCCTCGTGAAGCGCGGGGTGCTGGAGGAGTATCTGCAGGAAGTGGGGCGGCTCGGCGCATCCTCCCCGACGACTGTCACGCCGCTCCATCCGCTGGCCGAAGCGCAGCAACGCGCCTTCCACGCCATCCGCACCGCCTTCAGCGGCACTGCTGCCCCCAGCAGCGGCACCCCAGGCACCCCCAGCAGCGGCACCCCAGGCGCCCACAGCAGCGGCACCCCAGGCGCCCCCAGCAGCGGCACCCCAGGCACCCCCAGCAGCGGCACCCCAGGCACCCTTAGCAGCGGCACCCCAGGCGCCCTTAGCAGCGGCACCCCAGGCACCCCCAGCAGCGGCACCCCAGGCGCCCACAACGTCTGCCTCCTCCACGGCGTGACCGCCGCCGGCAAGACCGAAATCTACATGCACCTCATCGACGAACAGCTCCGCCAGGGGCGACAGGTGCTCTACCTCCTGCCCGAGATAGCCCTCACCACGCAGATTACGCAGCGCCTGCAGCGCGTCTTCGGCTCGCGCCTGGGCGTCTATCACAGCAAGTTCCCCGACGCCGAGCGGGTGGAAATCTGGCAGAAGCAGCTCTCCGATGAGCCCTACGACCTGATACTGGGCGTGCGCTCCTCCATCTTCCTCCCCTTCCAGCGGCTGGGGCTTGTCATCGTGGATGAGGAGCACGAAGGCAGCTTCAAGCAGCAGGACCCCGCACCCCGCTACCACGCCCGCAACGCCGCCCTGGTGCTCGCCGCACAGTTTGGCGCCAAGACCCTCCTGGGCACCGCCACGCCAAGCCTGGAGAGCTGGTATAACGCCACCGTGGCCGGCAAGTACGCCCTCGTGCAGCTCACCGAGCGCTACCGCCAGGTGGCCCTGCCGCGCATCATCCCCGTGGATATCAAGGAGCTGCAGCGCACCAAGCGGATGCAGGGCATCTTCTCCCCCCTGCTCCTGCAGCACATCCGCGAGGCCCTGGAGCAGAAGGAGCAGGTCATCCTCTTCCAGAACCGCCGCGGCTTTGCGCCGATGATAGAGTGCCACACCTGCGGCTGGGTGCCCAAGTGCAAGCATTGCGACGTGAGCCTCACCTTCCACAAGGGGCTCCGCCAGCTCACCTGCCACTACTGCGGCTACACCACGCCCGTACCCCTGCGTTGCCCCGCCTGCGACGGCAGCGACCTCCGCCACCTGGGCTTCGGCACCGAGAAGATAGAGGATGCCATCCAGGCGCTCTTCCCCGAGGCACGCGTGGCACGCATGGACCTCGACACCACCCGCACGCGGCAGGCCTTCGAGCGCATCATCACCGACTTCCAGCAGGGGCGCACCGACATCCTGGTGGGTACGCAGATGGTATCCAAGGGGCTCGACTTCCAGCACGTCAGCGTGGTGGGCATACTCTATGCCGACACCATGCTCAACTACCCCGACTTCCGCGCCTACGAGCGTGCCTTCCAGATGATGGCGCAGGTGGCCGGACGCGCCGGTCGCTCCGACCGTCAGGGCACCGTCATCCTCCAGACGCGCTCCATCGACCACCCCATCCTCGCCCAGGTGATGGGCAACCACTACGAAGCCATGGCCGCCGCGCAGCTGGCCGAGCGCGAGCTCTTCCACTATCCCCCCTACTACCGCCTCATCTACGTCTATCTCAAGCACCGCGACGAGCAGCTGCTCGACGAAGCCGCCCGCACCCTGGCCGAGCGCCTGCGTCAGCACTTCGGCAGCCGCCTCTTAGGACCCGACAAGCCTCCCGTGGCACGCATACAGACGCTCTTCATCCGCAAGATGATGCTCAAGGTGGAGGTCACCGCCCCCCTCTCCCGTGCCCGCCAGCTCCTGGTGAGCGTGCAGAAAGAAATCCTTGCCGACCCGCGCTACAAGTCGCTCCTCGTATATTACGACGTGGATCCCATGTAGTAGAGGACCTACCCTCCCCCCTTATCCACCAAAACTCGTGCGAGAAATGTGATGATTCGGGGCAAAACTCGTACGAAAAAAGTGATGATTCGGGGCAAAACTCGTGCGAGAAATGTGATTTTTCTGGTGTCAGTTATGCTGCAGGTGGAGCGTGTCGTGGTAGTGGCGCTTGGCGTCGTTGAGGCTGCAGGTGGCATCGATGCCTTGCTGTTGCAGCTTCTCGGCCAGCTCATTGAGCCGCTTGCGCGGCACGCGACCTATATAATATAGGTGATAGCGCAAGAAGGCCGCTTCCCCCTGGCCAACCTGCTCAATCAGCTCCATGACGTGCGTGGAGTTGAGCTCGCGGGCAAAGTCGAAGTTCACCTTGCGGACGCGGCTGTAGGGATAGCTCACGGTGCGCCCCACGCTGTGGATGTCGAGGCTCTCTGCCTCGATGGAGAGGTAGCAGAAGTGGGTGAGCAGCAGGAAGAGCGCATAGAAGCATAATCCCCCGAAGGCGATACCCAGGATGGCGGCCAGGAGCCCCGTGAGCGAGGTGAGGCACCAGAACTCCATGATGATGGTCATCAGGAAGACGACGAAGTACCAGAACATGTAGAGCGAGGGGCGGCAGAAGCACTCACGCTCCGCCTCGCCCGTCACGGCTTCAGCCGGATGGAGGTTGGTGCAGGGCTTCCCCAGGGCCAGCAGCGTGTTGAGTAGGGCGGAGGGATGATTCCGCGTATGCACCTTGATAGTCAGGCAGCGCCCACCAGCCGTCGCACCGCCGCCACTTGCCGTCGCACCGCCGCTGCCGCCAGCCGTCGCATGGCAGTTCGTCTCGATATGGAACAATCCAGGGCCATAGTTGCCCTCCACTTCCGCCTTCTTCTCCCCCCACATAGGTCGGCAAAGGCAGGCAAACTGTTTGACATCTTCCGGCGTGATGCCGTATCGGCGCAGCAGCTTCCGTGTGCGCGCCTCTTCTTTGGCTGTGTGTTTCATGATGAATATCATTATTATTTATGAGTTAGTCAAAACTTTATTTCTATAAGTTAGTCAAAAAGTCATGATAGTCAATAGTCATTAGTCATTAACGATTTCAGTTTTCAATTTTCAATTTATAGTTTTTAGTTTTTAGTTTTTAGTTTTTAGTTTTTAGTTTAAACAGGTTTTTAGTTTTCAGTTGTTTTTAGTTTTCAGTTCCGGGTAGCTGATGCGTGTGTGGTAGATGGTGCGCAGCTTCTCCTTGAAGACGCCCTTCACCGTGTCGATGTCACGGAAGGTGATGGGGCACTGCCTGAAGTAGCCCTCGTTCACCTGCGCGTCGATGATTCTCTCCACCAGGTTGCTGATGCTCTCCTCCGTATATTCGGGAAGGCTGCGCGAGGCGGCTTCCACGGAGTCGGCCATCATCAGGATGGCTTGCTCCTTGGTGAAGGGGTTCGGCCCTGGGTAGTGGAACATCTCGTGTGGGGGCTCCTCACCCGGGTGCTCGTTCTTCCAGGAGATGTAGAAGTAGCGCGTGGTGCCGGCACCGTGGTGCGTGGTGATGAAGTCACGTATCACGCGGGGCAGGTTATGCTTGTCCGCCAGGCGGAGGCCGTCGGTGACGTGGCTGATTACCACCTGCGCGCTCTGCTCATAGCTGAGGCTCTTGTGCGGGTTGATGCCCGCCGACTGGTTCTCCGTGAAGAAGGCGGGATTCTCCATCTTGCCGATGTCGTGGTAGAGTGCTCCCGTACGCACCAGCTGGCTGTTGGCGCCGATGCGGTTGGCTGCTTCGGCGGCCAGGTTAGCCATCTGCATGGAGTGCTGGAAGGTGCCCGGCACCGTCTCTGACATGCGGCGCAGCAGCGGATTGTTGATGTTGGAGAGCTCCACGAGCGTCACGTTGGAGGTGAAGCCGAAGGCCTTCTCGATGAGGAACATCAGCGGATAGGCAAAGAGCAGGAACAACGCGTTGATGCCCAGGTAGATGAACATGCTCCCCTGAATCTTGCTCACGTCGTTCTCCGCTATCAGCTCGAAGGCCAGATAGACGGCGGTGTAGGTGAGGAGCGTGAGCAGGGCGGTGCGGAAGAGCTGCGAGCGCTGCGACAGCTCGCGGAGGCTGAAGATGGCCACAAGGCCGGCGGCCAGCTCCGTGAGGATGAACTCATGCGGGTAGCGCAGCGAGATGGAGCAGATCAGGATGGTCACCGTATGCGCCATGAAGGCCGTGCGTGTGTCCAGGAAGACGCGCACCATGATGGGCAGCATGGCAAAGGGGATGATATAGACGTTGAAGAACATGTTGGCCACCATCACGTTGGTCACCACGCAGTAGAACACGATGAGCGCAAAGAGCAGCGCCAAGCTGCCCCGCTGTGCGTAGTAATCCTTCCGGAAGAGGTCCAGGTAGAGCATGAAGCAGAGCATGAAGATGCCCGCAAAGAGCAGCTGTCCGCCCAGCATGAGCCGCTTCTGCGTGATGGAGCCGCTCCGCTTGAGCGACTCCTTCTGCAGGCTTTGCAGGATGTTGTAGGTCTCGCGGCTCACTATCTCGCCGCGGTCAATGATTTTCTGTCCGCTCATCACGAGGCCCGTTGCCCAGGAGTAGTTGTTCAGCATCTCCTGGCGTGCCGTCTGCGTGCGCTGCTGGTCGTAGTGCAGGTTGGCGTTGAGGTAGGCGTTGAGTCCCAGCCGCCGCAGCATCTCGGGGCGCAGGCGCGCCGTGTCGGCCGTGAGTATCTGCTGATAGGCCTCCAGCTCCGAGCAGACGCTGCCGATGGACCTGGCCACGGAGAGCTTGTCCTCTATCACGTGGATGCCGCTGATGCTGTCCCTGCGCAGCTGGCTCAGCTCCTCGGTCAGCAGGATGCCCTGCTCATAGTATTCGCTCAGCTTCCGCTCAATCAGCCGTCCCGCCTCCGCCGAGGGGAGGAAGCGCTTCAGGCGTCCCTGGCAGTCGGCCCTGAAGGTGCGGAGCGCCTCCTCGGCCACCTCCCTGTCGCGCACGAAGTAGGGCTGGAAGTGGCGCAGAAGGCTGTCTTGCTCGTGCCTCACCACCTCGTCGGTCTTATAGATGGGGAAGTCGAAGGTGGCCATCACCTGGCCGTACTTCCAGGGCTTGTTGATATCAAACTGATAATTGAACTTGCCATCGCGTGGCATGAAATAGACGATGACGCTCACGGTGACTACGAAAATAGCCACTCGATATAGCAAATCTCTCACAGAGAGCTCTTTCTTGGTGCGTATCTGGTTCATATCCTCGAAATTTTTGCGAAAAGTACGAAAAATATCGTTACCTATGAAAAAAATACCCTATTTTTGCAGTCAAAAAGCAGTAATTTTACGAATTTCATCGAAAATTGAACGAAAATATGGCAGAAAGAAAAGTCAGAGTACGTTTTGCCCCAAGTCCTACGGGGCCTCTTCATATCGGTGGTGTGCGCACCGCGTTGTACAATTACCTCTTCGCCCGTCAGCATGGGGGTGATTTCATTTTCCGTATCGAGGATACCGATTCCAACCGCTTCGTGCCCGGTGCCGAGCAGTATATCATCGAGTCGTTCAAGTGGCTCGGCGTGACCTTCGACGAAGGGGTGACCTTCGGCGGCAACTACGGCCCCTACCGCCAGTCAGAGCGCCGCGACATCTACAAGAAGTACGTGCAGGTGCTGCTGGACAGCGGCAAGGCCTACATCGCCTTCGATACGCCCCAGGAGCTGGAGGCGAAGCGTGCCGAGGTGCCCAACTTCCAGTATGATGCCTCCACGCGTATGCAGATGCGTAACTCGCTCGTGATGCCCCGCCAGGAGGTGGAGGCACTCATCGCCGAGGGGAAGCAGTACGTGGTGCGCTTCCGCATCGAACCCAACGAGGAGGTGCATGTGCATGACCTCATCCGGGGCGAGGTGGTCATCAACTCCTCCGTGCTCGACGACAAGGTGCTCTACAAGTCGGCCGACCAGCTCCCCACCTACCACCTGGCCAACATCGTGGACGACCACCTGATGGAGGTGTCGCACGTCATCCGTGGAGAGGAGTGGCTCCCCTCTGCGCCCCTGCATGTCCTGCTCTACCGCGCCTTTGGCTGGGAGGAGAGCATGCCGCAGTTTGCCCACCTGCCCCTGCTGCTCAAGCCCGAGGGCAACGGCAAGCTCAGCAAGCGCGATGGCGACCGCCTGGGATTCCCCGTCTTCCCCCTGGAGTGGCACGACCCCAAGAGCGGCGAAATCTCCTCTGGTTACCGCGAGGCCGGATACCTGCCCGAGGCGGTCATCAACTTCCTCGCCCTGCTGGGATGGAACCCCGGCAACGACCAGGAACTGCTCACCATGGACGAACTCATCCGCCTCTTCTCGCTGGAGCACTGCAGCAAGGCAGGAGCCAAATTTGACTATAAGAAGGGGACGTGGTTCAATCACGAATACATCCTGCAGAAGAGCGACGTGGAGCTGGCTCAGCTCTTCAAGCCGGTGCTGCGCGCACAGGGCGTGGAGGTGGAGCTCTACACGGACGAATACCTGGCTCGCGTGGTGGCGCTCGTCAAGGGGCGCGTCAACTTCATCAAGGAGCTCTGGGAGCAGTCGCGCTTCTTCTTCCGCGCCCCCGAGACCTATGCCGAGAAGGATGTGAAGAAGCGCTGGGGCGCTGATACGCCGGCCATCATGAACGAACTCATGGCCCTGCTCGAAGGGCTGGAAAGCTTCGAGACGAAGGCGGCTGAGGAGCAGGTCATCGGATGGATTACGGCCAAGGGTTACCACCTGGGCAACGTGATGAACGCCTTCCGCCTGGCCGTAGTGGGCGAGTGCAAAGGCCCCCATATGTTCGACATCACCGAGCTGCTGGGCAAGGAGGAGACGCTACGCCGTATCGCCAAGGCCGTAGAGGTGATTGGCGCCCGGTAACCGTCAAGTCATCATGTATGGATTTCCTCGCACTGTAAGTTATGATCTATAATCTGATAATTGCGCTGTACGACCTGCTGGTGCACCTGGTGTCACCCTTCAGTCGAAAGCCCCGGAAGATGATGAAGGGGCATTGGGTGGTGTATGAGCTGCTGCGCCAGCAGCTGGAGCCCGATGCCCGCTACATCTGGTTTCATGCCGCCTCACTGGGGGAGTTTGAGCAGGGAAGGCCGCTGATAGAGAAGATTCGTGCACGCTTCCCGGAGTACCGGATATTGCTCACCTTCTTCTCCCCCTCGGGGTACGAGGTGCGCAAGAACTACCGAGGGGCAGACATCGTCTGCTACCTCCCCTTCGATAAGCCGCGCAACGTGAAGAAGTTCCTCGACCTGGTGAACCCCTGCATGGCCTTCTTCATCAAGTATGAGTTCTGGAAGAACTACCTGGACGAGCTGCATCGACGCCACATCCCCGTCTATAGCATCTCCTCCATCTTCCGCAAGGGACAGATTTTCTTCAAGTGGTATGGCGGCACCTACCGCAACGTGTTGCGCAACTTCGATTACCTCTTCGTGCAGAACGAACGCTCCAAGCGCTTCCTGGCCAAGATAGGCATACACCGCGCCATGGTGGTGGGTGATACGCGCTTCGACCGCGTGCTTCAGATTCGCGACGAAGCCAAGGAGCTGCCGCTGGTGGAGCGCTTCAAGAACCATACGATGACCTTCGTGGCGGGCAGCTCGTGGCAACCCGATGAGGACCTCTTCATTGAGTACTTCAACCAGCATCCCGAGGTGAAGCTGATTATCGCGCCGCACGTCATCGACGAGAACCACCTCGTGGAGATTATCTCCAAGCTGAAGCGTCCCTACGTGCGCTATACCCGTGCCGACGAGCAGAATGTGCGCAAGGCCGACTGCCTGATTATCGACTGCTTCGGGTTGCTCTCCTCCATCTACCGCTACGGCGAGATTGCCTACATCGGTGGGGGATTCGGCGTGGGCATCCACAACACGCTCGAAGCAGCCGTCTATGGCATACCCGTGATATTCGGCCCCAAGTACCAGAAGTTTCAGGAAGCGGTGCAGCTCATCGAGCAGAAGGGTGCCTACTCCATCAAGAACTACGTGGAGCTGCAGGTGCTGCTCGACCGCCTCTTGACCGACGAGCACTTCCTCCGCGAGACGGGCATCAATGCCGGTAGCTACGTGACCGACCACGCTGGCGCTACCGACAAGATACTCCGTATCATCAATTTCTGATTACTCGTCTTATAACAGTACCCTTTTTTTATATAATAGTTATTCTTTATACCAGGAGGCGTACATCAGGTAGTTGTGCGCTATCTTCTGGTTCAACTCCTTGGCTTGCTCCGGATCCACCTTCTTGATGAACTTGGCCGGTACGCCACCCCATATGCTGCCCGGCTCGATGACCGTATGGGAGAGGACAAGCGAACCGGCTGCCACGATGGCTCCTTCGCCCACCACGGCATGGTCGAGCAGGGTGGCTCCCATACCTATCAAGGCATAGTCGCCGATGGTGGCGCCGTGGATGGTGACGTTGTGCCCCACGGAGACGTGGTTACCTATCTCAATGGTTGACTTCTCATAGAGCGTGTGGAGCACGCTGCCATCCTGTATGTTGACCCCGTCGCCGAGGCGGATGGAGTTGACGTCGCCCCGCAGCACGGTGCTGAACCAGATGCTGCAGTCGCGCCCCATCACCACATCGCCCACCACCACGGCATTGTCCGCCAGGAAGCAGTTCTCACCCATCTGTGGCGTAAAGCCACGTACTGATTTGATTATTGCCATATATGCTTCTTTAATAGAGTGTCTTATTTTAAATTGTAATGGAGTGTCTTATCCCTGTCATTCCAATGCGCTGCATGCCTCCTTCAGCCACTCCCTTGTCTCGGCATCAAGGCGGGGAGAGAGCTTCTCATAGACGGTGCGGTGGTAGCTGTTCAGCCACTCTACCTCCTCGGCTGTGAGCATCTCACGCTCGATGGGAGCCTTGTCGATGGGGCAGAGGGTGAGCGGCTCGAAGCGGAAGAAGGGGCCGAAGGCCGTCTCCTGCGCAGGTACAATCAGTAAGGTATTCTCCGTGCGGATGCCATGCTTGCCGGCTTTGTAGATACCCGGTTCGTCGGTCACGGTCATGCCCGCCTTCAGCAGGGTGGGCATGTGGTTCATGCGAATCTGGTGCGGGCCTTCATGCACGCAGAGGTAGGAACCTACGCCGTGACCCGTGCCATGCAGGTAGTTGATACCCCTCTTCCACATGGCTTGGCGAGCCAATACGTCGAGCTGCGTGCCGCAGGTGCCTGCAGGAAACTCAGCATTCATCAGGGCGAGGAAGCCTTTCAGCACGAGCGTGTAGTCGGTGCGTTCCTCTTCGGTGGTAGGACCTAAGGCGATGGTGCGCGTCAGGTCGGTAGTGCCATCCAGGTACTGGCCACCGCTGTCGAGCAGCAGCAGGCCTTTGGGTTCCAGGGGGATGTCCGTCTCGGGCGTGGCTTCGTAGTGTACGATGGCGCCGTGGGCGGCATAGCCGGCGATGGTGTCAAAGCTGATGCCTCGGTAGTCGGCTTGCTCGGCTCGCAGGGCGCAGAGCTTCTCGTCGATGGTCAGCTCCGTCTGTCCACCCTGCTCTACGGCAGGCTTCAGCCAGCGCAGGAACTTCACCATCGCTACGCCATCACGTATCATGGCTTCGCGGAATCCCTCCTGCTCCACCTCGTTCTTCACGCTCTTCATCAGGCAGATGGGTGAGGCACTGTCAATGATGGTGCAACCTTGCCGGGCGGCGTGGTAGATGGCGGCATTGGTCTTAGGCAGGTCGAGCTGCAGCTTCACGCCCTGCAGTTGGCTCAGCATGGTGGCTGCTTCGCTGTAGGGAGCCACGCTCACGTGGATGGAGGTGAGGTAATCGGCCGTCGCTTGAGGTACCTTGCCGGCGTCGGTGAAGAGGATGGTCTCCTCCTTACCGATATAGAGGTAAGCCACGAAGACGGGGTTGCAATGCACGTCGCTGCCACGCAGGTTGAGCGTCCAGGCAATCTCGTCGAGCAGGGAGACAAAGAGGGCTTCTGCCCCCTTGGCGGCCAGTGCCTGCCGGATGTCGCTCAGCTTCTCCGTGGCGGCCTTGCCGGCATAGCGCAGCGGATGCACCACGATGGGGTCTTGCGGGATGGCGGGGCGGTCGCTCCAGATGGTGGCCAGGGGGTCGGCAATGTACTTCAGCGCGATGCCGGCTGCGGCCAGCTCTTCGCTCAGCGCGAGGGCGCCCCGTGTGGAGAAGACGGCTGCATCAATGCCCACCGATTCACCGGCTTTCAGCTCGGCGGTGAGAAACTGGGCAATGGAGGGCGTCTCGGGCAGCATCTCCTTGTAGAGGTCGATGCCCGTGCCCTGAAGCTGGTCAGCCGCTTGCAGGAAGTAGCGTGAATCTGTCCAGAGTCCTGCTTTCTCCAGGGTGACGACTGCGGTTCCTGCCGAGCCGCTGAAGCCACTGACCCATTCGCGTGAATGCCAGTGGGGAGCTACATATTCACTGAGGTGGGGGTCAGTGCTTGGGATGATGAATGCACTGATTCCTTGATTCTTGAGTACTGTGCGCAGGGCCGTAAGGCGAGAAGGGATTAAGGTATTCATAGGCGGTTCTACATTTTTTGTTTATGAAAATTACGGCAATATTACGAAAAATATCGATTCCTGCACGCATTTGGAATGAATATTTTTTCATCAAGGCACAAAATCATCACCGCAGGGCAAAAAAAAAGATGCATCGGCCACGTGAAATGGTCGATGCATCACTATAAACTGAGGATGTTGTTCAGTATCGGGGCTTATTCCTTGTTGCCACGGTCGCGGCGTTCGCGACGCTCGCCACGCTCACGGCGTTCGCCTCTCTCGGGGC
The DNA here is from genome assembly GCA_051878775.1 of Bacteroides sp. Classification (GTDB taxonomy): domain Bacteria; phylum Bacteroidota; class Bacteroidia; order Bacteroidales; family Bacteroidaceae; genus Bacteroides. The sequence goes on along the minus strand of JBJEKT010000194.1, from coordinate 3,868 downwards.
GCTCCTGATAACCTTCGGGCTTCGGGATGAGCACCTTGTGTGACAGCTTGAACTTGCCGGTCTTCGGGTCGATGTCGAGCAGCTTCACCTGAATCTCGTCACCCTCCTTAAGTCCTGCCTCTTCTACCGTCTCCAGGCGTTTCCAGTCGATTTCAGAGATGTGGAGCAAGCCGTCGCGTCCGGGGAGGAACTCTACGAATGCACCGTAAGGCATGATGCTGCGGATCTTGCCCGTGTAGGTCTCACCCACTTCAGGTACAGCCACGATGGCCTTGATCATGCGGATAGCATCGTCGATGCTCTGCTTGCAGGTACCTGCAATCTCAATCTTGCCCACGTTGTCCTCCTCCTCGATGGTGATGGTGGCACCTGTCTCTTCCTGCATACCCTGGATAATCTTTCCACCCGGGCCGATGACAGCACCGATGAACTCCTTGGGGATGGTCATCGTCTCGATGCGCGGTGCGTGCGGCTTCAGGTCGGCACGAGGCTCAGCGATGCAGTCGGTCAGTTTGCCGAGGATGTATTCGCGGCCAGCCTTTGCCTGCAGCAGGGCCTTCTCCAGGATGTCGTAAGTAAGGCCATCACACTTGATATCCATCTGCGTAGCGGTGATACCGTCCTTCGTACCCGTCACCTTGAAGTCCATGTCGCCCAGGTGGTCCTCATCACCGAGGATGTCGCTCAATACAGCATACTTCTCTTCACCCGGGTTCTTGATAAGACCCATGGCGATACCTGATACGGGCTTCTTGATCTTCACACCGGCATCCATCAGCGCCAGCGTGCCGGCACATACGGTGGCCATCGAAGAAGAACCGTTGGATTCCAGGATATCGGATACTACGCGGATAACGTAGGGATAGTCGGCAGGAATCTGGCCCTTCAGCGCGCGCCATGCCAGGTGACCGTGACCAATCTCACGGCGACCTACACCACGCTGTGCCTTGGCTTCACCCGTAGAGAAGGGGGGGAAGTTGTAGTGCAGCAGGAAGCGCTCCTTGCCATGTACCAGCACGTCGTCGATAATCTTCTCATCGAGCTTCGTACCGAGCGTAACGGTAGAGAGCGACTGCGTCTCACCACGGGTGAAGATAGATGAACCGTGGGGGCCGGGCAGCGGACTTACCTCGCACCAGATGGGGCGGATGTCCGTGGTCTTACGGCCATCCAGGCGCTTGCCCTCGTCCAGGATGCAGCGGCGCATAGCCTCCTTCTCCACGTCGTGGTAGTAGCGGTCGATGAGGGGAGCCTTCTCTTCCAGCTCCTCTTCGGTGAACTGTGACTTGAACTCGTCGCAGATGGCCGTGAAGGCATCCTCGCGGGCGTGCTTGTCGCGGTTGCCCTCGCTGGCAATGGCGTATGCCTTGGCATAGCAAGCCTCGTGTACGGCCTTGCGCAGCTCCTCGTCGTTCACCTCATGGTCGTAGGTGCGCTTCACGGTTGAGCCAACCTCTTCTGCCAGCTCCTTCTGAGCCACGCACATGGGCTTGATGGCTTCGTGGGCGGCCTTCAGGGCAGCGAGCAGGTCTTGCTCAGACACTTCGCTCATTTCGCCTTCCACCATCATGATGTTCTCGTAGGTAGCACCCACCATCAGGTCCATATCGGCCTTCTCGAGCTGCTCGAAGGTGGGGTTGATAACGAACTGGCCATCGATGCGCGCTACGCGCACCTCAGAGATAGGTCCGTTGAAGGGGATGTCAGATACAGCCAATGCAGCAGATGCGGCCAATCCGGCAAGGGCGTCGGGCATGTCAACGCCATCTGCTGAAAACAGTATGATGTTTACATAAACTTCGGCATGGAAATTGTCGGGGAAGAGGGGGCGCAGAGCACGGTCAACGAGGCGGCAGGTCAGGATTTCGTAATCCGATGCGCGACCTTCGCGTTTGGTGAAACCACCGGGGAAACGTCCGAATGCGGAGAATTTCTCTTTGTACTCTACCTGAAGCGGCATGAAATCTGTTCCGGGAACTGCGTCCTTGGCGGCACAAACAGTAGCCAGCAGCATGGTGTTACCCATGCGCAGCATTACAGAACCGTCTGCCTGTTTTGCCAGCTTTCCCGTTTCGAGCGTGATGGTTCTTCCATCAGGAAGCTCGATAGTCTTAACAATGGGGTTAATCATAAAAATAAAAATTGTTTTCTGTTTTTTTCGTCCAAAAATCGTGCAAAGGTACACATTTTATTTGGTTTACTCCCCTCCAAGAGGATAAAATCTTTCTAAAGAGCAGTTTTTTTTCATTTTTCGCTGCAAGATGTTGGAAAAATGCTTTGTTACACGCTGAAAAGACGTATCTTTGCAGGCCGTAAAGCATTGCGTCTAACATAAACGTGGCGCTTTGACAGCGGATAAACAATAACGGATAATCAATATACGGATAGACAGATATGAAGAAAATGATTTGCGCGGCGCTGGCCGTGTTTGCATTGAGTGCCTGCCACAACGAACCTCGCTTCTGCGTGGAGGGCGAAGTTTCGGGAGCTGAGGGTAAGATGCTCTACTTCGAGGCATCGGCCTTGGAGGGCATCGTGGCGCTCGACTCGGTGAAGTTAGGTGGCAGTGGTTCGTTCAGCTTCCAGCAGCGGCAACCCGAGTCGCCCGAGTATTACCGCCTGCGTGTGGAGGAGAAGGTTATCAATCTCTCCATCGACTCGACGGAGACGGTGACCGTCAAGGCTCCATTCGTGGATTTTGCCACGAAGTATGAGGTAAGTGGCTCCGGCAACTGCTCCATGATTAAGGAACTGACCCTGCTTCAAGCCCGCTTGCAGCACGCGGCCAACGCCCTGGCTGCCGACGTGCGTGCCAACAAGCTGACCCCCACCCGTTACCAAGACAGCTTGATGACGCTGGTCAACAACTATAAGGAGGAGGTCAAGAGGAAGTACATCTACGCCCAGCCGGCTATGTCGGCCGCCTATTTCGCCCTCTTCCAGAAGCTGAACGGCTACATGCTCTTCGACCCCCTGAACAGCAAGGATGACGTGCGTTGCTTTGCCGCCGTGGCCACAAGCCTCTACAACCGCTACCCCCACGCCACGCGTTCGAAGAACCTCTACAACATCGTCATCAAGGGCATGAAGAATACGCGCAAGCCGAAGGAGGAGACGCTGGAGATTCCGGCCGACCAAATCGAAACCACAGGCCTCATTGACATCTCCTTGCGCGATATACAAGCCAACATGCGCAAGCTGAGCGACCTCAAGGGCAAAGTGGTGCTGCTCGACTTCACCATCTATCAGAGTGCCGTGAGCGCTTCGCACAACTACATGCTGCGCGACCTTTACGACAAGTACGCAGCGCGCGGGTTGGAGATTTACCAGGTGTCGCTCGATGCGGATGAGCACTTCTGGAAGACTACGGCTGCCAACCTCCCCTGGGTATGCGTGCGTGATGCTGACGGTGTCTATTCATCAGTGGCTGTCACCTATGCCGTGCAAGCCGTGCCCACCATCTTCCTGATTAACCGCAGCAGCGAGCTCAGTGCCCGCAGCGAAAACATCAAGGACCTGGAGGCAGCCGTCAAGGCACTGCTCTAAAGCCTAAATCAAGGCTTGCGGAAGCTGAAAACGGGGCACTAAATTCGTAAAAATGAGTTTTTTAAGATTAAATGTGTTGTAAAGCACGCTTTTCTACTTGATTTGTATTGAAGAAAAGCCTATCTTTGCACGCGAAAACATCAATGAGGGTTCCAACATGCCAACCATGTTGGAATTCTTTTTGTTTTTTTGTAAAACCCCTTTTTTTAAAAGTAATAGAATATACATTATTAATATATAGGAGGAAATAAATTATGGCTTACATGTCAGAAGAGGGCTACAACAAGCTGGTAGCCGAGTTACGTCAGTTGGAGGCGGTAGA
>JBJEKT010000193.1:0-25664 GCA_051878775.1 Bacteroides sp. | reverse complement strand
CGCAGTTCTTATGGTCGATGGTGGTCATGCCGAAGGCTTTGCGCAGGTTGTAGGGTACGAACGAGGCATCACCTTCGCTCTTAGGGAGTTTACCTTCGTTGACGCTGAGCATCAGTAGGTTGCGGAAGTCAAGGTTGCGTGTCTCAAGTACGCCCATCACCTGCATACCGATGGCGGGTTCGCCGTGGAAGGGGATAGTGGCTCCGCTCAGCAGACGCCCCAGCAGACGGCGGAAGGTGAGGGGCTGTAGCCGGCCAAAGACTTTCTCCTGGGCCAGGGCATAGAGACGGTTCACCAGGGTGTAGGTTTTGAAGATGGATTCGCGGTAGAGCTGATCGTAGAGCTCGGTGTTGCCGCTGGCATCGGTGTTATCCTCAGTCTCGGGCTGGCGATAGAGAGTGCTCACCAGGCGTAGGGCATCTATGAGGTACTGGCAGATTGAGGCAATGCCGCTTACGGGGGTGAATAGTTGGCGCAATGGCTCGTCGACCTGCAGCTCTGAGGGAAGGGGGAAGAAGCGGTTGTGCTGGGTCAGGTCGCGTTCCAATCGCTCAGCCTGTTGGGAAAGGCGGCGTACGTAGGGGTGATTGAGTACTGGGCGCACGGTCTCGTAAGTATAGGTGCCGCTGTCGGTGCGGTAGCCATCAATCTGCAGCGTACAGAGGGCGTTGAGCAGACTGTAGATGGGGGTTTGTGATAGAGGGTATCCCATGGTGATGTTGACGTTCTCCACCTCGTCAGGGATGGCGTGTAGTACAGGCAGGAGCAGCGCTTCGTTGCAGAGCACCACGGCGTTCTCCTTTTCGCGGAAAGGATTCTGTTGGCGGCCAGCGTAGAGCTGCCGTACCCAGCGGGTCAGGTAGCGAGCTTGAGCATTCTCTGTGGGCGACTCAATGAAGGCGATCTGTTTGGGTTGGCTCATGGCCGTAAAGTGGCAAGCATCCAGTTGGTTGGGAAACTCGCGAAGGTTGCGGAGAATGAATTCGCCCGCTTCGTGCTGCAGGGGTACGATACCTGTCTTCATGGACGGGGTGGTATAGCTTTCGTCGTAGTCCCAGTAGAAGAGGGCTTTGCCGGCATCGCGCAGGGTGCGGAAGAGCTGCTGCTCCACGCGGTTGAGCACGTTGAAGCCCACGAAGACATAGCGCTCATAGGGCATCTTGCTGATGTCAAACTGCTCCATCACCTGCCGTTCCAACATGCCCTCGTAGGCTATGCCGCGCTGAGCGAGGCGTACTTTGAAGTCAGTGTAGATGGGCAGCATACGGTCCCACAGGGAGATGAAGCGCTCCTTGAGCAGTGTGCGCCGTTCGGGGGAGAAGTTGGTGAAGAACTGACTGATGGCCTCCTGCTGTTCGGGGGTGAGGAAACTGCTGTCCTGGGTCAGAGCGTGGAGTTCCTGTAGGTTACTGAAGAGGCGCTGGGTATCGACCAGATTCTTATCGATGTCGTCAAAGTCGCTGATAAGCAGTTCGCCCCAGAAGTAGAAGTCATCGAGACTCTCGTTACGTCCAGTCTTCATGATGAAGACCTCGTAGAGCTGGCAGACCAGGGTGATGGGGTCTGCTGTGGTGAGGGGATGCTCCAGGGGATAAGAGGTGAAGAGCTCGTTGATGGTGAGGTAGGCTGGCGACCACACAGGGCGGCTGCTCTGTCGAGCCAGGTATTCGCTGAAGAAGAGGCCGGCACGCTTGTTTGGGAAGACGATGGCCGTGTGCGACAGGTCGTTGCCTATCGTATGATAGAGGTGTGAGGCTACAGTTTCGAGAAAGGGCTTCATATCTTTTTAGGGGGGTGTAGTATCGATTAATCTATTTGTTCATTCTTTATTGTGCTACCTCTTCGATGCGGTCGGCATCAACGTACCACAGGTAGCCCTTCATGGCGTGTGTAGGATATCCCATGGCGGCTAGGAGCTTCATGTAGCCGCTGACCTGCTTGTGGTGGCTGCGGCGGGGCTGGCCAAACTTGAAGTCGATGACCACTACCTCGTCGCCGCGCATCAGTACACGGTCGGGACGGCGGTTACAGAGGCGGTCGTGCTCCAGCCAAAGGATGTCACACTCGTTGAATAGGCGCCACGAGCCATCGTACCACGACTGGACCTGTGGATGCTGCAGGGCATGCTCAGCGAACTGCTGCAGCTCAGGTAGTTCCAGCGGCGTGGTGAGACCCTCCATGAGCAGGCGTTGTAGGGCTTGGGGGACGTCGGCAGCACAGGTCACCTGCTGGAACAGGGCGTGGAGCAGCAACCCGCGGTCTATGTAGCGCATGGAGCTCTCGGCTTCGTCGCGTCCTTGCAGGAAGTCAGCTGAACGGTTGGATTGGCGGAACTCCACGTCGTGCTTCAAGCTCTCCATGGTCACTTTTAGCGGTTGAGGGGGGCAGTTCAAGGGATTGCCTGGCAGGCTTTCTTGCAGCCCTTGGGTGGCTTTCTGGGTGTCTGACTGGTTGCTCTGCGAGGTATCGGTGGGAATGGCACTCTCTAACTCGCCGAGGAGGTAGCAGGAACAATCGTTGTGGTACGAACCGATGGAAGCTTGAAGCAGCTGGTGTACCCCGCCGGCCAGTAGCTCACCGATGGTGCCGGCCTTGCCTTGGGAGAAGAGGAAGAGGCTGCATCGTGCACGGGTCAGTGCTACGTAGAGCAGGTTCAGACTATCTACCCAAAGCTGTTGCTGCTCGCGGAGGTAGTCGGAGCGATAGACCGACTGGCTCATCAAGGGACCGTAGTTCACGGGTACAAGGGGCAACAGGCTGTAGGGCTCTTCCTGCGGCTTACACCACACCAGCTGCTGGTAGGTTTCGTTCTCCAGTTTCCAGTCGCAGTAGGGTATCAGCACATGCTTGAATTCCAATCCTTTGGACTTGTGTATGGAGCAGATGCGTACGCCGTGTAGTGAGCCCGTGGCGATGGTTTTGCCGCAGAGTCGCTCGTCCCAGCAGCTGAGGAACTCCAGCGGGTCGGATGAGTGGTCGAGCAGGTATTCGTTGATGGTGTCAAGGAAGGCAAAGAGGTAGGCATCCTGATCGGGGATGCGGTGCAGGTCGAAGAGCTCGTAGAGCGTCTCAGTCAGTTCGTAGAGGGGCATCATGGAGAGCTCCTCCCGCTCTGCGGTGAAGCGTGGTGGAAGCAGTGGGGTGGCTTCTGCGCGTAGCAGGTAGTCCGTCGCACAGGTGTTGTTTGCAAGGCCGTTGGTTGTGGTGATAGCCGCACTATCGGTGGCCACCACTAGCCTCTGGTATTGCATGATGAGTGTGCGCAGGGTCACCTCGTCTTCGGGGTTGGTGAGGTAGCGCAGGGCCTCTACGATGAGGCTAACTGCAGGCGATGCATCGAGGCGGAAGGCCTCGTCGCTTACCACAGGCAGGTGCAACTCGGTGTCGATAAAGTTGGCCAGCTGTGGGATGACGCGGTTCTTGCGTACCAGGATGGCTATCTCGTCGGGTTCTACACCCTGCTCCAGCAGACGACGGATGGCTCCGCTCAGCTGCTTTTCGGTCCATTCGGCGTAATCCCATTGAGCCGCCTTTTGCTCCTCAGTGAGCCAGCTGTAGCAGCTCATTTCCACGTATCCCTCCTCCTGTTTCTTAGGCGAGAGCTGCTCCACGTCGGCATAGGCCTGGCGTAGGTTAGTACAGGGCTCTCCCATCAGATGTATGTGGCGCTCATTGAGCTGCTCCACAAGTAGGGGAAAGAGGCCGTTGTTGAAACGTATGATGCGGCTTAGGCTGCGGCGGTTGGTGTTAAGCGTCTCCACGTGTATGGTGTAGGGCAGTCTGCTCGCACGTCTGTCTTGGCGGTTGTCCCGCAGGCTGTTGAGGATGTTCCAGTCACCGTTTCGCCAGCGGTAGATGCTTTGCTTCACATCGCCCACTATCAGGCTGTCGGCGCCTTGGGCGAGTCCCTCGTCGAGCAGCAGGCGGAAGTTGTCCCATTGCATACGGCTTGTGTCCTGGAATTCGTCTATCATTACATGGTGCAGCGTGGCTCCCATCTTCTCGAAGATAAACGAGGCATCGCCGGCGGCGGTCAGTCGGTGAAGCAGTGCGGTGGTGTCGGCCAGAAGGAATCGGTTCTGCTCCTCGTTGAGGGTGCGCACCTCCTCGGCCAGGTGGTTGAGCAGCTGCAATTCGCCTAGATGCTTCAGGGAGAGCAGGCAGCTGTTGAGGGTCTGTTCAGCCTCTTTGCGCGTGCCTTCAGCCTTGTTGAGCAGGGGGATGAGTTCCTCCTGGGCCATGCGCAGAATCAGGTTGCGCTGCTTGGAGGTCTTGGTGACCCACTCGTCGGCATTCTCCAGACACTTGGTCATCGTGGTGTTCACCACCTTGGATTCAGCCAGTGTCCCTTCGGCCAGTTTGCGGAAGTAGCCTGCTACGCCGCGCTGTCCTCCCTTAAGGTCGGCGGCAGTCAGTCCGTTGCGGTGCAGGATTGCTTCGAAGGCGTTGGTATATTGTGTCATCTCCGTCCTTAGGTTGGCCTGCTTCTCCTGGAGAATTTGCTTGTACTGCTTCACGTAGTCGGGTAGGGCGAGGCACTTGCGCAGCTGCTCGCCGCGCTCGATGTACTCCTCGCTGAAGATGTTGCGTCCGAACTGCTCCACCTCGTCACTGACGTTCCAGCGTCGGTTCTGCTCAATACGTTCTCCGATATACTCCATCAGCCAGTGGAGCACGGGTGATGTGGGGGTAAGTTTCTGCATCATGCTTTTCACAGCATCGGCCATCACGCGGTTGCTGTCCAGCTCCACGGTGAGGCCTGGGCTCAGTTCCAGCTCGCGACTGAGGTTGCGCATCACCGACTGGAAGAAGCTGTCGATGGTCTCAACGCGGAATCGGCTGTAGTCGTGTACCAGGGCACTGATGGCCTGTGCGGCACGGCGTCGTATCTCCTGTTCGCCCATGTGAGCGGGGAGCATGGTGAGGAGTACCTGAAGGTAGGGCTCACTATCGGGGAGTCCGGCGCTGATGCCGTAGAGCTGGCTCAGGATGCGCTCCTTCATCTCGGCTGTGGCCTTGTTGGTGAAGGTCACAGCCAGTATCTGGCGGTAGGCACGTGGGTCAAGCAGCAGCTGCTTGATGTACTGTACGGCCAGAGTAAAGGTCTTTCCCGAGCCGGCCGAGGCTTTATAGATGAGTAGTTCCATAAATTCTGCAATTCGTTTAGTTCGGCAAAGATAGTGCAAACCAAACGGAATACAAAATGAAGGGTCGGTTTTATTTTCATTCAATTCTGAAATCCCTGGATTCAGAATGCATAGCCGAACCCGATATTCAGATAGATGGGGTACATCGCGAAGGTGATGGTCTGAAACTCTTTCTTAAAGATGTCATTCATGCCCCAGAGCAGGTCGGCATGTACGTTGAGGTGCTTGAATGCTCGCCATGTGGCTCCCGCCTGCACGCCCCACTGCAAGGTGCGCAGGTCGTCGGAGAAGTCATAGGGGGCGGTGCTTTCGCCTTCGAAGTTTACCTTATTACCCGTAGGATTTCCTTCGCGCAGGTAGCCGTCATAGACGTATCCAGAGAAATCGCCACTGGTCATCACGGAAAGGTAAGGGCCTGCATTGATCCGCACACGCTCACTGGCCTGCCATGCGGCCAGCAGCGGTACGCTGACGAGCGAGGCACGGTACTTGGTCTTCACTCGGCCGGTCCAGTTGCCCTTCATGCGTTCGCCACCATCGCCGATAATCTCCATGCTGTAGTTCTTGGTGCGGGCCTTTGCCTCCATGCCTTTGTTCTCCAGGCGCACGCCCACGATGAGACCCCACTTCCGCGGCTCGCCCCACCACTTGATGAGGTTGCCTTCGATAGCCAGGTTGATGTTAGGCGAGTAGCCGGTCAAGGCACGTATCTCCTCGGGTAGAGGCAGAGGGGTGGTACCACCCACGTTGATGCCTGCCTTAATCTCGTACTCCACTCCTCGTGCTTCGGAGCGTACGAGGGTCTGGTTACGGTCCTGCTGAGCGTGGAGGGAGGCTCCTATTCCAGTGAAGGCCAGTAGGATAGCCATCACTAGGTATCGTTTACTATGATTTATCTTATTCATGGTGCTCCGTTTCTCATTATTTATAACCCAATTCCACTTCATCCACCAGCAATGTGCTCCCTGGGGCGCCTTCGAAGTAGTCGCCACGCAGGCTCGATGCGAAGACGATAGTGAGGTTGTATCCACCAGCCGCCAGCTTCACGGGGTCGATGCTCTTGCCCGGCCGATAGACGAAGGGCAGATGGAACTCGGTCCACTCATCGGTCTCCCGCGCATCGCTGATGACGGCAGTCGAGATAATCTGTGTATTCTCCTCAGCCAGTACATTGGTGCCGTCCAGCAGGCGGTTGTCGTCCGTGTTCTCGTAGAATACGGCATAAATGTTGAAGATGTCCCTGCGTCCAGGTACTGGCTTCAGCTTGTCCGGTGCCGTCTTATCCAGCTCGTAGAAGGTGTCACCGGAGCGGTACTTGTACCAGCCGTGCAGATAGGTGGGTACGTTCTCATACTGCAGGCCAAACTGAGTGGAAGTCAGTGCGTTTATCAGTGCGTTACCTACCTTGAAGGTGCCCAGGAAGAGGTTACCTGAGGCAATGGGCATGTTCACACTGCTGCCCAGTGAGCCAGTCTTGAGGGTGACTAGCTTCACGCACTTGCCGCTCTTGCCGTCGGCCCACTGGTAGGTGGGGAACTGCTCGGGGCTTTTCACGTTGATGTCGGTCAAGGCATAGCCTGGGTTGGCGCTGGCCCATGCCAGTCGTTCCTCTCCCGTATCATCGGTCTCATAGAACACATGGTACTTGCCTCCGCCGCCCAGGCGTACGTCCTCGAAGTGGTAGAACGTACCGATGGCGCTTGTGCTGCTCACCTCGATGCGGTAGCGTCGCTGCCACTGTCCATCCTCAGAGGTGACGGTGTAGTACTGCGGTGTACGGAAGTTGCGCGGTGTGCCACTGGGTGGCTCCACGGTGGCTCCGGGCGTCAGCTCCAGTTCGGGGGCCAGGCGGACAATGTCAGTACCCTTCTTCAGATAGAGGATGATGGGATATACCGGCGTGCCATCAGCCTCATAAACCGCATCACCAAATTCCGCATCACGGTTGAGCACATCACCCGGCAGGGTGACGCGCTCAATGTCCGCTTCGGTGTTCAGTGCTTCGTCCTGTATGCACGATACCATTGTCAGGGCGGCCAGGGGCAGGACGAGGAGCTTTCTACTGAGAGATTGTAATATCGTTCGTTGCATAGCCCATTTACTTTTGGAACCCCAGACCTACAGCAAACTCGTCTGTATTCTCATTCCACACCGTGTCGAGGTCTGTGAATTTCTCCAGTCCGAGCAGTGCCATGACCATCTTTAAGAGAGGAGCCGTCTGCTCATCAGCAGCTGCTATCATCTCATCAAACTTGTTTTGGAGTGTCGGCAGGAAGGAGAGCAGCAGCGGCATGAAGGGGCTTACCATCTCCTTGTCAGCATAGAGACGCAAGCTGCCGTTGCCGTCCAGGGTGTACTTCAGGGGCACACCGGTGGTCATCCAGCCAGCCACTTGACGGATAAGCTTCGGATTGATGATGCTCAGGTCGATACCTGCCTGCTGTCCGAAGGTGGCCAGCAAGCCCTGTAGCTCCTCGTCACTCAGGCTCTCCAAGGTTTGCAGGATGCCCATGATGGCATCGATGTTCTCTGCCAACGAAGCATTGCCTTGGTCTTCAGCGGCCTGTTGTAGAATTTGCACCAGGTTGGGGACGAGGTAGATCACTCCGTCCTTGGTGTACCACTGCATCAGGTTCTTGGGTGAGGTCAGCCATTCGCGTGCAATAGGTGTAGTCTGATAGGCACCCAGCTTGCTCATCAACCACTGCAATGTGGCCTCGCCGTTCTCACTGTCGGTACCTGTCACGATATCGGGATAGTAGCGTGCGGTCAGGTTGCCATCGTCAGTCAGTGTGATGCTGTTGAGCACTTCCGCCATCAGGTGTGAACCAACGAGTGTACCCAGCTTGGAGATATTGCCGCCGTTGGTGGCATTGTCGTCATGAGCTGTCCAGACGATGCGTACGGGAGCGTAGTCGGAATAGTTGATGTCCGACCATCCTACGGGTTCACCGATGGTGGTGGAGAGGGGCCATTCGCCCGTCAGTCCGCCCTGTGCGGTGACGCTCAGCTTCACGTTCAGGTTGAGGGTCAGCGAGCCGTTCTCAAACTTTCCTTCACCATTTACGGACGTGCCGGCAGCTGTGGTGGTCTCAAAGGTGAAGCTACCCTGCTGTGGATAGATGGCTGGAACGCTTACTACCGGTTCACCGGGCAGTACGCCTCCCAGGGTCAGTACGGGGACGTTCTGTTCTACGCTGTAGGCCGCAGTCTTACCCAGCAGTGGTGTGCCGCTGTAGTTCAGCTTCAGGGTACTGCCCGAGTAGCTGCCCAGGTAGAAGGCTGGGCCGTCGGCAGCGATGGTTGCCTTGACGGTGCCGTCGAGGGAAATGGTACCGTTTACCGTCACTTTCAGCAGTGCTACCGTCTCTTGGTTTTTGGTAGTTGTCTCTTCGGGGAGCGCATTAAGGTCAGCTTGACCCGAAAAGCTGAAGTTGCCATTGGTCTGTTCTTCCAGGGTCACGCTGACGGGTACTGAAGGATAGCCAGGTACTACGTTCTTCAGGGTCAGCACGCCAGCTGTGGCGTTGTTCACAGAGAGCTGTACGCTGCCTTCACTTAGCGTGTTCCCATTGAAGGTCAGGTTAGCATTTTCGCCACTGATTTCCGTTTGTGGCAGCTGTTCCCAGGTGTTCACATCGTCATCGTCGCTACATGCCGTAAAGAGGCAGAGTGTGCAGGCCAGAGCCAGCGGATAGAGATACTTCTTTTTCATTTTTACTTCCTAATTTAGTTGGTCTATTAATATAATGATGAATAATGATATCTATTAGGGATAACCACTTTCAGTCATGAAATGTTTAGTCTTAGGCAGCAAAACTAATAATAATCGACCATTAAATCGCAAATTTTAAGGAAGTATTTCTGATTCAGATTAAGGATAGGACATCTTTCATGCCTTACAAATTAAAAAAAGTGTGTAGTGAAATAGGACGCTTCCTAATATCATTGGCTTTTCACTACAATGGTAAGTTCATTTCCTCGTGATGAAAATCTTTTTTCATCCGTTTAAAAAGAACTTACCATCGTGATGAAAACGAGCTGGCTCTGTAGTTTACTGCTCGTAGGGATTGATTGTGATGGTTTGGTTGTCATCAGTTACCGTATTATCCACGGTGATGGATACTGTAATCTGTCCATTGTCTGCAGAGGCGCTGATGGTGAGCTTGACGTGCTTAGCCGCAGTGAGTGTGATGCCGCTGAAGTTGTAGCTCTTCTCCGTCCCATTGAACTTGTAAGTGATGGTACCTACCAACTGAGGGTCACTGTCAATGTTGAACCAAGGGTGGGGGTCGGTGCTGCTGTTGTTCGTAAAGGTAAACTGACGCGTCTCGTTGCTGTTTTCGTGGATTACTGCTTTCAGGTCTGTGAACACAGAGGTTTGTCCTGTGATGGTGGCGTCCCATGATACAGTGAGATTCGCATTAGCTACTGTACAATTCACGGATACATCTGTATTCTGATTGGCAGTGACGTTAAAGGGGTCACTAGTGCCTTTGAGCTGCATCTGACCTTGGTTATCGTTGGCACTTTCAGCTTCAGTATCCGTACAGTTAGCCGCAGTCAGTGTATAGCCGTTACCTGTCTTGAGGGGCAAGGTGTTACCCGTGTTGAAGAGTGCTGAGTATTTGCCCTCCTTAATAGCAGTGCTTTCTCCGGTTTGATTGATTGTAATCTGGTAGTTGGCTAATTCATCAGGTGAAGGTGTAGTGGCACGTGTGCTAACGGAGATGTCCGTACTCATGCCCAGGCTGATTGTTCCATACTGTTCCACCTGGGGCTCATCACTGTTGCTGCAAGCAGCCAGCAGCATCATACCTACTGCTGCAAATAATTTGATAGTCTTCATATTGCTTGATGGTTTTTTTTCGTTTCGTTTTTTCTGTTGTTAATCGTATATTAGTTCGATATCATCTATGATAAGTCTGCTTCCACCCCATATTTGATAGTCACCATTACCTCCAATGGTCGTATTCTCTCTTTCATAGCTGCCAGAGTTACTGTTTGAAGATAATATTTCGATACTTATTGAGCCATAAGAACTTGACCCATTAGCTGTTGGTTTGAAATATGAAGTATAGGATAAAGGAATATTCAATAGAGTGAAGGACTCTATATTTGAGTTGTAATTGTCTGTTGGTGTACTTCCTGTTGCTAATACTGAGCCTGTTGTATCTTTTATAGTAACATTAATTTTAAAAACGTCGTTGCTATGGATGTAATACTGGTAATACAAACTCAAACTTGATGGCCTGGAAGATAGTATGTAGTCTGTGATATACATTTTCCCCACGGTTTTACCAGAGGCTGAGATAAGACTATTTGCAGAATTGACTGCTACACATCTGATTTGTGCGGCATAACCATTATTCCTGCCAGTAACACGGTCAACAGTAGGAAAACATTTCATTGCAGGATAGCCTACAGTACCTGGGTTTTTGACTGTTTCTTCATTGTTTGTGAACCAATATTGGTTATCTACGTAAGGTTCAAAATACTGTCTAGTAACATTATATCCAATTCCTTTGAAAGTCTTGCTTTTTTCCGTCCATTCTTCAAACTGTGCATTGGGAACAGTTCCATTAGCATTCTCTGTAGTGATTGTGATTTCGTTTGACGAGACGATACCGATTCTTGCACGGACGTTATATAGACTATTGGGATTTAGTCCCGTAACCAGAAGATTCCCATTACCATCGTCTGTCGCTGTTTTAATAGTGTTCCAATTATCATTGCTTACTTCATAGATTATGGTGGCTTTGGCGCTTTCGCTGACATTTGTGGCCGTAGCGGGAATGATGTAGAGTCGCTTAGCCCAGGCACCTGCTTGTTGGTCAGGAAGCGTGATGATGGGTAAATCGGGTGTTACATTGATGGCATAGGCTGTCCTTTCTACGGGAGTCCACGTTTTTAGAGTGGGTGATACGGCTATGCCAGCTTGATTAGTACCTTCTAACGAAAGGGTATAGTTTTGGTTAGGTTTCAGATAGATCCAGCTAGCTGATGCGAGTTCCACCTTAGATGATGAAGAAGTGACATACACTTTTGGTGTGGACGTGAAGTGGCTGCTTATGTCACTGATGTCTGCGTTAACCATAGCGTATTGTAGTGTAGCTGTGATGGGTGCGGTGAAGGTGGTTTCATTTGCCTTCACCTTAACAGATGTCTCACCATAATAATAAGGCAGGTTACTAATCTCTGTTTCGGCATTTCCGTAGAATGCCCGAACTGTGTAGGTCGTTTCAAACAGAAGGAGATGGTCTGCAAAGTCCTTAGGCTTTCCACTTTTTATCACAGTTCCATAGCTATCCACTACTTCAATGGTAAAATCGGATTCAGCGGGAGCATTAGGGTCACGGGTAATACTACGAGTTGCTCCTTCAGTAGTGAAGGAGTAATCGATGCTGAGGTTGCCAATAACGAGAGTTCCCATCAGTTGTTGTTCCAATGGGTTCTTATCGCAAGCTGTAGCAAAGAGTAGCACGAGCAGCCATAACACCTTATTAATAGTAGTGCCCATCGTTTTCATTCTTCTGCGCTCCACACTAGGGTTTTGGTTTGCCATGAGTAGGTGATACGGTAGAGCGTTCCGGCAGTGGTTGTCAAGGTGCCGCTGTCGGAGTGGGGCTCGTCGTCGGTGTTGATGGTGGTGAGTGTGTAGATGAGGCTGTTGCCGCCTTCTGTGCAATCAAAGTAGGCCGTTTGGCCCACAGACAGAGCAACATTGCGCGAGGTGGACTCCTGTTTTACGCTGAAGCTGTAGTCCGTGAACCAGGTATTGAAACCGTCAGGCAAGGTGAAGCAAATGGCTGTATTCAACATCGGTACAGAGCAGTTGATGCGGTTCACCACGTTGGCTTCTATTTGGAATAGTTGCTCTTTGTAGAATTTGGCTTTACCCAGCTCGCTGTTGCTGTAGGTGGTCTGGTAGTTGGGAGTGAAGGCTTTGAGCAAGTAACTTCCTGATTCCAGCATCATGCGGTTAGGGGATAGCCCAGGGGCATACTGCTTCAGCAGTGTAGAGCCATCCGCATTCCATACCTCCACCTGCAGGTCAGTATCTACAGCACGCGTACTTACCGCTGCGCTGATAGGTTGCTCCAGCCCTACAGCAAGCTCCAACGTACCGTAGCGCTGCTCATCTGAGTTGCTGCAGCCTGCCAGCAGCAGGAGAATAGTCAATATACAATATAACTGTTTCTTTATCATGCTCATCTGTCAAAAGTCAAATATAGGTCATCAATACGGAGTACGCTACCGTAGTGCGTAGTATAAGTCTTATCGTCAGCCAGGGTGACTTTCCTTTTTTTACCATAAGGAACGTTGCCTTGTCCCGCATTTGAAGATTGGAAAAATACATATATTTTGGCCGCTTTTGAGACAACCTCGCTTATATAAGAAATGACTATCGTTTGTTGTGTCCAAAAATCTACCTTTTTGTTAGAGGTAAAAATCCCTGATCCGATAACAGTTCCATTGGCATCTATCACTTTAATTAAAGCCTCAAAAGAATCTGCTCCATCGCTGTTATAAGGAGCGTATGTAAACCAAAAAGAGAGATGAGTTGGGCGAACAGGAAAAGGACGTCCTTCATCAATAGTAATTGAACCATTAGCGGTTGCAGTAGAAGTAGTTCCTGTATAGTCCCCAAGGAATAGCATGCCAGCCACTTTATTTGCATCAAATATAGAAAAACTTGTTCCAACAGGTCCTGCTGCTGTGTTTCTCAGTTCTGCACTTCGGTTACCTTCGTGGTGCTCGTAGCTATAAGAAACTGCAGGGAATCCATTATATGGTGTAGCAGGAACGGTGTATCTTAATGTAAATTCATTATTAGTATTCCATAATTCTTGCCCATCTGTAGTCCAAGGCAGATAATTATAAAACTCCCAACTTGTATTGGCTGTATGCCACTCCTCCATGCCTGAATTCGGCAGTTGGGTAGGTGTTTCCAAAATCAAATCGGATATTTGTGAGGCAATAGCTTGGCGGTATAAAGCTCTGATTTTATAATTCTTTTCTGATGGGTGAGTAGCGAATTTATGCAGTGTCCCATTGCTGCAATCTGTCCAGGTGTTTCCATCATCGGCGCTATATTGATATTTCAAGTTGGTTTTGATACGATTGGCATTACCAGAAGTTACTGTAATCTCTTCAACAGTAAATTCTTTCGACCAGACTTTTTCAGGCATGACATTTACCCCGAACTCCGGCTTCTCTACCTTCACTTGGTGACTGGTGGTGGCTTTTTCGTCGCTCCAGCGGTCGTTGGCTTTTAGGCGGAGAGAGATGGTGTTGACGGTGGTGGTGCCGGCATTGGTTTGGAGTGTGGCAATGAGGGGGGCGAAGTCGAACGAGCCCTCTTTATCTACACCAAACTGTGGAAAGTTGGTGATACCGATTTGCGCCAACTGCGTGCGCTCCTCTTCAGTCAGCTCATGGAGCTTGAAAGGTTTGTCGCTCAAGGAGGCATACTGCGGGTCTTCGAAATGGAAGGTTAGCTCCATCGCCTGGATGGGGCGGCTGGCCGTATAGCTTATCACGGCTCCTGTGGGGGCATCGTTGGTCTCGACATAATTGATAGAACCGAAGCCACTTACCTTGGGACAAGGTAGCCAGTTGTCGGGCACGGTGGCATCTATCGATGCATCTACTACTTCAATCTTCTCTATCGTAAAGGCGGTATTTGAGGCCGTGAGCGTGAGGATGGCATGTTTACCTTCTTCAAGCGGCAAGACGTTGGTCAAGTCGTTGTCCATATTGAAGCTGACCTTGTTGCCGTTGCTCAGCAGCGTGGCGGTAAAGCTGACGGAGGGCACGCTCCCAGCAGGAAAGTAGGCACTTTGGCTGTTGTTCTTGGGGGAGATGCTCAAGGTGTAGTTGTCATGCGTTATGGATACACTATAGTCGCTGTAGAGCTGACTGAAAAGCTCGGGATTGCTGAAGCGTACAGAGAGCAGGGCGTTGGCTACACGGCAGGGAATGGTGACAGGTGTATAGCCATTCTGAGGAACGGTGGCTTCTGTACTCCCTTCGTAATAGGGAGTGTCCCAAGCCAGGGTAGGGTTGGTGCCACAACGTGCCTTCAGGGTGTAACGTCCGGCACCTGCAGGAATAGGATCAGAGGTGAATGGACCTTCATAGAGCGGCTGTGTTGCACCTTCGGGCAGGATGGTGACCTGGAAGTTGGCGGCTACGGGCTTCTCCAGTTCAGAAGGCAACGTGCGTGTGTCAGCCGAACCGTTAGTCTGTATGGAGAGGTCGGAGAGAGAGAGCAGAAAGCCGCTGCCGGTGGTGGGAATACCATCAGTACCGCTTTCGTGCATACATGCCGTCAAGAGGCAGAGGCAGCAGAGCAAAGTGAAGCATCTTTCTGCTATGTATCTCATTAGTTTATAGTTTTTAGTTTATTGTTTTTAGTTTACTCATAGACCAGTTCAAAATTATCCACCCACATCTTGGTACCTACACCACCGGTGAAGTAGTCGCCGTACTTGCTGGCGCTGGCTACTACGATGATGTAGCGCGGGGTGCGCGTCAGCGAGCGGTAGTCGTAGGTAATCTCTGCAGTCGTCCAGTTGTCAACCGTTTTGCCTACCATCATCTCACCAAAGGCAATCATGTGTGGGTCTTTGCGGTCGAGCAGCTTGCGTTCGCTGGGGCGTGTGCGGATTTCCACAGGTTCGTCCCAGTCACCTAGGGCAGTATAGACATGACAAGTATCCATGCGTCCCTTCAGGTATTCAAGTGACTCTTCGCCAATTTTGTCGATGACGACCGGGGCACATTTGTAGCTGAAGCGGAGCTTGGTGGGGAAGCTGCTGAACTCACGTCCGAAATTTAGCACACCATTAGTACCCACCGTCTTGACATAGGTGCCGGTGAAGATGTTGCCTGCAGCAAACTTCAGCACAATCCATTTCGACTCCAGCAGGGCGGCTTGCCCCGAACCTGTAGCCGTATCATCAGTAGGAACAGAGTTGCTGTTGCCCACCGTAGTGGCTCCCTTATTACCCGTGTCCCAATAGGAGGTGCCTCCTTGAGCCCATGGGTTCCAGAGCTTATCCACCAGGTGCCAGTCATCCAAGCTGCCGTTGGTCAGCTGGGTGGCTGGAGCTGTGGTGAACTGCTGCTCCTCACCGGTCACGCCGCCCACACTGATGCGATAGATGTAGGTGGTGGCTGGCTTGAGACCGCTCAGCGTAGCGTTGAACGAGGTTCCTGTAGTGGTAATAGCCGAGGGGGAGAGTACCAGCCACTGGCTGCTGTTCTGCGCCCGATAGTCTATGCTCACACTCTTACCGTTTTGCACCGAGCCGTTGAGCAAGGCCTGCGTGGCGCGCGCAAAAGCTGTGGCGCTACCGCCCTGTTCCTCCTCCTTGGTATAGACATAGACTGTCCAGCGGTAACTCATCTCTTCCCAACCGTTCTGCACGAAGAAGGTGGAAGGCTCGCTGAAGTCGTAGGTGGGGCTCATAGTGGGGTCGGGGACCACCGTACCATGCGGACCACCCAGGTCAAATTGGCTCACGGCAATCTTGTTGAGCGGCTGCTTGCTGCTCACATAGACCACGGCCACGCGGTTGTCAGGGTCGATGACCGCATTGCCAATCTGATTCTGCATCACGATGCTGCGCTTCACGATACGCCGCACACGGAGTGTCCAGTCATAATCCTGGTAGGTAGAGAGCGTGAAGTTCACGTCGCGCGAACAGTTGATGCGTGTATCGGCCGAGATGGGCAGCTGATTCAGGTTTTCCCAACCTGTTGAGGGGAACTTGGCCGGATTGTTGCAGTAGGCAGAATCTATGAGAATGGTGGCTCCATTGCTCACGCTTAATCGCTTGATGCGCGCTTTGGTCAGGTCCACCGTATCGTCCACGTAGAGTTGCACCGTGCGCTCCTCCTTGTTGATGGTGGCTTGGGTAGAACTGTTGCCTTCAGCGTCACATTGCCCCTCCATCTCGATGGCCGTCACGCTGCCATCCACGATGGGATAGGGGATATCGTTCTCGATGGCACAAGCCGTCAGCAGACCAAGGCCTGTCAGCAGCCCGATACCCATCTTTATATAATGCTCAATCTTCATCATAGGCAGGAGTAGAGATTTAGAGATAGAATGTCATACCGATATTGATGGAGAAGAGGTTCACCTTGAAGCTACCTCCCGAGTTACGCCGCCTACCGATCTCAATCTGATTGGTGGTCTGCTTAGTCCAGTTGAAGTTGTAGCCCATCACGCCTAGCGATACCTCCACTGCCGACCAGTTGGTGATAAAGGCGGTCATGCCTGGGGCAATACCGATGCCCACGCTGTGACGGGTCTCGTGCGTACCATCATACTCCGTACCTGAGCCTGTAGAGTTCTTGCCTTGGCTATAGGCATAGGTGAGGCGCACCTCGTTGAAGAGACCGAAAATCTTGCTCTTGCCGATGGGCATACAGGTACGCAGGAAGCCTGAAGCTTCGTACTTATGCTCCAGCCAGTAGAGGTTATCGAGGCTGATGTTGAAATCCTCACCCAGGTTGAGCTCAAAGTTGTCCATATCGAGGTAGGTGCGGTTGTAGGTGAAGCGTACACCGGCCGCCATGTTGTCGCGGAAGAAGTAGCCCACGTAAGGACTAAGACTGAAGGTATAGCCCAGCCCTTCTACGTCCTTAATCACCAGGAAGTTGAGGTTGTGTTCATCGTGTTCCTGATAGGAAGCCGTACCTCCGGCCATGTAGGTGCCTCGGGGTATAAAGACCGTTTTCATCACTTCGCGGTCGATGCGTTGCGGCCGCACCACGGTGCGTTTCTTCTTCTTCTTCACCTTCTTGGGTTTGTAGATAGCCATCTTGTGTACCCTTCCAAGGGAATCCACAATAAGCACCGTATCGGGCGGTGCTACAGGTTGCCATTCAGCAGCCTGTAGCACACCCGATACAAAGAAACTTATCGTCAGCAGCAACCATCCAAGGGGTTGGTTTATTTTCATGTTTTTCTTTTAGTTTTGTATATACCTTGTATCGACCTTGGGTTCACCGTAAATCAAGTCAAATTCATCCAAGAGAAGCACACTGTTTTCACTACCAGTGAAATAGTCACCATATTTGCTTGATGAGCAAACAATGAGGATATAGGTCGGTTTACGGGTCAAGCTACGGTAGAGGATGTCGATGGTGAAGGGCTGGTAGCTCTCCATAGCTGTGGCAGGCGATACGAGGCTCTTGTCCAGCTCACCATAAGCTATGATGTAGTCGGCATTGAAATCTACAAACTTGTTCTCGCCCGTGTTGACTGCAAAGGGAGCATCCCAGTCGGTCAGTGCGATATAGACCGAGCAGGAGTCGGGGACCCCCTTGGGTGCATAGTCCAACTTGGAGTGGGTGATGCTGCCCGGAGCATACTTGAAGTAACCGGTTAGCTGCGAAGGTCGTTCGGTGAAGGGACGACCAAAGTCTAATTTGGCACCCAATGGGCTCAAAGAAGCTTTACCGAAATCACCGGTGAACAGGCTTCCTGCTGCAAATTGTCCAGCAGCTGTTGCAGATCCCAATCGGGCAGCCTTGCCACTTATTACATCCGATTCTTCAGGCTTGGTGGGATTCACTTCACCGAGTGTGTTAGCACCTTCGTTACCGCTGTCCCAGAACATATTATCCAAAGACGCGTTAGCATAGTAGTGCTTGCCGTTCTTTACCCATGAATCAAAATTCAGGTTCGGGATTTTGTTCTCTGTACTAGTCGTGAAACTGGATTCAGGGCTGACATAGCTTTCACTGCCATTCACATAGCTCATGCGATACTTATAGGTCGTGTTGGGCGTTAATCCAGTCAAGGTAGCTTTGAAATTCGTATCACTAGTGGCAGTGGCTGCTACACTGCTCCAAGTGCTTCCGCCATCACTGCTGTATTCAAACTTCATGTATGCAGGGTCAAGCGTTTTACCAGCTTCAATAGCTGAGATGATGCCTTCTACGTAAGCAAAGTTGCTCCATGGATTGACACCCCTTAAGCTCAGGGACGTGGAAGGCTCCGTGCTGACAGGGAACTTAAACGTATAGACCGTTTCAGAACCATCGACTGTAACCGTTACACCACTAGATGTACCCGACTCAGCTACAGTATAATTGAAGATGTGGTGTTGGCGAGCCTGAACTTGAGCCACTACGTAGGGATCACTGGTGTGGGTGATGCCCTCCTTGTTGACTACGCTTACTACACTCTGCAGCGCTGCGGCAGGAAAGTATGCACTTTCTGTCGTCTCATTCATAGTGAAGAGTTGTGAATCTACACCTTCCATTCCAGATGAAACCGTGACTTTGGCCGAGGTAAAGGCTGCCTTGAACGAATCACTGAAGTTGACCGTTACCTTGACGTTAGCCAAGGTACAGGTTATCGTAACAGAAGTTTCCTTCTCTGATAGGATAGTGACTTCTTGCGAACCGACATAATAGGGGCAATTAAAACCAGAGGAGAGTCCATCAAAACCATTGGATGAGGCAGTCACGGTATAGATACCTGGTTCCAGACGGAATGTCTGTTTGTTGTTTTTCCATTCATCAAAATCGTCCGTCTCATATTTCACGTCGCCTGTTACCTTATCTACAATTTGCACAGCCAGCTGCTTAGGGTTGTAGTCAGCAGGTACCGCACGGGTACGGGGATTGATGAGGGTAACGGTCTCTACGTTCAAGCGCAGATAGCCTACGCCCTTAGAGGGGTCATCATCTGATGAGCAAGAAGCCATCATGACGAAGCTCAGTATCATGCTTAATATGTAGATATTCTTTTTCATTCTTTTGTAGTTTGCGGATTAATGGTTACACTTAATGCGACATCAATGCTTTGGTCGTTATTATCAATAACTTTAATCTTGAATACATGGCTCTTATCACTGTCAGTTGAACCATAGATATCCATCAGTGAATAGAACGTACCGATAGGGAAATCGTATGAAGTAGCGTTGGCTACTGGCATTGAGACGGCTAATCCCAGACCTGTTAATAGTTCCTCTAATGCTGTATCTCCTACCAGTTCGCGGTTGGTGAATCTCATCTCTTCTACTGCAGCTTGGAATCCTTCATTACCTGCTTCGATGGTTACCAGCATACTCTTCAATCCTTTCGGCGTCTTGATGGAGATGGTTTGCGCTGTGGGGTAGGGGCCTTTCGTGGTGAACGCAATGCCGGTTTGGAAGAGGTCGTTGCCTTCCTCATCGGTATAGGTTGCCTTCGGCGTTTCATCTTCAACTGGCGGTTCGGGCTCTTGGCTCTTGGTGACGGTGACATTCAGGATTTTGCTCATCGGGTTGCCGTTCACGTCGGTTGCCTTTACCGTCAAGGTGTGAGTACCTGCGTGTTGTTGCAGCAGCTGCATCAATGTGGCTTGGAGGGTGAGGGTATATTCCGTTGCTCCGCTGGTGGGGAGTGTGCCGAAGAAGGTTGTGGCAGTCGACTCCGTAGCTCCTATCAGGTCAAGGCCATCCTCAGAGGTGTAGGCGCTGGCGGCTGAAGTAAGCGAGCTGTTGTCGCTGCCTATTTTGCAGTAGAGGTGCTGCAAGCCGGCTTCTGCCTTGATGAGGAGGGCTACGTTATCGGGGTAGCTGTTCTCATCGATGGTGATGCCGCTGATGAGGTAGCTGTTGCCTGAAGGCTCGTTGATGCTGACGGGGATATTTACGGGGATTTCTACCTGCTCAGTCTTGTCCTCGAAGGTGACGTAGGAGTTAATGGCGATACCCGTTACGTTACCACTCGAAGCCGCTACGGCACCCATCTGGATTTCTACGGCATCGCCGCCCTCAAAGTAGTCGTTCTCTTCGCCGTACTGCTCAGCGGCATCTGCCTTCTTGAACGAACGGGATTCGCTCACGGTGTTGCCTGCTGTAGTGGTGGCACGGATGTTGACCGTAATGGTGGTTACGGCCTCTTCGCCGAAGTACCAATAGACTGCGGTTGGGTTCAGGTCCTCCTGGGTATAAGCCATGGCGTTCTCCGAACCATCTTCGATGGTCATGGTCCAGGAGGTGAAGTTCTGCTTGAAGTCATCGCCGTAGTTCACCTGAATGCGGCTGTTCTTCATCTTGCATTTCACTTCCGTCTGTGAGGTCACTCCTTTGGTAATAATCATCTCCTGGGCACCGGCATAGTAGGGTGAAGTCATCTTCTTTGAGATTTCGCCTGGAGTGTGGGAACTCACGCTGTAGGTACCTACGGGAAGACCGATGGTGGCTGGCATTTCGCTCACCTTGGCATACTCTTTCTTGATGTCTTGTACTTCGCTGCTCGTGCCTTGGATGATGACGGGGAAATCGTCGGTCGAGACATTTGAGCTGGAGGTCTCGCCTTCAGCACGGGTGGTCATGGAGTAGGGTTGCTTCACGGAGATGCTCAGTGCGGCTATGCCCTGTGAGCGGTTGTCCTTGTCGTTGCTCCACAGCTCATCCCTCATCTCACAGCTGGTGAAGAGAGTCATGCCTAGCAGGGCGGCAAGTGGTAATTGATATCTTTTCATACGGATGATGATGTTATTTCGTTTGTATATGGGCCTATATAGTAAAAGGTATAAGAGGAATTATATCCAGTCAGAAGGCACTTCGATATCGTGGGTGATGTCTTCGGTGGATTCATCAATGGTGATGGTAATACCGAGCGTACCGTTGTCATCCTTCGGGGCGATGTTCATGGTCCACGACTGGTTGGGCTTCATTCCTTCGTTCACTTTCACCACCTGGGCGCTGGTGCCATCGTCACTACGGGTGAGGTGGATGGTAGCCTTCACGGTCTCACCCTCAGGGTTAAGCTTCACGTACCAGGGGGCAGTGTTGGTCTGCGTCCAGTTTACTACTGCTCCGGCTGCGGTAAGGGCTTCCGTCTCGTAGGTGATGGAGTAAGCGGAGAAAAAGTTAGTCATCGTGGCATCAAAGTTGGCGCGAAGCTTACCGCAGGTGGGGTAGCAATCAACGTTGACTGCTTGGTCATTGGCCGCTACGCTGATATTGACTTGACCCGTTACGAGGAACTTCTCCTGCGAGGCGTTGCTCTCTTCGCCATAGTAGGCTTTGATGGTGTAATTACCGTTGTTGAGCTTGTATGCGTTACTCTTGATTTCCCCGTAAAGGCCCTCTTGAATGATGGCATCTTTGTCGTCGATGATCTGCACGGTGTAGTTATTGGTATTCGTGTAGTCCTCTTCGTTCAACGCACGGGTTTTGGTTGATTCGAAGAGGCCAGGAGTACCTACGATGAAGCTGATGGTACCCTTGCCTGTTGTGGCCGTAGGATCTCCCGCGTCGGATGCACAGCTGGCCAGCAGCATCCCTGCTCCGAGGCAGAGTGTGGGGAGAAGGGTCAAAATAGTTGTTTTCTTCATTGAATATAGTTTTATTAGTCGTCTGTTTTACGCAGCAAAACTACTATTTTTTGACCATTAAATTGCAATTTTGAAGAGGTAATTCTTCTTATAGATTAAGAATAGGACATTATCTATATTTCGTAGATTAAAAAATAACCCCCGGATTCTTTATCCGAGGGCTATTTTATTTCATATTAGTCACATGAGGGCAGGAGCACTACACCCCGCTTCTTCTTGCCATCCATCTTCACGACGACTGGATGCTCGAAATGTACATGGCGCAGGAATTCCGTCTCATTCACGGCCGGCTGGGCCCGGAGGAAGGGTTCGTTGTAGATGCCTTCGCCTCGGTAGGCGTTGATGGTGAAGTAGCCCACGCCGAAGGAGGTGAGGTTCTGGAAGAAGTGGGTGCCTTGGCTGGGATCCACACGGTAGTTGGTCAGGCCAGCTTCAACGATGACGCGGGCAGCACTGATGTGAGGCCACTTCACGGGGATGCCGAGCCAGGGGTCACTGCTGCCCCAGCGTCCGGGGCCAACGAGCACGTAGTTCTTTCCCTCGTCGAGGAAGCGCTGGTTGAGTTGCTCTATCTCAGAGGCTATCTGCGGATTGCGTGAGGCGGTCCAGTGTTCGGTCTTGACATAGACCACATCGTAGAGGTCGTTCATGATGCCGTGTCCCAGGGAGTTGTCACTCCGCAGCAGGAGCTGGTCATCGGGGATGGCAGCCAGGTCTTCGTCGAGCATCTCTTTGGCATCCACGATGGGGCGTATCTGCAGCAGGTAGAAGCTGCCCGTCTTGTCCTTCTCGCGGCTCAGGTTGGCAGCAAACTCTATCTCTACAGGTCGGCGCATCTCCTCTTGACCATACTTCAGGGCCAGTTGCAGGATGCGGGGCAGAGGGAAGACGTCGTGCTGGAGGATGTTGGCAAAGGTAATGACCTTGCGGCCACCCGGGTAGAGCCCGTCGCGAATCACCTGGTCGTAGGGGTCGTAGGTAGAGGCAATGTAGTTGAGTGCACCATCCTTCTCCGCCTCCTTCACGGGGAGCTTCAGCAGGTTGAAGCCGTCGTCGATGGAGAAATTATGTCCGCCGTTGCCCAGGTCGAGGGCATAGAATCGGGTCTGCGTCTCACGCAGGGCTATCTCCATCTCACTGAGTTGCAGAATCTGATGCGGATGGTAGGGCGAGAAGCGGAGCGTCATGCCACCATCCACGATGTATTTACCCAGTCCGAGGGCAAGGTTGACGATACCCTCTTCAGCCCGTTCGTCGCCCAGCGGATAGTAGTTGAGTGAGCGGGCCACGCCCGACATCGAGGGGTAGTAGCGGTTAGCATACTGGTTACCCACCACCTCCTGCAGGATGACGGCCATCTTCTCCTGGTCGATGACGTTGCTCGTGGCTTGCATGTAGGCCTTCGAGTCGCGGAAGAAGACTGAGGCATAGACCCCCTTGATGGCGTCCGAGAGCATACGGAGCATCTCGTACTTATCGTCCAGATAGGGTATCATATAGGTATTGTAGATACCTGCAAAGGGTTGGTAGTGGGAGTCCTCGAGCAACGAAGAGGAGCGGATGGCAATGGGCGATTTCACCGCATCAAAGAAGGTGAAGAAGTCCTCCACGAGCCGGTCGGGGAGTTTGGCCTTGAGGAAGTAGCGCAGGATGACGTCATCATCCACATCGCTCAGGGCCACCTGATAGAGGTTGTTCGTGTCCATGAACTCATCGAAGATGTCGGTACAGAGCACGATGGTCTTCGGGATGCCTACGCGTGCATTCTCAAACTCCTCAAACTCGGGGTGGCGCTTTACCATATTGTCAATGAAGGCCAGGCCACGGCCTTTACCTCCCAGCGAACCTTCGCCGATACGGGCAAAGTTGGAGTAGCGGTCGAAGCGGTCGCGCTTGAAGATGGCCACCACGCCCTGGTTCTTCATCTTGCGGTACTTCACGATGGCTTCGAAGATGATTTTGCGGTGGGCATCCACGTCCTGCAGGCTGTTCCAAGTGATGGGTTTGAGGAACTCGGCTACGGGGAACATGGCACGTGAGTAGAGCCAGCGGCTCACGTGGTTGTGGCTGATGTGGTAGAGAAACGACTCAGCCGGTACGGCAAACAGGATGTTCTGCAACTCCTTGAGGTTCTTCACACGCGCTATCTCCTCCATGGTGTCAGGATTGCGGAAGATGAAGTCGCCGAAGCCGAAGTTGTCCGATACGATGCGGCGCAGATCCACGTCCATCTTCTTCGAGTTTTTGTCGATGAAGGCCGCTTCATACTTGGCTGCATAGGCTTGATTCTGCGTCTCGCTCGACTGGATGATAAGGGGCACGAAGGGGTCCTCCTTGCGGATGGCTTCGCAGAGCTTGATACCGGCCAGGGCATCCTTCTCACCACGTTCCTCGCGCGGGAAGCGCACGTCGGTGATGACGCCGAGTACATTGTTCTTGTAGCGTTCGAAGATGCCGATGGCCTCGTTGTAGGTGCGGGCCAGCACAATCTTGGGGCGTCCGCGCATACGGAGGGTACGCTGGTGGGCATTGAGCGCCTCGGTACTGAACTCCTGACTCTGCTTCAGCACGAACTTATAGAGGTTGGGCAGGGTGGAGGAGTAGAAGCGGATGCTGTCCTCCACGAGCAGGATGAGCTGTACGCCCACTTCGTTGACATCATGCTCCAGGTTCATCTTATCCTCTATCAGCTTGATGATGGAGAGCAGCAGGTCGGTATTGCCCAGCCAGCAGAATACGTACTCAAAGGGCGAGAGGTCCTCGTTGGCAATGCGTTGCGTAATGCCGTGGCTGAAGGGGGTGAGTATCACCATCGGGATGTGGGGATACTGCGCCTTGATGCTGCGGGCCACATCAAAGCTCTCATTGTCGCCCGTACCAGGCATGCAGATGATGAGGTCGAAGGTCATGGCATCCAGCTTGGCGAGGGCCTCGGCACAGGTAGTGGCCTGTGTGAAGCGCGGGGGATAGCGGAGCGAGAGCGAGGTGTATTCGTTGAAAATCTTCTCGTCGATGCGTCCGTCATCTTCCAGCATGAAGGCATCGTAGGGATTGGCTATAAGAAGCACGTTGAAGATACGGCGCGTCATCAGGTTGGCGAACTGCGTATCCTTGAAGTATAATTGGTTGAGTTTATATTTGCTTAGCATGTTTATAGGGATGAGGGATTAGGGATAAGATTCTCCCTTATCCCTAAAATGAATTTTTCAATGTGGTCATCTACATATTGCGCTACCGTGGCAGTGAAGTACTCCTCCTTGTCGAGGAACTGTTCCTCCAGCTCGTCGAAGGCCTCGTACTGTTCGTACATCGCCATAAACTCCTCATCGCTGCGCTCGCGTTCCAGGTCTTTGCAGTGGGCCTCATAGATTTCGCGGGCGGCGTAGAGCAGTTTGCCCAACTCATTGAGCCCCCACTGACGAAGTGCTTTAGCCACGGGGTTATGGAAGATGTAGCCTCCGTAACCATTCTGTATGAGCTGGCAGAATCCACCCTCCATCAGCTCATCGCGCAGGATGCGGTAGGCCAAGAGAGTATGCTGGTCGGCCGTGAGCAGTGGCATCGACTCGGCGGTCAGCGCACCACCCATCTGCTGCAGGTAGGTGTCGGTAAAGAGATTGACGAAGGCGTCCATGCCTTCGGAGGCTGCTTGGCGCAGGGCCTCGTCGGTGGGCAGCTGTGTGGCGGGAGCGCCCTGCAGGGGAGAAGGTTCTTGTTTCATCCGATAAACGAATTTTAGAGGTTCTTCATGTTGTTTCGGGTGGCGAAGGTACGCAATATTTGCAAACTCCGCATAGCATTTCGCTTCAAAAATCACCTCTATTACCTTTTTTTAAATAAAAAGTCAAATCTTAGGGTTGTTATTCACAAAGAAAACTCTTACTTTTGTCAGCTGAAAACGAGAATACGAACATATTCTTTAATTATACATTTATAAAAAAAGAACGAATTATGACTTATTCACACGAAGTGGAACACATGTGTTGTGTTGCCAAAGGACCTAATCATGGTCCGGCTCCCATCCCCGAAGAGGGTAAATGGATTAAGGCCAAAGAAATCAAAGACATCTCGGGCTTGACCCACGGTATCGGTTGGTGTGCTCCCCAGCAGGGTGCCTGCAAGCTGACGCTGAACGTCAAGGAAGGTGTTATCGAAGAGTG
>JBJEKT010000192.1:0-6056 GCA_051878775.1 Bacteroides sp. | reverse complement strand
AGTTGGTAGTGAAAGCCGACTTGGCCGAGCAGTCGGCCGTACGTGGCTGTATGGTTATCAAGCCTTACGGTTACGCTATTTGGGAGAAGATGCAGCGTCAGCTCGACGATATGTTCAAGGAGACGGGACACGTCAATGCCTACTTCCCGTTGCTGATACCGAAGTCGTTCTTGAGCCGTGAGGCAGAACATGTAGAGGGCTTTGCCAAGGAGTGTGCCGTGGTGACCCACTACCGCCTGAAGAACGACCCCAACGGCGGTGGCGTAGTGGTGGACCCCGCAGCACGCCTGGAGGAGGAGCTCATCATCCGCCCCACATCCGAGACCATCATCTGGAACACCTATAAGAATTGGATCAACTCCTACCGCGACCTGCCCATCCTCTGCAACCAGTGGGCCAACGTCTTCCGCTGGGAGATGCGTACGCGCCTCTTCTTGCGCACGGCCGAATTCCTGTGGCAAGAGGGACACACGGCCCACGCCACGCGTGAAGAGGCAGAAGAAGAAGCCATTAAGATGCTCAATGTATATAGCGACTTTGCTGAGAAGTACATGGCTGTGCCCGTTGTGAAGGGTGTGAAGAGCGCCAATGAGCGCTTTGCCGGTGCGCTCAACACCTACACCATCGAGGCGATGATGCAGGATGGCAAGGCGCTGCAGAGCGGTACGTCGCACTTCCTGGGTCAGAACTTTGCCAAGGCCTTCGACGTGCAGTTTGTCAACAAGGAGAACCAGCTGGAGTATGTATGGGCTACGTCGTGGGGTGTATCGACCCGCCTGATGGGTGCGCTTATCATGACCCACAGCGACGACAACGGCCTCGTACTGCCGCCTCACCTCGCTCCGATACAGGTGGTCATCGTACCTATTTATAAGAATGCCGACCAGCTCAAGCAGATTGATGCCAAGGTGGAAGGCATGGTGCAGAAGTTGAAGCGTATGGGCATCTCAGTGAAGTATGACAACGCCGACAACAAGCGCCCGGGCTTCAAGTTTGCCGACTACGAGGTGAAGGGTGTACCCGTGCGCCTCGTGATGGGTGGACGCGACCTGGAGAACAACACCATCGAGGTGATGCGCCGCGATACGCTGGAGAAGGAGACGCGCACATGCGACGGCATCGAGGAGTATGTACAGCAGCTGCTCGAGGAGATTCAGGCCAACATCTTCAAGAAGGCCCTGGATTACCGCAACAGCCGCATCACCACGGCCGACACCTACGACGAGTTCAAGCAGAAGATAGAGGAGGGTGGCTTCGTGCTGGCCCACTGGGATGGCACCACCGAGACCGAGGAGAAGATTAAGGAGGAGACCAAGGCCACTATCCGCTGCATTCCGTTCGACAGCTTCGTGCCTGGTGACAAGGAGCCTGGTAAGTGCATGGTGACGGGTAAGCCCTCAGCCTGCCGTGTCATCTTCGCCCGTTCATATTAAAAACAGAACGTCATATAACGCAATAGGGGCGGACCTTCAGTGTCCGCCCCTATTGCGTTATTATGGATATAGCCCTTGAGAGGCTTCCCGTCAAATCACTTTGTTGGTTCTTGGGTCGGGGAAGATGATACTTGGTTTGAACGTCTTGGCCTCCTCAAAATCCATCAGCGCATAGGACATGATGATGACGATGTCATCGGGCTGCACCTTGCGTGCGGCGGCACCGTTAAGGCAAATCTTGCCCGAACCACGCTCACCCTTGATGACGTAGGTCTCAAAACGTTCGCCATTGTTGTTATCCACGATGGCCACCTTCTCCCCGGCTATCAGGTTGGCGGCATCCATCAGGTCTTCATCAATCGTGATGCTGCCCATGTAGTTGAGGTTAGCTTCGGTAACCCTTGCGCAGTGAATCTTCGATTTCAATACTTCAATCATCATCGTTCAGATATTCCTTTCCTTTATTATATATTATAGATACTTGATATTGTCTATCAGCCGCACTTCACCGCAATACA
The DNA here is from genome assembly GCA_051878775.1 of Bacteroides sp. Classification (GTDB taxonomy): domain Bacteria; phylum Bacteroidota; class Bacteroidia; order Bacteroidales; family Bacteroidaceae; genus Bacteroides. The sequence continues at coordinate 4,105 of JBJEKT010000192.1, read as the reverse complement.
CGGTGATGCAACCTACGGCGTATGTGGTATCATCCCACGAAGCGATGGACTGCAGTGTGTCACCATCCACCAGCTCGAAGTACTCCAGGCGCAGGCCAGGAGCCTGATTGATGGCCTCTTCCACATACTGCTTCGTCTCGTTCACGCTGTGCGTCTTGGCATAGTCACGGCTCTCAAACAGCGTCTTCGAAATCTTCAGCGCCTGCTGCCGTTGCTCCTCACTGAGGCGTGCATTGCGGCTGCTCAGTGCCAATCCGTCGGCTTCGCGCACGATGGGGCAACCCACTATCTCCAGGGGGAAATGCATCTTGCGCACCATCTCACGGATGATGGCCAGCTGCTGGAAGTCCTTCTCGCCGAAGTAGGCGCGGTCAGGCTTGACGATGTCGAAGAGCTTGCTCACTATCTGGCATACACCGTTGAAGTGACCCGGACGGTAGATGCCTTCCATCACCGTGTCAAGCGGTGCGAAGCTGAACTGACGCGTATCAGGCTCGGGGTAGATCTCCTCCACCGAGGGGGCGAACACGAAGCTTACGCCGCAGGCCTCGAGCAGCTGGCAGTCGGCCTCCAGTGTACGCGGATACTTCGCTAAGTCGTTAAGGTCATTGAATTGGGTGGGATTGACAAAGTCGCTCACCACGGTGACGTCGTTCTCAGCCACGCTGCGCTTCACGAGCGAAGCGTGACCTGCGTGCAGGGCGCCCATGGTAGGTACCAGTCCCACACGCTTACCTTGCAGTCGCAGGGCATTGAGTTCCTCCTGCAACGCTTTGATGGTATGCACTGTTTTCATTCTTTCCAAATATATTGTTTCAAAAAACGGGTGCAAAATAAGTCATTATTTACCACATACAGAAGAAAAATCGTAATTTATTGCATTATTTCTTGAAAATAGCATTTTGGCCTATTTTTCACTACTACTGATTATCAGCGACTTAATAAAAAATAAGGAAATATTGGCGCACAAATCTTGCTTGTTTGCGCTATTTTTTTTATATCTTTGCACTGTCTTTCGGGGGATATCAGCCCTTTGAGCAGACAGATATAGAAGGATTAAACGTAACGATTGATTATGGGTAAAGCAAACAAGGTATTGTTCATCACGCAGGAGATTACTCCCTACATGGCAGAGAACGAGGTATCGCTGCTGGGCCGCACACTGCCGCAGGCCATTCAGGAGCGGGGAAGGGAAATCCGCACTTTCATGCCCAAATGGGGGGCCATCAACGAACGTCGTAACCAGCTGCACGAGGTCATCCGCCTCTCAGGCATGAACCTGATTATCGACGACACCGACCATCCGCTTATCATCAAGGTAGCCTCCATCCAGGCTGCCCGTATGCAGGTCTATTTCATCGACAACGACGACTACTTCCAGAACCGCCTGGAGGTGCGTGATGAGAACGGTGTGGACTATGAGGACAACGACGAGCGCATCATCTTCTACGCACGCGGTGTGCTGGAGACGGTGAAGAAGCTGCGCTGGTGTCCCGACCTCATCCATTGCCACGGCTGGATTTCCCTGCTGGCTCCGCTCTACATTAAGAAAGCCTACAAGGACGAGCCCTCATTCCGCTCGTCGAAGGTGGTGCTCTCACTCTATGAGGACGGACTGCACGAGCCCTTCAAGGCCGACTTCGTGAGCAAGCTGATGCTCAAGGGCGTGGCCAAGAAGGATGTGGCCAAGCTGAAGGAGCCCATCACCTACTTTGACCTCTGCCGGCTGGCCATCGACTTCAGTGACGGTGTCATCCAGCAGGACCCCAACATCGACCCACGCCTGCTGGAGCACATCCAGAGCACGGGTAAGCCCTTCCTGCCTTATCAGGATCCTGACTGCTACATCGAGGCTTGCAACAAATTCTATGACGAGGTGATGGAGCATGAGCCTGCCGCTCCCGCTGCCGCCGCCTCCGCTGCATCCAAACGATGATTCATCTAATATATTAAGGTAATGAAATTAACAAGACTATTCAAGTTTGTATCCTTTGCATCGCTGCTGCTCCTGCTTGCCTTGGGCAGCTGCGATGACAATACGGGGTCGATTGGCGTCGATATGATGCCACCCACCGACCAACTCAAGGCTCACACCACGCTGTTTGACGTCACCACGCGCTCCATCAAGGCCGACTCGGTGTTCGCCAAGACCAGCACCGGCTATGTGGGCCGTTTTTCAGATGCTGACTTCGGCTTCTACGAGTGCAGCTTCCTCACCGAACTCAACTGTACGGACAACTACCGCTTCCCTGAGGTCTATCACTACGACGAAGCTACCGGCAAGGCCACAGGTATCATGGCGGGTGACTCGGTGGTATCCGCACAGCTCGTCATCTACTACTCCTCGTGGTTCGGCGACTCGCTCAATGCCTGCCGGCTGAGTGTCTATGAGCTCAACGACCGCTGGCTCGAGGAGCGCAATGCCGAGGGAACCAACTACCGCTACACCAGCATTGACGGCTCTAAGTATTACGACAACAGCACCCTGCTGGGCCGTGCAGCCTATTCGGCCTACGACACCTCGGTGAGCGACAGCGTGCGCAACGCTACCGACTCCGACGGTAACCCTGCTTACTATCCGCACATCACGATTCCTCTGGATAAGCACAGCTTTGGCGAGGACCGTATCCTCTACAAGTACCGCAGTAACCCTGAGTACTTTGCTGATGCAGAGTCGTTTATCAACAACATCTTCAAGGGTGTTTATATCAAGACCGACCAGGGTGACGGCACGATACTCTACGTGGATCGCGTGGATTTGCAGTTGCAGTTCCGCTTCCATAATGTGGACTCCCTGGGTGTGAAGCTGCAATGCCAGGATGGTACGGACTCACTCTACTACAGCATGAACACCGTCTTCGCCTCCACCAAGGAGGTCATCCAGGCCAACCGCTTCAACAACTCGCAGCGTCTGGAAGAGCGCGTCAAGGAGCAGGGCAACACCTATCTGAAGTCGCCCGCAGGCATCTTCACCGAAGCCCGTCTGCCTTACGATGAGATTCATGCCCAGCTCCAGAAGGATACCCTCAACGGAGCCAAGCTCACCTTCACCAACTACCACCAGGATTCAAAGTACGACTTCAGCATGGAGGCCCCGGGCACCGTATTGCTGGTGCGCAAGTCGGCCTACACCTCGTTCTTCGAGAACAACGAAGTGACTGACAACATCACCTCCTTTACGGCCACGCACAACAGCGTAGCCACCAACCAGTACGTCTTCAGCAACATTGCCCGCCTCATATCCACCTGCATCACCGAGAAGAACAACGCCCGCAATGAGGCCCGCACCAAGGCAGGCTCCGCCTGGAACGAAGCTGCGTGGGAAGCCCAGTGGAAGCTCGACAACCCCGACTGGGATAAGGTGTTGCTCATCCCCGTAACGCTGAGTTACGACAACAACAGCTCGCAGCTCATCGGCGTGCAGCACAACCTGGCCCCGTCGTACGCCAAGCTCGTAGGCGGTCCCACAGGCGACGTACTGAAGCTCGAAGTAGTCTCCACAGAGATGAAGGAGTAGGAGATAGGGCGCTGAGAAGTTAACCTCCCCCGGTTGGAGAGTTAATCGTTCAACCGTTTCCAACACGTTGGAAAAAAAAATACCTTGCGTAGAAAAAGATTTTCATTCCGATGAAAAAAGTTTTTCTACGCAAGGTAAATTTTTATGTAGTACATATACTTGGAAGTGTCCATTTTTATTTTGCTTTTCTTAATGCTTCTACAACACGCTTCATATTATTCCGAGCATTTCCTCTTGCATAGAGGACAACCTTGGATTTCATCCTTCGGTTTCTCGCCATGGCAGAGCTCAAGCAAGCCTGACTCTGCTCATGTGGCTTAACGAAAACGTTGAACATATCCTGAAAGCCTCTATGGCTTGAAAGATGTGTGAGCAAATCCAGTTTGTCGGATCCCAAAAGGAAGTATATCTCCGCATCAGTATTATCCTCCCTTCATTACGTTTATGATAGTATTGAGGCAAAAATAACCCTACATCTATCACATATTATCCAATGTCTTCTTGTCAGACGTTCCACCATAGAAAGCATCTAGCACTTCTTGGAATATGTCATCTGGTGAGACAGCATCGAAGAGTGTCATACAGGAG
>JBJEKT010000191.1:0-25866 GCA_051878775.1 Bacteroides sp. | reverse complement strand
ATGAAAAGAGATCAAGTCATTTTTGACATCATCGAGCAGGAGCATCAGCGCCAGCTCAAGGGCATCGAGCTGATTGCCTCTGAAAATTTCGTGAGTGAAGAAGTCATGCAGGCCATGGGCTCCTGTCTGACCAACAAGTATGCTGAGGGCTACCCTGGCAAGCGCTACTACGGCGGCTGCGAAGTGGTGGACCAGAGCGAACGCATCGCCATCGACCGCCTCAAGCAGATCTTCGGCGCTGAATGGGCCAACGTACAGCCCCACTCGGGTGCTCAGGCCAATGCAGCCGTCTTCCTGGCCGTGCTCAACCCTGGCGACAAGTTCATGGGCCTCAACCTGGCTCACGGCGGTCACCTCTCACACGGCTCGCTGGTCAACACATCAGGCATCATCTACACCCCCTGCGAGTACAACCTCAACAAGGAAACGGGCCGCGTGGATTACGACCAGATGGAGGAGGTTGCCCTGCGCGAACGTCCCAAGATGATCATCGGCGGAGGCTCTGCCTACTCGCGTGAATGGGACTACAAGCGAATGCGTGAGATAGCTGACAAGATTGGCGCCATCTTCATGGTCGATATGGCTCACCCCGCCGGTCTGATTGCCGCCGGACTGCTCGACAACCCCGTGAAGTATGCTCACATTGTCACCTCTACCACCCACAAGACGCTGCGCGGTCCGCGCGGTGGCGTCATCATGATGGGTAAGGACTTCCCCAACCCCTGGGGCAAGAAGACACCCAAGGGCGAAATCAAGATGATGTCACAGCTGCTTGACTCTGCCGTATTCCCCGGTATCCAGGGCGGTCCACTGGAGCACGTCATCGCTGCCAAGGCCGTAGCCTTCGGCGAAATCCTCCAACCCGAATGGAAGGAGTACGCCATGCAGGTGAAGAAGAACGCCGCCACACTGGCACAGGCACTTATCGACCGCGGATTCAGCATCGTGAGCGGTGGTACGGACAACCACTCCATGCTCGTGGACCTGCGCACCAAGTACCCCGACCTCACGGGTAAGGTGGCCGAGAAGGCACTGGTATCTGCCGACATCACGGTCAACAAGAACATGGTGCCCTTTGACACGCGCTCAGCCTTCCAGACCTCAGGTATCCGCCTCGGCACACCGGCCATCACCACACGCGGTGCCAAGGAGGACCTCATGATTGAGATTGCTGGCATGATTGAGAAGGTGCTCTCCAACGTGGATAACGAGGCTGTTATCGCCGAAGTTCGTGCCCACGTCAACGAGCTGATGAAGAACTACCCCATCTTTGCCTATTAAACAACAGGAATTGACTAGGAGCTAAAGGCCGTTTTGGCCTTTAGCTCCTAACTTTTTTAAGCACAATGATTACCATCCAGCTCCACAACCTCAGCATAGGCTACCGAGGCAAGCATCATACCTATCCCGTAGCCACAGGCCTCAATGCCTCCCTCCACAGCGGACGGCTCACCTGCCTGCTGGGAGCCAACGGCGTGGGCAAATCGACCCTGCTGCGCACCCTCTCGGCCTTCCTACCCCCACTGGAAGGCAGCATCACCCTGCTGAACAAGCCACTGGAGCAGTACGCTGACAAGGAGCTGGCCCGTGCCCTAAGCGTGGTGCTCACCGAGCGCATCGACGTGCCCGACCTGCGCGTCACTGATGTCGTAGCCCTGGGGCGCACCCCCTACACGGGCTTCCTGGGGGGCCTCAACGACACCGACGAAGAGCGGGTCCGCTCCGCACTCCAAGCCACGGGCATCACCCACCTGGCCCAGCGCAAGCTCCATACCCTGAGCGACGGCGAGCGACAGAAGTGCATGATAGCCAAAGCCCTGGCACAGGACACGCCCCTCATCTTCCTGGATGAGCCCACCGCCTTCCTCGACTACCCCAGCAAGGTGGAGATGATGCAGCTGCTCCACCGCCTGAGCCGTTCCATGCAGAAGACCATCTTCCTCTCCACCCACGACCTCGATCTGGCACTCCAGCTGGCCGACTGCGTCTGGCTGCTCGATGCCGAAGGGCACCTCACCACCGGCCTGCCCGAGTCGCTGATGCTGGACGGCACGCTGCCTCGCTTCTTCCGCAGCGAAGGGGTGCGCTTCGACCCCACCACGGGTCACTTCAGCGTAGTCCACCACCCCACGCGCCCCACGGAGCTCATCACCACCGGTACGGGCCTCCCCCTGCTGATGCTCCGCCGCGTCCTCCAGCGCCAAGGCTTCACCATCCTCAATCCCGAAAAATCAGGACAGGTATCCACCGCAGAAGCCCCATGCACCCCCCAAGCCACCGAGGAGTTCCCACGCTCCACGCATCCCTCCGCTACAACTGCAGGACTCCCCATCGTGACCGCCACAACAGATGCCAGCGGACACTACCGCTTCACCCTCACCACGTCACCTCACCCCACCACGCAGCAGCACTACCCCACCCTGGAAGCGCTGATAGAAGCCCTGGAATCATACTTGCATCATCATTCGTCGATTACATACCTTGAATAAACAAAACCATCACCCCCATCAACAAAAACAATGATTGCTATGGAACTGTTTGAACTCATTGACAGCTGGCTGATGGCCTGTGGGCTGACCGCCTCGGGTGCCGACCGGCTTGACCAATTCATAGTCTTTGCCCTACTCCTCCTCCTGGCCTTCGGGCTAGGTGTGGTGTGCCACTATGTCCTGCTACACGTAGTAGCTGCCGTGGTGAAGCGCACACGCGTGACGTGGGACGACATCCTCTTTGACCGCAGCGTGCTCATCCACCTGAGCCGCATGGTGGCCCCACTGGTACTCTCCATCACACTGCCCATGGCCTTTGCCGGCAAGGAGTCGGCCACACTCCAGCTGGTGCAGCGCATCTGTGACATCTTCATCCTCGTCAGCTTCCTCAGCTTCATCAATGCACTGCTTAAGGCCATCTACACGGTATATAGCGGCCAGGAGCAGCTGCGCGACCGTCCGCTCAAGGGACTGCTGCAAACGGCACAGGTGGCGCTGTGGTTCGTGGGTGGCATCGTCATCATTGCCATCTTGATTGACAAATCGCCCCTCTCGCTGCTGGCCGGCCTGGGTGCCTCGGCAGCGGTGCTGATGCTGATCTTCAAGGACTCCATCATGGGCGTGGTCTCAGGGGTACAGCTCTCGGCCAACGACATGCTGAAGGTGGGCGACTGGATTGCCATGCCCAAGTATGGTGCTGACGGCACAGTAATCGAGGTGACGCTCAACACGGTGAAGGTGCGCAACTGGGACAACACCATCACCACCATCCCACCCTACCTGCTGGTGAGCGACTCGTTTCAGAACTGGCGCGGTATGCAGGAGAGCGGTGGTCGCCGCGTGAAGCGCTCGGTCAACATCGACATGAACAGTGTGCGCTTCTGCACCCCAGAGATGCTCGACAAGTACCGCCGCATCAAGCTCCTGGCCAATTACATCGAGCAGACGGAACAAGTCATCAAGGAGTACAACGCGGCGCAGAAGATAGACAACAGCGTACTGGTGAACGGCAGACGTCAGACCAACCTGGGCGTGTTTCGCGCTTACCTGGGTGCTTACCTGCGCAACCTTCCTGACGTACGCGATGACATGACCCTCCTGGTGCGCCACCTCCAGCCCACGGACCACGGCATCCCGGTAGAGCTCTACTTCTTTACCCGCACCACCGATTGGGAGCCCTACGAACGAATCCAGGCCGACGTCTTTGACCACCTGCTGGCCATCGTTCCTGAGTTTGACCTGCGCGTCTTCCAGTCCCCCACCGGTGCTGACCTATCACTCATCCCCTCACCTGGCCATCGCCCTCGATAATCCACTTGTAGGTGGTAATCTCTTCCAGCGCCATGGGGCCACGGGCATGGAGCTTCTGGGTGCTGATGCCTATCTCAGCCCCTAGGCCAAACTCACCCCCATCGGTGAATGAGGTCGGCGCATTGACATAGACGCAAGCCGCATCCACCTCACGCGTGAACCGCTGAGCCGAAGCATGATGCTCCGTGACGATGCACTCGCTGTGATGCGAGCCGTAGCGACGGATGTGGCTGAGCGCCTCATCGAGGTCCGTCACCGTGCGGATAGCCATCTTGTAATCCAGGAACTCGGTACCGAAGTCCTCCGGTGAAGCCTGACGGAGCAACTCCTCCGGATAGCAGCCCAGCAAGGCGGCATAGGCGGGGGCATCGGCATAGATGATCACCCTCTTCTCCGCCAGGGGAGCACAAAGCAAAGGGAGCTGAGGTAGGCACTTGGCGTGGAGCAGGAGGCAGTCGAGTGCATTGCACACGCTGACGCGACGCGTCTTGGCATTGAGCACAATGGCACGTCCCTTCTCCAGGTCGGCAAACTCATCCAGGTAGGTGTGGCAGATGCCTGCACCCGTCTCGATGACGGGGATGGTGGCCTCGGCACGTACGAAGCGTATCAAGCGACTGCTGCCACGGGGAATGATCAGATCCACCAGCCCCTCGGCATGGAGCAGCACCTGGGCCGCCTCGTGAGTGGCAGGAAGGAGCTCCACCAGATGCGGATCGAGGCCATGGGCCGTGAGCACCCCGTGGATGAGCTGCACGATGGCGCGGTTAGAGCAGTCGGCATCACTGCCCCCCTTGAGCACACAGGCGTTGCCACTCTTCAGGCAGATGGCAGCCACGTCGAAGCTGACGTTGGGGCGTGCCTCGTAGATGATGCCAATGACGCCAAACGGCACACTGACACGCTCTATCTTCAGCCCGTTGGGCAGTTCGTAGCCACGGAGCACGCGATGGAGCGGTGAAGGCAGATTAGCCACCTGACGGATACCCTCAGCAATGCCCCGGATACGCTCGGGAGTGAGCTTGAGGCGGTCATACTTAGGATTGGCAGGGTCCATGCGTTCCAGATCCTGCCGGTTGGCTTCCAGCAGGAGGTCGGTATGGGCTTCAGCTGCATCTGCCACATCGCGCAGCACATCAGAAACGGCAGCATCGCTCAAGCTGAGCAGCTGCCTGCTGGCCTCTTTCACCAGGCCAAGAGTAGTCGTTATATCGTTCATGATTAATCGGATTAATAATTCATTATAAATTACTATAGGGGCAGACCGATTTGTCTGCCCTGAAGTCTGTTTTTAGTTTACCCGTTTCCCTCAATATAGAGGTAGTCGTAGTGGATGACAGGTTTTTCGCCATGCTTGCCGATGATGGCGTGAACCTGCGGGGCACTGCAACTCACACGCCCCACACCCAGGTAGCGGCCATCATAGCCCACCACACGCACAATGTCATCCTTCTCAAACTCTCCCTCCACAGCCGTAAGGCCCACGGGGAGAATGCTCATCGGACGCTCACCGGCCAGCAGCAGCGTGGCCGCCTCGTTGAGGTGAATCTCTCCCTTGGCAAACCCTTCGCTGTGGGCTATCCACTTCTTCACACTCGATACGGGTTGCGGCGAAGGCACGAAGCGCGTGAAGGGCAGCTCCTCCCCTGCGGCGGCTCCATCACCTCGAAGGCTCGCAATAAGCCGCAGCAACACCTGCTCACGGCGACCGTTGGCTATCACGACCGCAATACCCTCCTCGGCCACCTTGCGCGCTATGCGTGTCTTGGTGAGCATCCCTCCCCGACCGAAGCTCGACTTGCCCGACTGGATGTAGCTCTCCAGCTCCGTAGAAGGGAGAATCTCACGAATCACGCTGGACGATGGTGAGGCAGGGTCACCATTGTAGATGCCATCGATGTTGCTCAAGATGACCAGCAACTGGGCATCCATCATCGTGGCTATCAAGCCCGAAAGCTCATCGTTATCCGTGAACATCAGTTCGGTGACGGAGATGGTATCGTTCTCGTTGACGATGGGTATTACGCCGTTATCAAGCATTACACTCATGCAACGCTTCTGGTTGAGGTAGTGGCGGCGCGTACCGAAGTTCTCCTTGGTGGTGAGCACCTGCCCCACGGCCACATGATGCTCGCGGAAGAGTTCGTAGTAGCGATTGATGAGCTTGGCCTGACCCACTGCACTGAAGAGCTGCCTCTGCTCCACGCTGTCAAGCTTCTTGAGCGGCTGCACCTCGCTGCGACCCGAAGCCACAGCCCCTGACGAGACGAGTATCACCTCCATCCCCATGGTGCGCAGCTCGGCCACCTGATCGACCAAAGCCGACATGCGGGTCACATCGAGGGTGCCATCCTTACGCGTCAGCACATTGCTCCCCACCTTGACCACCACACGTTGCAATCTATTCTTTTCCATGTTAAATATCGTTGTTTTTACGTTTATTCTGTACTATTTCTGTCTATCTGCGGGCAAAAGTAGCAAAAATCCATCACCAAGCGGCCAAGGAATCAAAGAAAAGTACTATTTTTGCAGAATAAACAAACCCTTTTATTCAAGATGTATATGAAACGTATAAAAACACTCTTTTTCTCCCTCCTGGGAGCTGCTTTGATGAGCGCTTGTACGGCCCCCTCAGCGCAAACCAACGAATCGGCCGCTGTGAATGATGCCGATGCCATCCAACGCGTCATCATGGCCCGCCGCAGCATCCGGCTCTACACCGACCAGACCCTCTCGCGCGACACGCTGCAGCAGATCCTGCTCTGCGCCGTCAACGCCCCCAACGGTCAGAACCGCCAGGCCTACGAACTGCGCGTGGTAGATAACCCACAGCTACTCCAGGAAATCTCCAACGCCGTGGCCAGCGACACCGAAGTACGCCTACGCAAGGGCACCAGCACCATCTTTGCCGGAGCCCCCTGCGTGGTCTTCATCGCCCGCGACACCACCTACGACATCTCAGCCATCGACTGTGGTCTGCTGGGCGAGAACCTCATCCTCAAGGCCTGGTCGATGGGCATCGGCTCCTGCTGCATGGCCGCCCCCACACGCCAGATGATGAAGAGCAAGGCCTGCGCCCCCTACTTGGAGCGACTGGGTTTCAGCGCCGACTACGAGCTGCTCTACTGCATCACCCTGGGCTACCCCGCCGAGAGTCCCGACGCCAAGCCACGCAAGTACGACGAGAAGGTCCGCTTCGTGGAGTAATCAGATGAGATTATCATGTAGACAACATCATATCATTGTAATCATATCCATAAAAGATGAAACAGCTATTCACTACCCTACTGGCCATGCTGGGCCTCTGTTCAGCTTGCCAGAGCCAGGACATACCGACCCTGGAGCCCCAAGCCTATGAGGAAGCTCTCCGCAGCGATACGGACGCCCTGCTCATCGATGTGCGTCAACCTGAAGAATACGCCGAAGGTCACCTCAGCGGTGCCCAGCAGCTCAACGTGCTCGACGAAGCTACCTTCCAGACCGGCATCGCTGCCCTCGATAAGAGCAAGCACTACTACATCTACTGCCGCAGTGGCCGACGCAGCCACAATGCAGCCACCCAGATGAAGGCCATTGGCCTCCAGGTGACCGACCTGAAAGGAGGCATCACCGCATGGCAAGCTGCCGGAAAACCTGTGGTGAAGGATTGAAAACAGAAATCAATTAGTATACTATAACTCAAAAGAAAGAAAAAAATGAACGTAGGAGACCAAATACCCGAAATCCTTGGCATTGACCAAGATGGACGCGAAATTAAGCGCAGCGACTACCAGGGCCGCAAACTGATACTATACAGCTACCCCAAGGCCAACACCAGCGGTTGCACCGCCGAGGCCTGTTCGCTGCAGGCCCATAAGGACGAACTCGAAGCCGCAGGCTATGCTATCGTGGGCGTGAGCAAGGACAAGCAAGCCCTGCAGAAGAAGTTTGCCGATGCACAAGGCCTGGAGTTCCCACTGATAGCCGACACCGAGACCACCCTGCTGCAACAACTGGGCTGCTGGGGCGAGAAGGTGGCTTGCGGACATCGCACCATCGGCATCCTCCGCACCACCTACCTGGTCAACGAGGAGGGCATCATCGAGAAAATATTTACCCCCAAAGAGATCAAAACCAAAATCCACGCTGAACAAATCCTGGCATACATAGGGGGCAATTAAAAATTAACAATTTAAAATTATAGCTGGAAGATATAGACTAAAAATGCAACAGATTCTCTCCTTTCTGCGGCAGCTGGAGCAACACAACTGCCGCGAATGGTTCAACGAACATAAGGCAGCATACCAACAAGCCCAACAGCGCTGGAACAGCTTCTGCGAGGAGCTGATTCGTGCTATCGGGGCCTACGACGAGGATATTGCACAACTCACGCTGCGCGACTGCACCTACCGCATCTACCGCGATACGCGCTTCAGCAGTGACAAGTCACCCTATAAGACACACTTCGGCGTCTTTCTCGCACCGGGAGGAAAAAAGTCGATGCACGCAGGCTACTACTTCCATGTAGGCACCGGCTCGTCTGGCAGCTATCCCCAGGCCCACATGCTGGCTGCAGGCAACTACTGCTACGACCAGCAGGCCGTGAAACTGCTGCGCGAGGATATAAGCGACGGTTGGGAAGAGTTCCGACGCGACGTGCTTGGCGTGGCACACCCCAGCTTCAGCGTAGATATGGATGGAGCCCTCAAGCGCGTACCCCGCGAGTACCCTGCCGATGCACCCTACGCCGACTGGATGCGACTGAAGAGCTACTGCCTCTGTGCCACGGTCAACGACGACTTCGTCACCGCACCCCGACTGGCCGAACGTGTGGCTGAACTGTTTCACACCATCAAGCCCTTCTGCGACTATGTAAACCGTGCCGTGGATTACGCCTTGGAGGCTAACGATTAACCACTCTCCGCGCCGTGTACACACCCTCGCTCCTGCCCTACCTCCATCAGTTGCCCGTTGGCCAAATGGCCGACGAGGTGAACCGTGCCCTGACCCGTCACCCCCGGTTGGTGCTCACCGCCCCTCCCGGAGCTGGCAAGTCCACGCTGCTTCCCCTGACCATCCTCCAGGGATTCCTGCAGCAAGAGGCCTCGACGACTGCGGGAAAGGTTCCTGCAGAGGCCACGCCGTGTGGAAAAATCCTCATGCTGGAGCCACGCCGACTGGCTGCACGTCAGATAGCCGAGCGCATGGCTGCCATGCTGGGTGAACGCGTAGGGGAGACCGTGGGCTACCGCGTACGCTTCGAACGCTGCGTGAGCAGCAGGACCCGCATCGAGGTCCTCACCGAAGGTATCTTGAGCCGTATGCTCGTGGATGACCCCACGCTTGAAGGGATAGCGGTGGTGCTCTTCGACGAATTTCATGAGCGCAACCTCACCACCGACACCGCCTTTGCCCTGGCCCGCGCCTCGCAACAGATTATCCGCCCCGACCTGCGCATCCTCCTCATGTCCGCCACCATAGACACCTCGGCCATCTGCCAAGCCTTTGATGCCCCGCTCCTGGAAAGCCAGGGACACCTCTTCCCCGTGGAGGTGATTCACGACGAGGAGGCCACGCCAGCCACCTGTGCCACCGCCGTAGCACAAGCCGTCAAGCGGGCTCTGCACGAGCACAAAGGCGATATCCTCGCCTTCCTGCCCGGACAAGGAGAAATCATGCGCTGCAAGGAGCTGCTCGATACCTATCTGGGTAATGATTCGGCGGCCACGATGGTCTGCCCTCTCTACGGACTGATGAGCTCCGAGGCACAGCGCCGCGCCATCCTCCCCTCACCCGATGGAGAGCGAAAGGTGGTGCTGGCCACGCCCATTGCAGAGACTTCACTCACCATCGAGGGGGTACGCATCGTGGTGGATTCAGGCTTCTGCCGTAAGCTGCTCTTCGACCCGCGCACCTCGCTGAGCCGGCTGGAGACGGTACGCATCAGCATGGACATGGCGCGTCAACGCACAGGCCGTGCCGGCCGACTGGCAGAAGGGGTATGTTACCGTCTCTGGAGCCGCGCCACCGAACTGCGCATGGACGACTGCCGCAAGCCGGAAATAGAAGAGGCCGACCTGGCCCCCGTAGTGCTCGACGTAGCAGCCTGGGGCGAGACGGACCTCTACCAGCTGCCTTGGCTCACCCCTCCACCACGTGCCCACGTAGCCCATGGACGCCAACTTCTCCAACTCCTGCAGGCCATCGATGGGCAAGGGGCCATCACTCCACATGGACGTGAGTTGGCCCATCTGCCCTGCCACCCCCGCATCGCACAGATGCTGACCCAAGCCTCCACCCCCTCGCAGCGCTCTTTGGCCACCGACGTTGCAGCCCTGCTCGACGAACGCGACATCCTCCCCACGGACACAGCCGATGCCGACCTCAACAGCCGCATCCGCTTACTGCGCGAGAGTAGGTGTAAAGGCCACAGCCGCTATGCCCCTATCCTCCGCAACGCCGAGCAATACCGCCGCCTTATCCAGCTGAAGGATACTGACAACAGCCTTCCGAATCCCTACGACACGGGAGCCCTCATTGCCTCGGCCTACCCTGAGCGCATCGCCCTACGCATGGATGCCGATACCCAAGCCTCGCGCAACGTGAGGAGCAACTCCCTGCCACTAACCGACACCGTGCGCTACAAGCTGAGTAACGGCGAAGTAGCCACCCTCCAGCAGGCTGACGACCTCTCGGGCGAGGAGCTGATAGCCGTAGCTTCGATGGATAGACGTATTTTCCTGGCTGCTCCGCTCCGACGCGAAGCAGTTGCCGACACCGCCCAGTGGCGCAAGCAGCTCAGCTGGGACAGCAAGCAGGGTGAGGTCATTGCCCGGCGCGAGCTGCGCATCGGAGCGCTCACCCTGGAGTGGCGACCGATAGCGATGGACGAGGTTCGCGATGAGGCAGTGAGCGTGGTCTGTGAAGCGGCTCGACGTGATGGCCTCAGTATGTTCGACTTTGCCGCTGCCGAGGTGCAACGGCTCCAGCTGCGACTGGCCTCATTGCAGCGCTGGCACCCCGAGGAGGAGTGGCCCGACCTGAGCACCGCAACCCTGCTAGAGCGTGCTGACGAATGGCTCCCCCTCTACATCGGCAAGGCCACCACGGCCCAGGCATTGAAGAAGATTGACCTCACCGAGGTGATGTGGGGCCTGCTGAGCTATGAGCAGCAGCTACGCGCAGACCTCCTGGCCCCCACCCACATCACGGTGCCCACAGGGAGCCGTATCCGCGTGGATTACCGCCCAGGAGCCGAGGCTCCGATAGTGAGCGTCCGCCTACAGGAGTGCTTCGGCATGAGCGACACCCCCCGTGTGGATGAGGGGCGTCGCCCCGTCTTGATGGAGCTGCTCTCCCCCGGCTTTAAACCCGTGCAGCTCACGAAAGACCTGCACAGCTTCTGGCAAACCACCTACTTCGAGGTGCGCAAAGAACTCCGCAGGCGTTACCCCAAGCACTTCTGGCCCGATAACCCCACCGAAGCCCCCGCCACCCGTGGCGTGAAACGAAGCCCATGAGAGAGAAGAATAGTAAGTTTTTATCTTTTAGTTTTTAGTTTGAAAAATGAATCGCCGCATCATATTAATCACCGGAGGGACCCGCTCGGGCAAGAGCTCGATGGCAGAGAAGATGGCGCTGAGCCTCTCCCCTAACCCAATCTACCTGGCCACGGCACGCATCTGGGACGAGGAGTTTCGCCAACGGGTACTCAGACATCAGCAGAACCGAGGCCCCCAATGGACGAACATCGAGGAGGATAAGCAACTCAGCCTCCACGACTGTTCTGGGCGGGTGGTGCTCGTGGATTGCCTTACACTGTGGTGTACCAACTTCTTCTTCGACCTGGGTGCCCATGTGGAGCAAGCGCTCCAAGCTGCACAAGCAGAGTTCGACCGCTTCACCACGCAAGAGGCCACCTTCATCTTCGTGACCAACGAGATTGGTTCGGGTGAGGTATCGGCCAACGAGGTGCAGCGTAAGTTCACCGACCTGCAGGGGTGGATGAACCAGTACGTAGCGCAACGGGCCGATGAGGTCTATCTGATGGTATCAGGCATTCCGCTCCGTATCAAATAGAGCGCTTCTACTCCTCCGCACTATCTATCCGAAATCACATCACTCACCATAATCTCACATCAATGCAATCATTATGAAAGAACTCCATATCACTGCTCCCGATGAGCAGATTCGCCCCCTGCTGGTGGACAAGATCAACAACCTGACCAAGCCCAAAGGCTCCCTGGGCAGACTGGAAGAGCTGGCCCTGCAGATAGGGCTCATTCAGCAGACCCTCACTCCCAAACTGAGCCATCCGCAGAACATCATCTTCGCTGCCGACCATGGCATCGTGGCCGAAGGGGTGAGCGTATCGCCCAAAGAAATCACCTGGCAACAGATCTACAACTTCCTCCAAGGAGGGGCCGGGGTCAACTTCCTCTGCCGTCAGCACGGCTTCAAGCTGAAGATTGTGGATGCCGGTGTGGATTACGACCTGCCCTACGAACGAGGCATCATCAACCGCAAGGTGCGCCGTGGCACAGCCAACTTCCTGCACGAAGCAGCCATGACCATGGAGGAGACGGAACGTTGCCTGGCCTATGGTGCTGAGGTAGTCCATCAATGCCACGAGGAGGGAAGCAATGTGCTGAGCTTCGGCGAAATGGGCATAGGCAACACCTCGGCCTCATCCATGTGGATGCACTGTCTGACAGGGATTCCCTTGGAGGAGTGCGTGGGAGCTGGTGCCGGACTGGACCGCGAAGGGGTGAACCACAAGCTGCAGGTGCTGCAACAGGCTCTTGACCACTACCCGGGCGACGGCTCACCCCGCGACATCATCCGCTACTTCGGCGGACTGGAGATGGTGATGGCCGTAGGGGCCATGCTGCAAGCAGCCTCGCTCGGCATGGTCATCCTGGTGGATGGCTTCATCATGACCAACTGCATGTTGGCTGCCAGCAAGCTCTGCCCTGAGGTACTCCACTACGCCATCTTCTGCCATTGCGGCGATGAATCCGGACATCGGCTGGTGCTCAATGCCCTCGGTGCCAAGCCGATACTTCACCTGAACCTCCGTCTGGGCGAAGGCACAGGAGCCATCTGTGCCTACCCCATCATCGACTCAGCCGTAAGGATGATCAATGAGATGGACTCGTTCACCAACGCCTCGATTACCAAATATTTTTAGTGGATGGGCTTATGAATCTCCTTGCAGCATTCATCTTTTTTACCCGTCTCCCCTTCTGGCGACTGCGGGAGGTACCGACGGATTGCTTTAAGCACGTGGTACCCTATTGGTCGGTGGTAGGTTGGCTCACGGGGGGTATGACGGCAGCTGTGCTGTGGTGCTGCGGAGAGGTGATGCCCGTGGCTACGGCCTGGATTATTGCCCTCACCTGCCGACTGCTCCTCACCGGCTGTCTGCACGAAGACGGACTGGCCGACTTTCTCGATGGTTTTGGCGGCGGTACTTCACGCGAGCGCATCCTCACCATCATGAAGGACTCCCACATCGGCACCTATGGCGTCATAGGCCTCATTATCTATTTCCTCACGCTCTACCAGCTCTCTGCCCTGCCGCTCCAGCTACTCTGTGTCCTCGTGATAGCAGGCGACTGCTGGAGCAAATGCGTAGCCTCGCAACTCATCCTCTTCCTTCCCTATGCCCGCAAGGAGGAGGAGAGCAAGGCCCGCATCATCTACCGCCGTATGAGCCTGAAAGAGGAGGTGGTGGCATGGGTAGGAGGTCTGCTGCCCACGCTGGGGCTGACGGCCACAGGACTCTTTCCAGCCAGCTTCTGGCCAGCCTTGGCTGCCCCCCTTATATCCTTCGTACTGCTCATGCGACTGATGAAGCATCGTATCCAGGGCTATACCGGCGACTGCTGCGGAGCACTGTTTCTGCTGTGCGAGCTCAGCTATTATCTCACTTGTCTCATGCTATATTCATAATAATACATACATGCTATGGAAGTTTATCTGATACGCCACACCTCGGTCGATGTGCCAGCAGGTGTCTGCTACGGGCAAAGCGATGTACCGCTGCGCCCTACCTTTGAGAGCGAAGCCGCTGTTTGCCGTGAGCAACTGCAGCGCCTTGCCCCTTTTGATGCCGTCTTCACCAGCCCCCTGTCGCGCTGCGTGCGCTTGGCCACCTTCTGCGGCTACCCCGATGCCGTACGCGAACCACGCATCATGGAGATTAACTTCGGTCAATGGGAGATGAAGCGCTTTGACGAGATTCACGACCCCCGCATACAGGAGTGGTTTGCCGACTTCCTTCACGTGGCCGCCACGGATGGTGAGTCGTTTGAGATGCAGTATCATCGCGTCTCGGCCTTCCTCGATGAGCTGAAGCAGCAACCGTGGCAGCGTGTGCTCCTGTTTGCCCACGGCGGAGTGCTTATCTCAGCCCAGATTTATGCCAGAATGATTACCCACGAGGAGGCCTTCAGCGCCCTCTCACCCTATGGCGGCATCATCCGCATCGAGTTGTAGGAATCCGGGCCTAAAGCCAGGAATCCGAACCTAAAGTTGAAGGAGGATGATGAGCAGCACCATCACTACCTCGGCACGGCGATTGATATTGACGGCAAGCTGCATATCGGCAGTGGTCAGCGGTCGGTCATTGATGCCGATGTAAGGCTTCCACACCTCTTGGCCAAAGTAATGGTGAGGCCCCCCAAAGCGACAATTCAAGATGCCAGCCAGGGCCGACTCAGGATAACCGGAGTTGGGACTGGCATGGCGCTTGCCTTGTCGTGCCACGAAGCCAAGCAGCGACACTCTCCCTGCCACGAGCAGCATCAAGAGAGCAGTGAGCCTTGCAGGCAGGTAGTTGGCCACATCATCCACCCGTGCCGCCACACAGCCAAACTGACGGTAGCGCTCGTTGCGGTAGCCAATCATCGAGTCGAGCGTATTGATCATCTTATAGGCCATCATGCCTGGTACCCCCAGCAGCAGATACCAGAAGAGGGGTGCCATCACTCCGTCGCTCAGGTTCTCGGCCAGCGTTTCGAGTGCTGCAGTGCGTACCTCTTGTGCGGTGAGCTGCGCTGTGTCTCGCCCCACGATGCGAGCCACTTGCCGCCTTCCCTCCTCCAGGGAGCGATCCACCGCACGAAACACTTCGCGCACCTCGCGAATCAACGTGGTTCCTGCCAGACAGTAAAAAATGAACAGCGCCTCCACAAGCCACCTACACCATGGACTCACCGCATCCAATGCCTGCAGCAGACCGTATGTAGCACCATAGACTGCAGCCACGAGACCCAAGGCCAGCAGTGCCCCCTTGAGACGTCGGCCTTGCCCACGGTTACCATGTCGTTCGCCCCAGGCAATCAGTCGCCCGAAGCCCACCACGGGATGAGGCAAGGCCACAGGGTCGCCCCAGATCAAGTCGGCCACCCAGGCCAGCAGGAGAGTAATTATCTTTTCCACGTCCAATACAACTTTATCTTTTAGTTTACTCGTTATCTTCCGCCCATTGCACGATGGCCGCTGCAAGCCGGTCGTTATCCTCAGGGCCCTGGGCCGCTACGCGGAAGTAGCGTTCATCGAGCCCGCTGAAGTTGGAGGCATCGCGTATCAGGATACCATGCTCCTTCAGCAGATACTCCTTGAGCGCCGAAGCCCTGCCCATGCGCAAACGAGCTAACATGAAGTGGGTCTTTGTGTCCCACACCTCGGTTACCCCATTCTGCATCAGCAGGTTGCGTAACCGCTGAGCCTCCCTCAGGTAGCCTACTAAGTCCATCTCCATCTCCGCTTCATGCTCCAGCAGGTAGTGGCCAGCCTCGATGGCCAGCTGGTTGACCGACCAGGGCATCCGCTGACTGCGTAGCCGCTCCATCATCCGTGCATTGCCCGTGAGATAGCCCAGACGCAGACCAGGAATGGCATAGCGCTTCGTCATGGAGTGGAGCAGCAACAGGTGCGGATACTCCAGTGCCTCCTCAGCAGTAAAGAGCGGATGAAGCGTGAAGTACTCATACGACTGGTCGATGACAAAGAGCACCTTGGGGTTCTGCTCCAGCAGACGGCAGAGCAGCTTTTTCTCCACCACCTGCCCCGTGGGGTTATTGGGATTGCAGAGCCAGAGCAACTGCACCTCTCCGGGCAGCCGATAGCCTGAACGCTCATCGGGCAACTGATAGAGTGAGCGAAGACGGTGGCCATGGATGCGACAAGCATCAGCATACTCGCTGAAGGTGGGTTGCAGTATGGCGCTGAGTGATTCGCGGAAAGTGTGTGCAATGAGGTAGATGGCCTCGGTGGCCCCGTTGGTCACACACACCTCGTCGGGAAGTAGCCGGTGGTAGCCAGCCAGCCGTGCCTCCAGTGTATAGGGTTCGGGCTCAGGGTAACTCCCTATGAGCTCCAGGCGTTGAGCCAGGTGTTGCTTCAAGCCGTTCAGGTCCATGCCGTGATAGACGTTGGAACTGAAATTGACTGCTGCTGGGCAGTGGTACAGATAGGCATCATCGCCGTGTCCTTTAATCATGGTCTTGAGTCAAAATTTGATACACCAGCGGCATGTTGACGTGCTTGCGCACGTGGTCCGCCAGTAAGTTATACTGTTCTTCTTTATACTGATGGTAATCGAAGGCCTTCTGCCGGTCGTTCATCTTGTGCCGATGAGGCTTAAGCAGGTAGTCGATGAAGCGGTCGTTGTCGAGGATGCCATGCAGATAGGTTCCCATGCAGGTGGGGCTTTGGCGGTAGCCATCCAGCGTACCGTCGGCCAGCTGGAGCAGCGGCTGAGGCAGCGCCCCCTCTGCAGGGGTTGTGACTCCCATGTGAATCTCATACCCCTCCATCATCGGGAGCGAGCCCTTCGGTAACGAGGCCTCATGCAGTATGGGGTCGGCATCCTGAGGGGATGCCTCATCTGCCAACAGGCACTTAACCTGGCGTGTCACCTTCTCACCCTGCAGCTCGGTCACCACGGGGAGCAGCCCAAGTCCAGGCATCCGCTCCACCTCGCCCTCCACGTGCTGCGGGTCGAGCAGCAGCTGTCCCATCATCTGATATCCACCGCAGATGCCCATCACCGTGGCCCCTTGATGGTGGGCACAGAGAATGGCTTGAGCCACCCCACTGCGACGCAGCTCCTCCAGGTCATCGATGGTGCATTTGCTACCAGGCAAGAGGATGATATCAGCCTTCTCTACCTCATCGGGGCAGTGGGTATAGAAGAGGTGTACACGGGGGTCACGCTCCAGGCGATTGAAGTCGGTGAAGTTGCTGAGGTGTCGCAGCAGGATTACGGCCACGTTCACCCTGCCCTGCTCCCAGCGGAGCGACTTATCGGCCAGGACCACTGAATCCTCCTCGTCGATGTGCACATCCTTCAGGTAAGGTATCACCCCGAGTACAGGGATGCCGCACAGCTCCTCCAGCATCTTCACCCCCTCCTCAAAGAGGCGGATGTCACCACGAAACTTGTTGATGAGAATGCCCTTTACGCAGCGGCGCTCCTCGGGGCGGAGCAGCATCAGCGAGCCATAAACGCTGGCAAACACTCCGCCACGGTCAATGTCACCCACCAGGAAGACGTCAGCCCCGGCATGGAGCGCCATGGGCAAGTTGACCAGGTCCACGTCGCGCAGGTTGATTTCGGCCAGGCTGCCCGCCCCCTCCATCACCACGGGATTGAAGCACTGAGCCAACCGGTCGAAGGCAGCACACACAGCTTGGCGCAACTGCTCGCGTCCCTCTCTGCGGAAGAATGCCGAGGCTGAGCGATTGCCCACGGGCTTGCCGTTGAGCACCACCTGGCAGGTCATATCGCTCTGTGGCTTGAGCAGCAGCGGGTTCATATCAGTATGGCAAGCCACACCTGCCGCTTCAGCCTGCACTGCCTGTGCCCTCCCTATCTCCAGCCCTTCGGGGGTTGCATAGGAGTTGAGTGCCATGTTCTGCGCCTTGAAGGGTGCCGGTGAGTAGCCATCTTGCTTGAAGATGCGGCAGAAGGCCGCAGCGAGCACACTCTTCCCCACATCACTCCCCGTCCCAGCCAGCATCACTGGATGTAGTATATTTTTATTACACATAGTCATATATATAATCTTTAGTCCTGAAATCGCATGCCTAAAAGAACGAGCATAGAATGCGTTGATGATGCATTTTCTCCTGCTCTTTTTCCTTCAAGGTGTTCATCAATTCCTCAGCGTATCCGCCGTATGTCAATATCCGTCGTTGCATGGTGCAAAAATAATACAAGTTGGTCGATTTTGCAACTCCCCTAAAGACAACTTAAACAATTCACAAAAATATTATGTGTAATTCATTTCTCCGTGGCGATGCGAAACTCCTCGTCCATCAGCAGGCAGAGGCGGAAGAAGCGCTGGCAGAGGGTAGTGCCCCATTTCTTCTTGGGGTGTGTGGCGAGGTAGAGCTGGTAGTCCTTCTCGTTCCAGCGGGTGTAGAGGCAGTCGGTGAAGTAGCCGCTGTACTCGTTCAGGGTATCACCGCTGAAGGAGACTACCCCGGACTCACGGCCAAACCATTCGGCACTCATCATCTGCTGTGCGAAGGTCTCAAACTTCTCCGTGGCGAGGAGGTTGCGGAAGCGCAATACGCTCCATACGCAGAACCAGTGATTCTTCTGCTTGACGAGGGGCAGCATCCGCTTGATGCGCTCACGCAGCTCACGAAGGTCGATGCGCTTGTCGTGGAGCATGGTGCAGAACACCTGGTTAGGCAGCTTCTCCACGGTGAGTTGCGGTCGGCTCAGCTCCTCCAGCTCGCGGGCCAGGAGTTGCCACTTGCAGATGGCGGCTATCAGTTCGCTGAACTCCTGCATCTCTATCTCGCCGAGTGCCGCAAGGTCGTCCACCAGAGCATCGAGGTCGTCGATATGCTTCATGAAGCAGAGCTGCAGCCGCTGAGGCACCTCCTTGCGGAGCTCCTTCTGCGCAGCACGCAGCAGCGGTTCGGTGAGCACCCCGTCGTGGTCGAAGCGCAGGCTCTCCATATAGCGCTCCAGCTCCAGGCTCCCCTCGGGGGAGTAGGCGTAGCGCTTCAGATGGGCCAGTAGCATCTGAAGCCCCTCTTCAGGATCGAGCTTCTCCTGGGTCAACTCGTCCATGCGGATAAAGTGGAGCATGAGGTAGCACATCAAGGCATAGACCTGGAAGAGCATCCACATGCGTTCGATGTGGGGTATGTCAGGAAACCTGGCCTCCTCCTGCTTCTTCATCTCCAGCTCGATGAGGCGTGTGGCGGCAATGGTATTGTCTATGCCTTCGAAGTTTATCTCAGGTATCTCTTTAAGGCAGGGTATCACCTCAGAGATGCTGTAGGGGTAGAGCTCGGCTTTCACCCCCTCGAAGCGCTCATCGGCTTGGTAACGGGCCACTACTCGGTTGATGAAAGGCGAGAGCATGCCTATGACGAAGAGGTTCATGGCTTTGTGAAAGTCGATGTTCTGCTGCGCCCGCTCGCGGCAAAAGTTCTCGTGCTGGAGGCGGAAGTCGATGTCGGCCATCACACACACCTTGGAAGCTTTGATGTAGAACGACTTGAGGTCAAGGTTGAGCTCCATGGTGGTCATGTCGTCATACCCCTTCACCAGCATCATACCCTGATTAATGAGGGCGTTGACCTGCCGGTCGAATACTTCGTAGCTGAATTCCTGTTCTGTCATTGCGATGGTGTCGTTTACTTTAATACTATGTTCCTCCACAATAGAGCCACAAATATAGCAGTTATTTCTGAAATATCCCGACCGATTTCCCGTTTTTAGCCGATTATTTCCCGTTTTCCGGTGAAATGGGGGTTCATGCGCAGGGAAAATTTGTTTTTGGGGTGATTCGTGATGTAACTTTGCATCAGCTTTCCGGGGGCAGACACATCGCTCAGCCCCTACAAAGTGGAATTATTCACTCTTTATACCTTTATATATTGTATATGGAAAATGCTCAATTGAACAACACCTCGGCATTGCAGGCAATGACCCAGGTACAGGAGGCGCTGCTTGAGGCTGAAAGCTTCCTTAACGAGAACTATCAGTTTCGCCACAACCTGCTGAGTGGCAAGACAGAGCTGAAGCGGCTCCCCGATGCGTCGGCCTGGGAGGTGCTGACCGAGATGGCCGTCAACTCCATCATCCTCCACGCCAAGCGCGATGGCATCGGGGGCAAACGCTCGCCCAAGAACAACATCGAGGAGCTGCTCCACTCCAACCAAGTGCCCCTCTTCGACCCTATCCGCGACTACCTGAACGGACTCCCCGAGTGGAATGGCAAGAACCATGTGGCGCAGCTCTTTGGCCGTCTGCCCGGGGTGACCTCGGAGCAGCTGGCATGGCTCAGCACCTGGCTCCGCTCTGCCGTGGCCCACTGGCTGGGCATGGACACGCTCCACGGCAACGAGTGTGTGCCTGTACTGATTGGTGAACAGGGGTGCGGTAAGAGTACCTTTGCGGTACGGCTGCTACCCGAAAAGCTGCGCATCTACTTTCTCGACCACATCAACTTAGGGAATAAGTTCGACAGCGAGATGGCCCTGACGCACAACCTCTTGGTGAACATCGACGAGTTTGCCAACATGGGGCCTTCGCAGCAGGGGCGGCTGAAGCAGATGCTCTCCAAGGTGAAGGTGAATGGTCGCCCCA
Source organism: Bacteroides sp. (assembly GCA_051878775.1). Taxonomy (GTDB): domain Bacteria; phylum Bacteroidota; class Bacteroidia; order Bacteroidales; family Bacteroidaceae; genus Bacteroides. The sequence goes on along the minus strand of JBJEKT010000191.1, from coordinate 5,463 downwards.
TCTTCGGTAAAGCGCAAGAGGACCGTCGGCGCTTTGCCTCGTTCCTGGCTACCACCAACGAGGCTCAGCCCCTCTGCGACGAGACGGGTAGCCGACGCTACCTCTGCATCAAGATTCCCAAGGGTCAGCTCATCGACAACGAGAGTCCCATCGACCACGCACAGCTCTTCGCCCAGCTGAAGCATGAACTGCAAGTGGATAAGGTACCCTACTGGTTCAGCAATGCCGAAGTGGCTCGCATCCAGCGTGCTAACCTCCCCTACCAGCGGAGCGAGAACAGCCTGGAGCGACTGGTTTGCCACTGCTATCAGTTGCCCGAGGGAGAAGCAGAAGGCACCTGGCTGAGCAGCAACGAGGTGCTGAATGGTGTCAAGCGGCAATTCCCGCAACTGCGCTGCGACCAAGGGATTAAGGTGAGGTTGGGCAAAACGCTCCGTTACATCGGTTGCGAGTCAAAGCATTCCAATAAGGGAACGCTCTATCGCCTGATTCCAATTGCAGCATAATACGCACAGGAATGAGAAAAATCCTTCACCCTTCACCTTTTCTTCTATTTTATTGAATTTCAATCAGATAGAAGGTGAAGGGTGGGTGAAGAATTACATGACTATCCTTCACCATTTATCTCTCTATTAATCAGCTGTATAAGTAGCAAAAGTGAAGGGTGAAGGATAAATGAGCGAAGCAGGATTCTTCCTCAATTTAAGATGCTGCATCGTAAGCATCCACTTGTAGGGGCGGAACATATTCCGCCCAACAACGCCCACAGTCGCGGTATTCAGGGCGGAAAATATTCCGCCCCTACAGCTAAATTATCAGTACATTATCATCCAAATTACAATCTTTTTTCATAACGACGAAAAACGTTTTTCATCAGTATGAAAAGAAATTACCATCGGGATGAAAACAATTTAAGTATAAACTTTTCATTATCTATGAATCAAGAACAACTCACCCACGACACCTGCTGCCAGGCAGCAGCATGTCCCAAGCGCAACGAGTGTGTGCGCTACACCAATTACCTCCGTGCGCAAGCCGAGAGCGAAGTCTATTCCCTGCTCAATCCCTGCAGGTTGAGCTACAGCGAGACCGGTTGCCCCCACCTCCTCATGGAGCGTACCGAGCGTTGGGCCTACGGCTTCAAGACCCTCCTCGGCACCGTGCCCATCGCCAATAAGTCGATGCTGCAGTGTGGAGCCTTCGGCAAGAGTCAGGCTACCTACTACCGCAACCTCAACGGCAAGCGCGGGCTCACCCCCCAGGAGCAGCAGCTCATCCTCCAGGCCGTGACCCGAGCCGGTGGCGACCCCACCGTAGGCTTCGACCGCTACCAGGAGCAACAGGTCTTCTTCACCGGGCAATAGTCATCTACTATCCTGCCTCTTAGCCCCAATCTAACGGCAGTTATTCGCTTCGTCCCTCCCACTCCATTCCTCCACAGTGGGAGGGGCGAAGCAACAGCGAAACCCCTATCGGCATTCGTGAGCATAGTTCACGTAATTGCCCAAGATTTGTTCGATATGAATCACCTCCGGACAGGAATCCCAAGTGAAACCGCCACCAATCAGGATGACCTTCTTGAAAGAGCCATGGCTGATGAAGAAACAAGTCAGGAGTCTGAGGGATCTATTGCTTGGTAAATACGTAACCGTTGCTGTTCTTTATAAGTTTACCATTCTTAAGCAATAGGATATGATCTTTTCCGCTGCCTATGAATATGGTATCTCCCTTAACAACGTACGGATTATCTACACAAATGATGTTGTTCATGTACCATTTCCCGACGACGTGTCTGGTGAAGCCACTTTCCTTATGGTCCACAAGCGTGTATTCCCCTTCCACAACATCATCATGGAACCAATATGCGTCCGCTATACTATAAGCATCTTCTCCTTCAAGCTTCACCTCATGCAACCACCAACCGTGTAGTTGGGCATGATTCGAAGAGTTCCCATCGTCATTGTCACATGCAGAGAAGTTCAGTATGGCAAACAATGCCATGGTCAATGTGAATGCAAATCTTTGTTTCATCATACTATTCATCATACTATTCATCATTAAATTCGTAATTATCCCATACCTCTCCTCTAATATCCGGGATTTTGGGTCATCGACGGATTGGACGCCACTTCCTGGGCAGGGATAGGCCACAGCAATTGGTAAGTCTGGTCGTCACTCAAGCCTAAGACTCTTTTGCCCAAGTTGTTGCGTCGTATGAAGCTGAGGTAATTGGTGGAGTTGTATAGCCGCCTTATCGTAGCAATTGACTCAAGCAAGTCTGACCGATCTACGGTGATGCTTTTGGCCTTACATAGCTGGTCAACGTATGCTTCTGCCTCCGACATGTTGCCCAGATAGTACTGGCATTCTGCGGCAGTAAGTATGACATCCCTGTAATCCAGACAGGGTTCGCAAGGCTCCCCACTTCTTGTCTCCTTCACAAAGCCGAAAATGCACTCCGAATTATTGGCAAATTCGATGAACTTATCAGACTGTACCAGGCTGTAATATCCGTTGGAGATGACTTCTTCGAGCAGGGGTAGCGCATAGTCATATTTGTTCTGGTTGCAATAGACATAAGCCAGCAGCACCCTGGCTACGTCCTTTGAGACAAGGAACGCGCTGTTCTCATCGCTGAACGAATCATTCCTTTTCTCCTCCAGTTCGGGCATTGCCCCCTTCAGCAAGGTGACGAGTCCGGCCAGTATCTCATCCTCGCTGGTCCGGGGGATGGAGGTATCTTCAATACCTCTCTGCGTGGTAAAGTAAGGTACGCCTCCCCAATGTGAGGTGAGCTGGTAATAGACCAGTGCGATGTACGTATTCAGGTAAGGCTGATAGCAATTCAACTCGTTGGCATCTATCTCCTTTATGGACATCAGATGATTCAGGGCATAGTAATAATGGCTCCAGCAAGTAAGGATGTCATTGTCGTGCGGAGCGTACGGCGTCTTGCTCTCTGAGAGCACATATTTCCCCTCTAAATCATAGCTTAGGACATGCGCTTTTCTCAGGTTAATCAGAATGCTGATGAAGCGGGCATCTGCTCCCAGTCTGGGTACTTGGACCTGAAGCTCTGGATTGCCTTCCTGCTCAATATCCAGTTGCGCCGACACCGCACCACGGGCATTGTATATCGGCAGGCTTATGGATTTGTTGCTGCGGAACTGGGCTGGCATCACGTGGATATGGATGGTGTTGTTGTCGATAGATGACTCATATTCCACATCCTTCACGATATGCTCTGCCCCGTCTTCGTAGATACCCCCATAGCCTACCACCTTATCATCGGGCACTAAAGAGGAGGAAAGGAAATAGGGCTTGTCAGACTCTATCTTCACTACATAGTCACCGCCCTCTGACGGGACGTTCAGCTTGTCTTGGCTGAGCTTGACGGTAGGTGACTCGTCCAGTTCATTGCCGGCGATGCCATCATCGTCCCAGTCAAAATAGTAAGCCAGGTCCTTGACTGTAACATCATATCCCAGCTCATTGTATCTGACCTGGATATGGGCGGATATCTCTTCCAACCTGTCGTTGAGGTCATTGCGGGTTGACTTCAATTGCTGCCTTGTGTGGTCAGAAAACGTACCTACTGTACGGAACTCATTGCATAGCAGTGAAAGGAATTCTACTGTCTCTGCTTCCGAGCGGTCTGCGAGAATCAGCGATGACACGGCTATAAGCACTCCAGAGGCATCATCACCGGAGGTGATTGAATATTGACTGGCATCCTTACCGCCATACTGCTGCAAGCCGAATTGGGTCAGCAGCTCACTCTGTGCCTGCTTGTTGGCCTCATTGAACCCCAGCTTCTTGTTGGTCACAAGATAGTTGATACGTTGGCTTTTGAGATGAGTCAGGACATTGACATTGACGGTCGAGTTGTCCGACAGGTCAACGATTGCATCCAGCTTGATGGGGCTTGCGGACAGGGTCCCCGTTACCTCATTATAGAAATACCCGTCGGCCGTCAGCTTCGCATACGGACTGCTGACTTGCAGCGAACCGAAGTTGAAGTCTCCCCTGTCATTCTCAATCGTGGTAGTATATGAACTGCCTGTCGGTACCATTCCTTTGTCCAATGTCCTCATTTCAACTTGAGACCCTCTGACGAAAGGACCTTTTTCAACTTTACCGCAGACAAGGTGTGAGGTTTGCGTCTCCGTATCATCGGACTCGTCTTTGGAATCGCTGCATGAAGCCGCCAATCCTAGAGTCCCAAAGAGTGCTAAATAGGCGAAGATAATCTTGTTATGCCACATAGTGTTGATTGTAATTTGATTTAGATAATGTTCATTCTATAAAAAAAGGGCGTGCAACCATTCTTTCGCTTGCTTCTTAATCTGGTTACCGCCAAGTGACCACACACTACAACAAGCACAGAATAGTCCACGCCCAAGAGCGTGAACCTCCAGTCTGCTTGTCCTCGTAGTATTGAATATTGGCGGTATTCGATTAAGAGAGAACAAGAGCCAAAAGCTCAATATTTTATCTTATGTCCTTTTATCAAGTTATCAGAACGGAAACGCCGGGTTAATCTGTTGAGGTACATACCTCATAGTATTCTCTTATAGGGGAGATGCTTAGGCAAATACCCCGATGCGTCTCTTTTGCGTCATGAATGTCTGTTTCTTTTATTCAACTGTTCTTGTTCAACCTTGTATTCTATCTATGTCCCGGAAGCGGGGGATGACAGCAGGAATGAATACGTGTTCCTACCTATATCCTTCAGCGTAATTCCGCATCAAGTCATCGTACATCAAGCATGTGCTTGGCAATCACCAAAGGATGATTTCCCCTGATTTTTACTATTCAGCTTAATGCATTGCTCTGCAAATGTACTTATTATATCTGAGAAAAGGCCGTTTCGTGCGACTATTTCTAACCAGACTAACTTGTTATTTTTTATTTTTTAACAGTTCTGAGGTTCCCCCCTGCCCCCTCTTGCCAAAAACCCCTTGCAGTTATTGCAGTATTGCAGTTTCTCCCGCAGGGGGGGAGTGCTGGGGGCTTGGGGTATTCACCGCTGCGTGGGGGTGTTCACTGGGGGCATTCACTGCTGTATGCGGCGAATGGCCCAGGTGTAGGTGAGCAGCACCACGTTCATCAGCAGGGCGTAGATGATGGCGGGCACGGCCATGCGGGCATCGCCGAAGGCGAAGGGACTCGTGGCCAGGGCGATAATCTAAGCGGCATTCTGCATGCCTACTTCGATGACGATGGTGCAGCGCTCACTGCCCTTGAGGCGGAACAGACGGTTCAGATCGGCACCCAGCAGGATGTGGAAGGTCTTTTCTTCTTTCACGGCAAAATTGTTTTCAATGTGCACTGATGAGGTGGGTACAAACCACTCCATCTCTTCTATTTTTGACAGTCCCTGTATTCATCATCGTGTGCTCCACAACGGCTCGTCCTGCCAGTTGCCTGATGGGAAGCCCAGTGCGCCGAGGTCAACTTCGG
>JBJEKT010000190.1:0-6158 GCA_051878775.1 Bacteroides sp. | reverse complement strand
ACATCCTTCAGCTTCACGGTGCAGCCTATGTCACCAGCCACCATCTCTTCCACCTTGATACGGTTGGCACCGGCGCAGGCGTAAATCTGTGCGATACGCTCCTTCGAGCCACGGTCAGCATTGCTGAAGTCATCACCCTCATGCACGCGGCCACTCATCACCTTGAAGTACTGTACGTCGCCGATGTGCGGCTCTACGGCAGTCTTGAAGAAGTAGAGTGAAGTAGGACCGTCACTGTCGGGCTTCACCACTTCACCGCGCGTATTGTGTACGGGAGGCATCTCATCCACGAAGGGCACTACGTTGCCCAGGAACTCCATCAGGCGGCGTACGCCCATGTCCTTACCGGCGCATACGCAGAATACGGGGAACATACCACGGCAGGCCAGACCCTTGCGGATACCCTCACGCATCTCGTCCTCGGTGAGTGACTCCTGCTCGAAGAACTTCTCCATCAGTCCCTCGTCATGCTCGGCAGCGGCTTCCACCAGTGCCTTGTGCCATTCGGTAGCCTTCTCCATCTCCTCGGCGGGTATCTCCTCAATCGTGGGAGCGCCACCCTCGGGACCCCATGAATACTTCTTCATCAGGAGCACGTCAATCAGCGCGTTGAAGTTGGGTCCTGTAGCCAGCGGATACTGCACGGGCACCACCTTCGAACCATAGATAGAGTGGAGCTGTTCGAGCACCATATCGTAGTCACACTTCTCGTTATCCAGTTGGTTGACAAGGAAAATCACCGGTTTGCCCAGCTTCTCCGTGTAGCGGAAGTGGTTCTGCGTACCTACCTCTGGACCATACTGTCCGTTGAGCAGCAGGATAGCGGTATCCGTCACGTTGAGCGCCGTGATGGCAGCGCCCACGAAGTCATCACTTCCCGGGCAGTCAATGATATTGAGTTTCTTGCCGTTCCACTCCACGTGGTACACGGTGGAGAACACAGAGTAGCCATACTCCTGTTCTACGGGGAAATAGTCGCTCACTGTATTTTTGGCCGTGATTCTTCCACGACGTTTTATAATACCACTCTCATAGAGCAGGGCCTCAGTGAGAGTGGTTTTACCTGAGCCATCATTGCCAAGCAGGGCAATGTTCTTAATTTCACTTGTCTGATATACTTTCATGTTTACTGAAGATTTAAAGTACATACTGCGAGGCATTGCCTCATTAATTGGGGCGCAAAGTACTCATTATTTTCCAACCAGACAACAAATCGTCGTGTGTTACAAAACTATGTTTTGCAACACATTTCCCTTTATTCCATTTACAATGAGCCGTTTAGAGGTCCAATTTCCTGCGTACAAACTGCTCAATAAACTCCACCGTCCCCTCCAATCCGAGTTGCGAGGAGTCTATACAAAGGTGATATGAGGCCGCTGCGCCCCATTGCTTGAAGGTATAGTAGTTGTAGTAGTTGGCCCGCTTGGTGTCCGCTTTTTCTATCCACTCCTCGGCCTTCTCCTCGCTGATGTGGTGAGCATCACAGAGGCGCTTCACCCGTTCGGCCAGGGAGGAGGAGATGAAGAGGTTGACGCAGCGCGGGTGGTCGCGTAGGATATAGTCGGCACAGCGTCCCACGAAGAGAGCCGACTGCTCCCCGGCCAGGCGGCGTATCACGTCGCTCTGCACCTGGAAGAGCGCATCGTTGCTCAGGCAGTTCTTCGAGGCCACGGCTCCGTCGCCCACGAAGGGGAAGCGCATCCCCCAGAAGTTGCTCAGTACACTCTGCGAAGCCCGTTCGTCCGCCTTCTCAAAAAACTCCGCACAGAGTCCGCTCTCCTCCGATGCCAGTCGGATAAGTTCCTTATCAAAGAGAGCAATGTGAAGCCGTGCTGCCAGCTTTTCGGCAATCTCATGTCCCCCGCTGCCCAGCTGCCGCCCCACATTCACAACGAAATTCCGATGATTATCCATTACACCAATTTTAAATTATTAGTTTTTAGGTAATAGTTTTAAATTATAAATTTTTAGTTTTTAGTTTTTAGTTTCAATGTCATTTCTTTCAGCTCCTCCTCTGTACCCCGGAAGACATTCAGGTCCACTCGCTTCTTCACCCCGGGCACACGTCCCTTGTCGGTGTGTTGCCAGAACTGCCAGGGTCCTTCGTACCTTACGCTGTCCACGTAGTAGTGCGCTATCCAGTAGGGGTAGTTCTCAAAGAGCGTGTCGTTCAGGTACTTGGTTCGGAACTTATAGCCTGAGTAGAGGATGGGCTTTACGTGGTAGTGCTCCTCCACGCGCTCCAGCCAGAGGCGCACGCGTCGCTGCAGTTCCTGCTTCGGGAGCTTACCCTGCTCCTCCACGTCGAGCACGGGAGGCAGGTCACCCTGCTCGAGTGCCACGTGCTGGATGAAGAAGTCCGCTTGCCGCTGCGCATCGCTTTTAGGGTTGAAGTAGTGGTATGCCCCACGGATCAGTCCATGCTCACGCGCCGAGCGGAAGTTGGCATCGAAGTGCTCGTCCGCCAGGTCGCTCCCCTCCGTAGCCTTCAAGAAGACAAAGCGCAGGGGGAACATCGGGTTGTGGCGGTAAGCCAGTTCGTCCCAATCCACCTCCCCTTGGTGGTGCGACAGGTCGATTCCGTGGATGGTGTAGCGCGAAGGGAGGCAGACCCCATACTCCTGAAAGCCGTAGCAAGGCTTCCAGCGGTAGGCGTAGGGGCGCACTGCCCACCAGTAGAAGAGGAATCCAGCCCCTATCACCAGCGCGATGGAGACCACCACCCGCTTCCAGAGCGGCATAGGCTGCACAGCACGAGCACCACGTTTCTTCTTTTTCTTCTTCATCCGGAGTCAACTAAGTGAAAAGGGCAGACTCCTTTCCTTGCGAAAATTCATCTGCCCTTCATCCTGTTATTTGTCAAACACAAAGCGTCATGCGCTTACTTGCTCTGCTCCAGTTGCAGGGTCTTCGTCGGCTGGTCGCAGACCTCCGTCGGACCGAAGTACTGGATAGGACCGGGATAGACATAGTCCGTCTCCATAGCCCAGCGGTCACGCTTTGCAGCGAAGGCCTGGAAGGGCTTGCCATCCAGCTTGACGAGCGCCTTCTGGATGACGGGCTTCATCTCGCCGTGACGACGCTCCATGTTCATCATCATCGTGATGGGCACACCGCCGGCAATCCACTCCTCAGCGGGAGCCGTCGTGTTACGCACGGATGACATGTATCCCGTCTTGCCGTTGGCAATCAGTGCCGAAGCAGCAAATCCGAGCGAGTAGCAGTAGTCGGCGTCAAAGTTAGAGGGTGCAGCGCAGCGGCCTTCGTAGCCGAAGAAGTGATGCTGAGCAGCAAACTTGCCCACATACTTACCCTCTTCCTTCCACTGAGCCAGCTTCGTGCCTACCATTTCAGAGAGCAACTTCTCGGTCTCGATGAGCGATACCTGTACGTTGCCGTGGGGGTCGCGGTCCAGTGACAGCTGACGGGCCACGCCTTCGGGCAGGCTGGCGTAGATGGCCGAGTTGGCGGGAGAGAGCTTGCGGATGATGTAGTCGCGCTGAGCCGACTTCTTGATTTGGGCAAACTCCTCTGCGTTGTGAGCCAGGAAGTCGTTGAGTTCAGCAATCAGGCGCTTCATGGCGGGGATGAACTCTACCAGGCCTTCGGGGATGAGCACCGTACCGAAGTTGTTTCCCTTGGCGGCACGGTCGGCCACTACCTGGGCAATGCTGGTCACGATATCGTCGAGCGACTGATCCTTAGCCTCCACCTCTTCGCTGATGATGCAGACGTTGGGTTGTACCTGCAGGGCGCACTCCAGGGCGATGTGTGAAGCCGAGCGGCCCATCAGCTTGATGAAGTGCCAGTACTTACGGGCCGAGTTACAGTCGCGCTGGATGTTACCAATCACCTCCGAGTAGGTCTTGCAGGCCGTGTCGAAGCCGAACGAGGTCTCAATCATGTCGTTCTTCAGGTCGCCGTCGATGGTCTTGGGGCAACCGATGACCTGTACGCCATAGTTCTTAGCGGCATAGTATTCGGCCAGTACGCAGGCGTTCGTGTTGGAGTCGTCACCACCGATGATAACCAGTGCTTTGATACCCAGTTCCTTGATAATCTCGTAACCCTTCTCAAACTGCTCCACTTTCTCCAGCTTCGTACGGCCCGAGCCGATGATGTCGAAGCCACCCGTGTTGCGGTATTCGTCGATGATGTCAGCTGTCAGTTCGATGTAGTTGTGATCCACCAGACCGCCAGGTCCGAGGATGAAGCCATAGAGGCGGCTCTCCTTGTTGAGCTTCTTGATGCCGTCAAAGAGACCCGAGATCACGTTGTGACCGCCGGGGGCCTGTCCGCCGGAGAGGATGACACCCACGTTGATGGCAGGGAAGGTAGCGGCTTCTTCAGCCACTTCAAACTTCACCAGGGGCATGCCATAGGTGTTGGGGAACAATTTCTTGATTTCTTCCTGGTCGGCTACAGACTGCGTAGCAGCACCGTCAACGGCCTTTACGTTGCCCTTGAGTGCTTTCGGAAGTTTGGGCTGATAGGCAGCCCGAGCAATTTGCAATGCACTTTTAGTCATTCTATTTATCTATTAAAGGTGTTCAGTCATATTTCGTTTTCGATTTTCGTGGCAAAGTTAGCGATTATTTCCGAAAAAAGAAAGCAAATCCCTCCAAAATCCACGCCTACTCCCCTCAAAAGTCCCCCTCAGAGCCCAAAAGCCTTGGCGAGTGAGAAAAATGCCGTATCCACTTTGCAAGGCAGGGTGACCTCATCGGGCTTCAGCGCGAAGTAGGTCACTCGGGATGCCAGGGCGGGCTTGTCGTGGAAGAGCTCCGTCAGCTCCTCCACCACGCGGGCGCCATAGGCCGGATGGGGCAGCAGCAGGAGTTGCTTCGTCTCCTTCGCGTCGAGCGCCAGCTGCAGCAGGTTGACGAAGAGCTCCTCCGTAGAGGTCATCCCTGCCGTCGGCACGCAGGCAAACTCCATCTCCCCCACGGCCGTGCGGCACGCCTGTCCGTTGAGTTCAGCCAGCAGTGCAGGGCGGCAGCACGCCACCTCCTCCACGCCCTCTTTGTAGAGCAGCAGCACCTGCATCTCGTGGTCACCAGGCTTGATGCCTGCATCCAGCGCCAGGAAGGAGAGCCACGCCCCCCACTCCAGTCGGGGAAGTTCCTCCCCATGACCACCCCCAGGGCAACGGATAGGCTCCACCACCCCGTTCAGAAAATCCACATCCAGCAGCAACACATGCTCCGCAAAAGCTATCTTATCGTCCATCATGCTATACCTTATTAATACTATATACTACAAATAGGATGCGCAAAGATAACACAAGTCACGAGAATAACAAAAGAAAGTAAGGGATAATTTTCATGCCGACACAGCATATGCCCTGCTGAGCAAGCGCGGCAGCAAGGTCAAGCGCCTCCTCATCGACCTGAAGGAGTGCAACCTCTCCGCCGCCATCCAGGTAGAGACCGAATACATCCAGTTAGTGAAATAAAAAAACTCCTCCCATCATGCCTGGGTGGGACAGCGGAGCATATCCTGCAAGAGGGATTGAGGAGCGCAGCGCATACAGGGCCGCCAACCTCCAGAATGCCATCCACCACCAGACCAATGAGAGGGGAAGAGTTTTTTGATAGCGATTCGTGTTTAGTGATTAACGGCAGCAACTCTGCACGAACAGCGCGCTGGTAATAGCCGTCAGCACCGTAATCACGATGTTAATCCATTTCTTAAGTGTCTCTTTTTTCACGATAATCAAATTAAATTTATATTATATGTTGCTATCCTCATCCAGTGTATGTGGGCGGACTCTCACCGCTCACATACATACGGGGTGATTAATTATTCATAGCCGGGCAAATCACCACCGCTACCGGAATCGCTTCCCGAACCAGAGTCACTACCTGAGCTTCCGTTCGAACTGCTACCGCCAGTAGAACCAGATGCGCCACTACCACCAGTCAGCAGCGAATCAATCTTCTTGAAGGTAGCACCGGTCACCAGCGTGCGGGTAGCTACGGTACGGTCGGAGTTTCGGGTCGTAGCCGGACGGAACACCACACGCAGGCGGCAGCTGTTGGCATTCACCTCCTCGGGAGTCTCGAAGCCCTTGCCGATGCTCTTCATGGCGAGATAGAACGAACCCAGGTTATCGATCATGACGCTCTCACTGCTCTGCATGTGGCGCGTCATCACCG
>JBJEKT010000189.1:0-26172 GCA_051878775.1 Bacteroides sp. | reverse complement strand
TTCGCCAACCTCGATAAGCTCTCCACCGAGAACGCCATCATTATCAGCGAGGGTGACCACCTGGGCAAGATCTTCTTCAAGGACCTCTACCAGACGCTGGGGCTGAACATCTTCGAGTACACGTTCGACGAGCACGACGAGACAGTGGCCTACTCCCTCTCCATCCCCTTCGTCTCCACCTTTGTCTTCTCCGCGGTCATGAAGCACCAGGAGGCCCCGGGCACCACCTTCAAGAAGCACCTGGCCATCGCCCGTGGGCTGCTCAACGAGGACGACTACCTGCTCCAGGAGATACTCTTCAACCCCCGCACCCCGCGTCAGGTGGAGAAAATCCGCATAGAGCTCAAGGAACTGCTCGAGATTATCTCCAACAAGGATGCCGAGGGCATGAAACGCTACCTCACCAAGATTCGTGAGAAGATCCAGAATGCCAACTAAGCAGGCGTCAACATACAAGAAAGCCCCCGGAGTTCTGCTTGAACTTCGGGGGCTTTCTTGTTAATGGCACAATATCTGCCCACAGGCGCCTTCACCGCCTTCCTCGACCGTGCAGCCTTCACCAGAATAACCACGTCCAATACAATTATAGACAAGGCATGCGCGGTTGTGCCACATCGTGGCAATGAAAGAATCTCTTAGTCCCCCTTACAAGGGGGAAGAGAAGTATATCCTATATGGTTAATAAGAATTTGTCTGTTGATTGCCGTATCGCTCTTCGATAGATTTCCGTTCGTTTTCCCTTAAAACTCCGCTTGTCCTTCGCTTTTCCTTCGCTCCAGGTCCGCTTTGGCTCCGTTCTGGAAGCCAGAACTAACAACCAAAACTGCTGATTTTAGAGGAAAGATATAAATTTCATTTCCTATACGCAACAAAAATGAAAGAAATGCGATTTTTGTTGCGTATAGAAAACAAAATGGACACATTGTTGCAAACAACTGGTGAAAATAACTACCGCAGGCGGAGGCGGTCACCTACCTCGGGGATGTAGTCGCCATCCTTGCGATTCATCTTGTAGAGGTTCTTCAAGCGGATGCCGTAGCGCTGAGAAATGCTGTGCATGGAGTCGCCGTCGCGCACGATGTGGTAGGGATACTTCTTGGAGGCCTTCTTGTTCTTCTCCTTCAGGTAGATGATGTCACCATCCTCCAGGGTGTAGTCGCGATGAAGGTCGTTGTACTTGACGAGCTTCTTCCAGCTGATGCCGAGCTCCTTACCCAGCACACGGAAGTCGTCGCCGCTGCGGGCTACGACGTAAGCAATGCCGTTGGCAAGGAAAATCTTATGGGGATTGAGCAACCAGGGCTTCTTCTTGATCTCCTTCTCCCACTGACGGGCAGCCCGCCTGCCAAGGCCCTCGGAGTCGTACTTGTAGAGTTCGTAGTCCTCAATGATGGTGATGAGACGGTTAGCGTACGAGGGGTCGGTGGCATAGCCGGCCTTCTTGAGACCCTTGGCCCAGCCACGGTAGTCGGTAACCTTGAGATTAAAAAGGAAGGCGTAGCGCTGACCCTGACGAAGGAAGAGGGAGTGGTCCTCGTAGGAGTCACGGGGATGGCTGTAGGCACGGAAGCACTCGCCACGGGCATCGTCGTCGTGATAGACGCGACGGCCACGCCAGTTGCTGTGGCACTTGATGCCGAAGTGGTTGTTGCTCTTACGGGCCAAGGTGCTCATCCCTGCCCCACTCTCCAGAAGCCCCTGCGAGAGGGTGATGCTGGCGGGTATCTTATAGCGCTTCATCTGCTCCACAGCCAAGGGGGCATACTGACGGATGTATTCGTTGTACCGACTGTTGCGGCGCTGGGCCTGGGCAGTAAGCAGACAGACCAAGAGGGATAGGAGGAGGAGAAGAAAGCGACGGGAGTTCATTTAAACTAAAAACTAAAAACTAAAAACTAAAAATTTAAAATTAAAGATTAAAAACTAACTAACAATTAAAAAGCTATTTACAATTAAAAACTTATTTACAATTAATAATTAACAATTTAAAATTAAAAACTAATTTACAATCAAAAACTTCGGCTCTTAGAGCCTTGTATGCGGGCAAATTTAGGGTTTTTCTTTTAGGAATGCAATATTTTGGGGCTCTTTCTGCTTTATCGGGAATATTTTTGTAGTTTTGCAGTGGCTACAAACATTTTTTTGCGAATTGAGAACAATGAGATACGAGGATTGTCAACGGCTCGTGATGCGGTTTATCCAGGCCAATGGGCTGCTGGATAGTGATAAGGGGGTGCTGGTGGCGCTGAGTGGGGGAAGTGACTCGGTAGCGCTGCTCCGGCTGCTGTGCTCCTTAGGATACCGCTGCGAGGCGGCCCACTGCAACTTCCAACTGCGGGGAGAGGAGTCGGAACGGGACGAACGCTTTGTGCGCACGCTGTGTGAGGAGCTGCAGGTAGAGCTGCATACCGTGCGGTTTGAGACGATGCGCTATGCCGCCGAGAAGCATCTGTCGGTGGAGATGGCGGCGAGGGAGCTGCGCTACGACTGGTTTGCCCAGCTGATGGAGGAGCGGGGGATGCAAGCGGTGGCCGTGGCTCATCACCGTGACGACAGCCTGGAGACGATGCTTATCAACCTGCTACGGGGTACGGGGATAGATGGACTGACGGGCATTACTCCAAAGAACGGCCGTGTGGTGCGACCGTTGCTCTGCCTGACGCATCAGGAGATACTGGAGTACCTGGAGACCATCCAACAGCCCTACGTGACCGACAGCACCAACCTGGAAGACCACTACCTGCGCAACAAGATACGCCTCCACCTGCTGCCAATGATGGAGCAAATCAATCCGTCGACACGCCAGACGCTGAGTGAGACGATGGAGCACCTGCGCCAAGTAAGCGACTTCTACCACCACACCGTGGAGGAGAGGCTGCAGCAGCTCACCTGCCCTGCGGCTCCAGAGGGCCACCCCGCAACTACAAAAAGCCATCCCGCAGCGGAACCGCTGCAAATCCCCATCCCCAAGCTGCTCGCCGAAAGCTCGCCCCAGCTGCTCCTGCACGAGCTGCTCGCCCCGCGAGGCTTCAACAGCGCCCAGGAGCGGGACATCTTCCTATCGCTACAAGGGCCTTCAGGGCGCTGCTTCTACAGCAAGAGTCACCTGGCCGTGAAGGACCGCGAGCTGCTCTACATCGAGCCGGCTACCCCTCCTGCCCCACCCCGCCTGGAGGAAGAGCGCATCCTCCTCACTGCAGGGTATCAGCCACCCCGATTGCCACAGGTGGCCTGTCTGGATGCCGCCAAGCTGAAGCAGCCCCTCTCCCTGCGCCTCTGCCGTGAGGGGGACTGGTTCATCCCCTTCGGCATGAAGGGGCGTAAAAAATTGAGCGACTACCTTACGGATTGCAAGGTGCCGCTCCATCAAAAAAGGCAGCAGTACGTGGTGTGCTGCGGAGAGGATATCGTCTGGGTGGTGGGACGCCGTATAGACAACCGCTTCCGCATCGATACATCGACACAGGAAGCGGTTATCCTACGTTGTCTGCCTTAATACTGCATCACGCCTTACTTGTACTCAGCCCACGACTTGATGGCCAGGTCGTCGAGGCTCATCGAGCAGAAGGCTCCGATGAAGGCGCTGGCCAGGCGGGCGTTGGTAATGAGCGGGATGTTGAGGTCGATGGCTGCACGACGAATCTTGTAGCCGTTGTCCAGCTCACCGGCCGTGAGGTTCTTGGGGATGTTGACCACGAGGTCAATCTCCTTGCGGTGGAGCATATCAAGCGCCTGGGGCTCTCCCTCCTCACTGGGCCAATAGACCAGTGTATTCTCCACGCCATTCTCCGTAAGGAACTTGCTGCTGCCGCCCGTGGCGAAGAGTTTATAGCCCTTCTGTTGCAACATGCGGGCGGCTGAGAGCATCTCCACCTTCTGCTTGGGGGTACCTGTGGAGAGAAGGATGTTCTTCTGAGGTACACGGTAACCCACGGAGAGCATGGCCTTGAGGATGGCGCACGATGTATCGCTACCGATGCAGCCCACCTCACCCGTAGAGGCCATATCGACACCCAGCACGGGGTCGGCCTTCTGCAGGCGGTTGAAGGAGAACTGGCTGGCCTTGATGCCTACGTAGTCGAGGTCGAAGAGATTCTTGTCGAGCTTCTGCACAGGAAGGCCGAGCATCACCTTAGTGGCCAGTTCGATAAGGTTAATCTTGAGCACCTTGCTCACGAAGGGGAAGCTGCGCGAGGCACGCAGGTTACACTCGATGACCTTGATATCGTTGTCGCGGGCCAGGTACTGGATGTTGAAAGGACCCGATATCTTGAGCTCACGGGCTATCTCGCGACTGATGCGCTTGATGCGGCGCACGGTCTCTACATAGAGCTTCTGCGGCGGGAACTGGATGGTGGCGTCACCGGAGTGGACGCCGGCAAACTCGATGTGCTCGCTGATGGCATAGGCAATGATTTCGCCGTCGCGGGCCACGGCATCCATCTCCACCTCCTTGGCATGTTCGATAAACTGGCTCACCACCACGGGATGCTTCTTCGAGACGTTGGCAGCGAGCTGCAGGAAGCGCTCCAGTTCCTCCTGGTTGGAGCAGACGTTCATGGCGGCACCGCTCAGTACGTACGAGGGACGCACCAGCACGGGGAAGCCCACCTTAGCCACAAACTGATTGATGTCATCCATCGAGGTGAGGGCGCTCCATTCAGGCTGATCCACGCCGATGCGGTCGAGCATGGCAGAGAACTTATCGCGGTCCTCGGCGTTGTCGATGCTCTGGGCGCTGGTGCCAAGGATGGGTACCTGCTGGGCATCGAGGCGCAGGGCGAGGTTGTTAGGTATCTGTCCGCCGGTAGAGACGATGACGCCGTGGGGATTCTCCAGCTCAAGGATATCCATGACGCGCTCAAAGGTGAGTTCGTCGAAGTAGAGGCGGTCGCACATGTCGTAGTCGGTCGAGACGGTCTCAGGATTGTAGTTGATCATCACACTGCGGTATCCCTCACGGCGGATGGTGTTGAGCGCCTGCACACCGCACCAGTCGAACTCTACGCTGGAACCGATGCGGTAGGCTCCTGAACCGAGCACCACGATGCTCTTGCGGTCGCCCAGGTAGTGGACGTCATGCTCCTCACCGCTGTAGGTGAGGTAGAGGTAGTTGGTTTGGGCGGGGTATTCGGCAGCCAAGGTGTCAATCTGCTTCACCACGGGGAGGATGCCCTGCTGCTTGCGGTGGGCACGGAGGACGAGGGCGCCCTCCTCCAGGTCACCTTCATAGCCGATGGCACGGGCCACCTGGAAGTCGGTGAAACCCTGTACCTTGGCCCGGCGCAAGAGCTCGTCAGGCAGGTCGGCAAGCAGCTTGTGGTTGGCTCCCCACTGCTCCAGCTCCTTGCTGGTGCGCATGATGTTCATCAGCTTGTCGAGGAACCAGCGGTCTATCTTGGTGAGCTCATGCACCTGATCAACGGTATAGCCGGCACGGAAGGCCTTGGAGATGACGAAGATGCGCTTATCAGTGGGTTCGCGCAGGGCCTTGTCGATGTCGGGAATCACCAGTTCCTTGTTCTCCACAAAGCCGTGCATGCCCTGGCCAATCATGCGGAGTCCCTTCTGGATGGCTTCCTCGAAGGTACGGCCGATGGCCATCACCTCGCCCACCGACTTCATGCTGGAGCCGAGCTCCTTATCCACGCCATGGAACTTACCGAGGTCCCAACGGGGTATCTTGCAGACCACGTAGTCGAGCGCCGGTTCGAAGAAGGCACTCGTGGTCTTGGTGACGGAGTTCTTCAGGTCGAAGAGGCCGTAGCCAAGGCCGAGCTTGGCAGCGACAAAGGCCAAGGGATAGCCTGTAGCCTTCGAAGCCAAGGCCGACGAGCGGCTGAGGCGGGCATTGACCTCGATGACGCGGTAGTCCTCACTCTGGGGGTCGTAAGCGTACTGCACGTTGCACTCGCCCACGATGCCCACGTGGCGGATGATGCGGATGGCCAGCTCACGCAGCTTGTGATAGTCGGTGTTACTCAATGTCTGCGAGGGGGCGATAACGATGCTCTCACCCGTATGAATGCCCAGGGGGTCGAAGTTCTCCATGTTGCAGACGGTGATGCAGTTGTCGAAGCGGTCACGCACCACCTCATATTCCACCTCTTTCCAGCCTCGGAGCGACTTCTCCACCAGCACCTGCGGGGAGAAGCTGAAGGCCTTCTCGACGAGCACGTTGAGTTGCTCCTCGTTGTCGCAGAAGCCGCTGCCCAGTCCGCCAAGGGCGTAGGCAGCCCGCACGATGACGGGGTAACCCAAAGCCGCAGCCGCACGTCGGGCATCTTCGGCATTCTCCACCGCCTCGCTCTGGATGGTCTTTACCTGTATCTCGTTGAGGCGCTCCACGAAGAGTTCGCGGTCCTCGGTATCGATAATGGCTTGTACGGGGGTACCAAGTACCTCTACGTCGTACTTCTCCAGCACGCCCTCCTTGTAGAGTGCCACGCCACAGTTCAGCGCCGTCTGTCCTCCGAACGCCAACATAATGCCGTCCGGACGCTCTTTGGCGATGACCTTCTCCACGAAGTAGGGCGTCACGGGGAGGAAGTAAATCTGGTCGGCCACCCCTTCGGAGGTCTGCACCGTGGCAATGTTGGGGTTGATGAGGATGGTCTCGATGCCCTCTTCCTTGAGGGCCTTCAGGGCCTGCGAACCGGAGTAGTCGAACTCACCGGCCTCGCCAATCTTCAGTGCGCCCGAGCCCAGGAGCAGCACCTTCTTTATCTTATCGTTCTTCATAATCACTTATCACTTGTAGCTCGTAGCTTGTAACTTGTCACTAATTTCAGGAAGTCGTCGAAGAGGAACTCCGTGTCGGTCGGACCGGAGCAGGCCTCGGGGTGGAACTGGGCGGAGAACCAGGGGTTACGTTTGTGGCGGATGCCTTCGTTGGAGCCGTCGTTCATGTTGATGAAGAGGGGCTCCCAGTCGGCACCGAGGGTGTTGTTATCGACGGCATAGCCGTGGTTCTGGCTGGTGATGAAGCAACGGTTGGTGCCCACCATGCGCACGGGCTGGTTGTGGCTGCGGTGTCCGTACTTCAGTTTGTAGATTTTGGCACCGCCAGCCTTGGAGAGAAGCTGGTTGCCCATGCAGATGCCGAAGATGGGGAGCTGTTCGTTGGCCATGGCCTGGCGGATGTTACGCACGGCAGCCTCGCAGGTATCGGGGTCGCCCGGACCGTTGGAGATGAAGAGGCCGTCGAACTGCAGCGTGTTGAAGTCGTAATCCCAGGGCACGCGGATGACCTCCACACCGCGACGGATGAGGCAGCGGAGGATGTTGGCCTTCACGCCGCAATCCACAAGCACCACCCTGCGGTCAGCGCCCTCGTTGTAGCGGATGACCTCCTTGCAGCTCACCTTATCGACATAGTTGACGCCGGCGTAGGTGGCCTCGGGACAGGTGTCGGGCTCGTCGTCGAAGAGAATCTTACCCATCATGACCCCATGCTCGCGCAGCACCTTGGTGAGGCGGCGGGTATCGATGCCTGTCAGTCCCGGCACCTGTTCGCGCTGAAGCCAGGAAGCCAGGCTCTCAGTGGCATTCCAGTGACTGTACTCCTGCGAATAGTCGCTCACGATGATGGCCTCCGCATGGATACGTTCGCTCTCCATGAAGGTGGGTACGCCGTCGGCCTCGATGGTGAAGGGAGGTACCCCGTAGTTGCCCACCAGCGGGTAGGTGAGCGTCATCAGCTGACCCGCATACGAGGGGTCAGTCAAACTCTCCGGATAGCCCGACATGGCCGTGTTGAAGACCACCTCGCCCGCCACCGGTTTCTCATAGCCGAACGACTCCCCACAGAAGCGGGAGCCATCGCTCAGAATCAATGTTGCTTTTCTCATATTACTAATCATTAATCTCTTATCACTAATCACTAAAACTGATACACCTGTTCGATGTAGTTGATGAAGGCCTGGTTGAGGAGCTTCACGCCGCCGGGCGTGGGATAGTCGCCACTGAAGTACCAGTCGCCAGGATGGTTGGGGCATGCTTCATGGAGGCCCTGCAGGGGCTGATAGACTATCTGCACCTTGGCCCGTATACCTTCGGGGGTGAGCAGCTCCACCATCTTTTCCGCTATCTCCTCGTCAGTGAAGGGGGCGTAGATCTCCTTCACGTAGTTCACCATCTGCTCCTTGGGCAGACCCACCTGATCCTTCGACTTGCGGTAGGCGGCGGCAATCACGTCCTTCATCTCCCGCTCCTTGAGCAGCTCGATGGCCGCCTTGAAGGCAATGAACTCGCTCATACGGGCCATGTCGATGCCGTAGTAGTCGGGATAGCGCACCTGCGGCGAGGAGCTGACGATGACTATCTTCTTGGGGTGGAGCCGGTCGAGGATGCCGATGATGCTCTGCTTGAGCGTGGTGCCACGCACGATGCTGTCGTCGATGATGACCAGGTTATCCACGCCGGCCTCCAGGCTGCCGTAGGTGATGTCATAGACGTGGGCAGCCAGGTCGTTGCGGCTGTTGCCCTCGGCAATGAAGGTGCGCAGCTTAATGTCCTTGATGGCCACCTTCTCGCTGCGGATACGACGGGAGAGGATGCGCTCCAGCTCCTCGTGGCTCGGATTATGGCCGAGGGCGGCTATCTGCTGCACCTTCTCCTCGTTGAGGTACTCATCGAGTCCCTGCAGCATACCGTAGAAGGCCACCTCGGCGGTGTTGGGGATGAAGGAGAAGACGGTGTGGTCGATGTCGTTATCCACCGCCTTAAGGATGCTGGGCACCAGCTTCTCGCCGAGCAGCTTGCGCTCGCGGTAGATATCGACGTCACTGCCTCGGCTGAAGTAGATGCGCTCGAAGGAGCAGGGTTTGAGTTCACGGGGCTTATTAATCTGCACGGTGCGCACCTTGCCGGCCTTGCTGATGAGCACCGACTGGCCGGGCAGCAGCTCGCAGATGTCGGAGACCTGGACATTGAAGGCGGTCTGTATCACGGGCCGTTCGCTGGCCAGCACCACCACCTCCTCGTCCTGATACCAGAAGGCGGGACGGATGCCCCAGGGGTCACGCACGGCAAAGCTCTCGCCACTGCCCGTGATGCCGCACATCACGTAGCCACCGTCCCACTCCTTACTGCTGGTGCGCAGCACGTTGGCCAGGTCGATGTGCTCCTCGATGTAGTGGGTCACCCCCATGCCCGTCAGCCCCTCGGCCTCGGCCAGGTTGAAGAGTCGCTCCGCCTCGCGGTCGAGTCGGTGACCCACCTGTTCGAGCATGATGTAAGTGTCAGCATACTTGCGTGGGTGCTGCCCGATGGCAGTGATGCGGGCAAAGATCTCATCCACGTTGGTGAGGTTGAAGTTGCCGCAGAGGGCCAGGTTCTTGGCCCGCCAGTTGTTGCGGCGCAGGAAGGGGTGAATGTACTGCAATCCACTCTTGCCCGTGGTGGAGTAGCGCAGGTGGCCCATATAGACCTCACCCGCAAAGGGGAGGCAGCGCTTGGCATAGTCGGCATCGTGGAGCTGCTCCTCGGTGAGCTCCCGGAAGTGGCTCTGCACCGTACCGAAAATCTCGGTGATGGCCCCCGAGCCCATGGCCCGCTCTCGGAACATATACTCTTCGCCCGGGTTGGCCTCGAGCTTCACACAGGCCAGTCCGGCCCCCTCCTGGCCTCGGTTGTGCTGCTTCTCCATGAGCAGGTAGAGCTTGTTGAGGCCGTACATCCACGTGCCATACTTCTGCTGATAATACTCCAACGGTTTAAGCAGGCGTATCATCGCCACGCCACATTCATGCTTTAACGGTTCCATACGATATCATTTAGTTGTTTCTCTGTGCGTGATTGGACAAAAAAAATCCCCCACTGTCACGACTGAAAAAACGTCGCCGGGGAGATAAAAGAGAAAAAAGAAAGAGACAAGCCCACTGCCCAGTCATCGGGAACATCTGTTCACTCAGCAACGGGGAGGAGACGCTCTGCTGCATCTTATACTTATATATATTATGTAGTGGGTCGCTTTCTTTCATCGTTTGCTTGATTTTGGGCGCAAAGATAACGAATCTTCGGCATATCCTTGCAACATAAAGTCATCTTTTTCGCATATTTTTTATCATATGTGCAACTTCCTCCTGATTTTGCAGCAAAAAGCAATGAATCAGAAAATTTTTATTTCAAATGTTCAGATTTACAAATTAAAAGTAAAAGAGCTCTA
Source organism: Bacteroides sp. (assembly GCA_051878775.1). GTDB lineage: Bacteria > Bacteroidota > Bacteroidia > Bacteroidales > Bacteroidaceae > Bacteroides. The sequence goes on along the minus strand of JBJEKT010000189.1, from coordinate 16,004 downwards.
TACACTTACAATCTGGACGTATATCAGGCTAAAATCCATCCAATCCGTAACTTCGGCAGCCAGAGCAAGGATTTAGCATGAAAGAACAGAAAGAAAGAGTATGTCACTTTGCAATTAATCACCTATCTTTGCAGAGCATTTTGACACACAAAATAGGTATATTAGTTTACAAAGTAACCACAGAACGATGGAAAAAGAACTTTTTAACAACGAAACAAAAGTGTGCGTACTCCCACAGCAGCCCCAATCGATGGGACTCTATGATGCGACCAACGAACACGACGCCTGCGGTGTGGGCATGATTGTCAACATCAAGGGAGGTAAATCGCACGAGCTGGTAGAGTCGGCACTGAAGGTGCTGGAGAACATGCGCCATCGCGGCGCAGAGGGAGCTGACAACAAAACGGGCGACGGTGCAGGCATCATGCTGCAGATACCCCATGAGTTTATCCTGCTGCAGGGTATCCCCGTGCCAGAGAAGGGACGCTATGGCACTGGACTCCTCTTCCTGCCCAAGGAGGAGAAGGACCAACAGGAGATACTCAGCATCATCATCGAGGAGATAGAGCGCGAAGGGCTCACCCTGATGCACCTGCGCAACGTGCCCACCTGCCCGGAGATACTGGGTGAGGCGGCCCGCGCGGCAGAGCCTGACATCAAGCAGATCTTCGTGACGGGATTTACCGATAGTGAAACGGCCGACCGCAAGCTCTACATCATCCGCAAGCGCATCGAGAACAAGGTGCGCCGCTCCTCCATCCCTACACGCAATGACTTCTACGTGGTGTCACTCTCCACAAAGAACATCATATATAAAGGTATGCTCTCGTCAATGCAGCTGCGCAGCTACTTCCCCGACCTGACCAACAGCTACTTTACGAGCGGACTGGCCCTGGTACACAGCCGCTTCTCTACCAATACCTTCCCCACCTGGGGACTGGCACAGCCCTTCCGCCTGCTGGCCCACAACGGCGAAATCAACACCATCCGAGGCAACAGAGGCTGGATGGAGGCACGGGAGAGCGTGCTCTCCACCCCCACCCTGGGCGACATCAAGGAGCTGCGCCCCATCGTACAACCAGGCATGAGCGACAGTGCCTCGCTCGACAATGTGCTGGAGTTTCTTGTCATGTCAGGACTCAGCCTGCCCCACGCCATGGCGATGCTCGTACCCGAGTCGTTCAACGAGAAGAATCCGATTAGCGAAGGACTTAAAGCTTTCTACGAATACCACTCCATCCTGATGGAGCCGTGGGACGGTCCCGCCGCCCTGCTCTTCAGCGACGGCCGCTTTGCCGGCGGTATGCTCGACCGCAACGGCCTGCGCCCTGCCCGCTACCTCATCACCAAGCACGACACGATGGTGGTGGCCAGCGAGGTGGGTGTGATGGACTTTGAGCCTGCCGACATCAAAGAGAAGGGACGCCTGCAGCCAGGCAAAATCCTGCTGGTGGATACCCAGGAGGGCAAAATCTACTACGACGGCGAACTGAAGCAGCAGCTGGCTGATGCCAAGCCCTACCGCTCGTGGCTGGCTGCCAACCGTATCGAGCTGGACGAGCTAAAGAGCGGCCGCAAGGTGCCCCACAGCGTGCCCCACTACGAAGCCAACCTGCGCTCCTTTGGCTACACCAAGGAGGATGTGGAGAAAATCATCACCCCCATGGCACAGAACGGTGCCGAGCCCATCAGCGCCATGGGTAACGATACGCCACTGGCCGTGCTGAGCGACAAGCCGCAACTGCTCTTCAACTACTTCCGTCAGCAGTTTGCGCAGGTCACCAACCCGCCCATCGACCCCATCCGCGAGGAACTGGTCATGTCACTCACCGAGTATGTCGGTGCGGTGGGCATGAACATCCTCACCCCCAACGAAAGTCACTGCAAGATGGTGCGCCTCAACCACCCCATCCTGACCAATACGCAGCTCGACCTGCTCTGCAACATCCGCTACAAGGGATTCAAGACGGTGAAGCTGCCCATGCTCTTCGACGCGTCACGCGGACGCGCCGCCCTGCAAGAGGCACTCAGCGAACTCTGCCGCAAAGCAGAGGAGTCGGTGAGCGAGGGCGTGAACTACATCGTCCTCTCCGACCGCGACATTAACCCCGAACAGGCTGCCATCCCCTCATTGCTGGCCGTGAGCGCCGTACACCACCACCTCATCTCGGTGGGCAAGCGGGTACAGACCGCCCTCGTGGTGGAGAGCGGTGAGATCCGCGAAGTGATGCATGCGGCCCTGCTGCTGGGCTTCGGTGCAAGCGCCCTCTGCCCCTACATGGCCTTTGCGGTACTCGACAAGCTGGTGGCCCGCAGCGAGATTCAGCTGGACTATGCCACAGCGGAGAAGAACTACATCAAAGCCATCTGCAAGGGGCTCTTCAAGATTATGAGTAAGATGGGTATCAGCACCATCCGCTCCTACCGTGGCGCAAAAATCTTTGAGGCCGTGGGACTGAGCGAAGAGCTGAGCAACGCCTATTTCGGCGGACTGCGCTCCACCATCGGAGGTATCCGCCTGGATGAGGTGGCCCGCGATGCCATTGCCTTCCACGACGAAGGGCTGGAAGCTTTCCGCAAGGAGCAGCGCCAGCAGGCCGAAAGCACAGAGCGCTCCATCGACGAGGAGATGCCCCTGTTACCAAACCGAGGCCTCTACGCCTTCCGCAAGGATGGGGAGGCCCATGCCTGGAACCCCGAGACCATCAGCACCCTGCAGCTGGCTACCCGACTGGGCAGCTACAAGAAGTTCAAGGAGTTCACCCACCTGGTGGATAGCAAAGAGAAGCCCATCTTCCTGCGCGACTTCCTCGACTTCAAGCGGAACCCCATCAGCATCGACCAGGTGGAGCCGGTGGAAAGCATCGTGCGCCGCTTCGTGACGGGAGCCATGTCGTTCGGTGCCATCAGTCAAGAGGCCCACGAGGCCATTGCCATCGCCATGAACCAGCTGCATGGGCGCAGCAACACGGGTGAAGGCGGTGAGGACAGTGCCCGCTTCAGCACCCCGATGCGCAGCGCCATCAAGCAGGTGGCCAGCGGACGCTTCGGTGTGACGACGGAATACTTGGTGAATGCTGACGAGATACAGATCAAGATAGCCCAGGGCGCCAAGCCGGGTGAAGGCGGACAGCTACCGGGATTTAAGGTGGATGAGGTCATCGCCCGCACGCGTCACTCCATACCGGGCATCTCGCTCATCTCTCCCCCGCCCCACCACGACATCTACTCCATCGAGGACCTGGCGCAGCTCATCTTCGACCTGAAGAACGTGAATCCCCGTGCCAAAATCAGCGTGAAATTAGTGGCCGAGAGCGGCGTGGGTACGATTGCTGCCGGTGTGGCCAAGGCGAAGGCCGACCTCATCGTCATCTCGGGTGCCGAGGGCGGTACGGGAGCGTCACCGGCCAGCTCCATCCGCTATGCGGGTATCTCGCCGGAGATTGGTCTGAGCGAGACGCAGCAGACGCTCGTGCTCAACGGCCTGCGCGGACAGGTGATGCTGCAGGTGGATGGTCAGCTGAAGACGGGCCGCGACGTGGTGCTCATGGCCATGCTCGGTGCCGAGGAGTACGGCTTTGCCACCGGTGCGCTGATTGTGCTGGGCTGCGTGATGATGCGCAAATGTAACCAGAATACCTGCCCCGTGGGTGTAGCCACGCAGAATGCCGAACTGCGCAAGCGCTTCCTGGGACGGAGCGAATACCTCGTCAACTACTTCACCTTCCTGGCTCAGGAGGTACGCGAGTACCTGGCCGAAATCGGTGTCAAGAGCATGGACGAGATTATCGGCCGCACCGACCTCATCGTGCGCAAGGCTGACGACGGCGTGAAGAAGCACGAACTGATTGACTTCAGCCGTCTGCTGACCCGCATCGACAGCGACGCGGCCATCCACCACGTCATCGACCAGCAGCATGGTATCGATACGGTAAAGGATGTAGAAATCCTGCGTGCTGCCGCCGATACGCTGGAGCACCAGCGCGAGATGTCACTGGAATATACCATTGCCAATACCGACCGTGCCGTGGGCGCCATGCTCTCAGGGGCTGTGGCCACCAAGTATGGAGCCAAGGGACTGCCCGAGCAGACCCTGACGGTGAAGTTCAAGGGCTCTGCCGGACAGAGCTTCGGTGCCTTCCTGATGCCGGGCATCAACTTCAAGCTGGAGGGCGAGGCCAACGACTACCTGGGCAAGGGACTGAGCGGTGGACGCATTGCCGTGATGCCTCCCGTACGGAGCAACTTCGAGGCGGAGAAGAACACCATCGCGGGCAATACGCTGCTCTATGGAGCCACCTCAGGTGAGGTCTATATCAACGGCCGCGTAGGAGAACGCTTTGCCGTTCGCAACTCGGGTGCCATTGCCGTCGTAGAGGGTGTGGGCGACCACTGCTGTGAGTACATGACCGGTGGACGCGTGGTGGTGCTCGGTGAGACGGGACGCAACTTTGCCGCTGGTATGAGTGGCGGCGTGGCCTATGTATGGAACCGCGGAGGCAACTTCGACTACTTCTGCAACATGGAGATGGTGGAGCTGAGTCTGATAGAGGAGGCTTCCTACCGCAAGGAGCTGCATGAACTCATCCGTCAGCACTACCTCTATACAGGCTCGAAGCTGGCCCGCACCATGCTCGACGACTGGAACCGCTACGTGGAGGAGTTTATCCAGATAGTGCCCATCGAGTACAAGAAGGTGCTCCAGGAGGAACAGATGCGCAAGCTCCAGCAGAAGATTGCGGACATGCAACGCGACTATTGATTGTTTTAGCTACAAGCTACGAGTTTTTAGCTTTTAGTTTTTAGTTTTTAGCTTTTAGTTTTTAGTTTTTAGTTTTTAGTTTTTAATGATTAAAACCACTATATTATGGGCGATCCAAAAGCATTTCTCCATATTCCCCGCCAGGAGGCGGGTTACCGTCCGATACACGAACGTATCACCGACTTCACGCAGGTGGAGCAAACCCTCAACAGTCATGACCGCAAGCTGCAGGCCTCGCGCTGCATGGACTGCGGTGTACCCTTCTGCCACTGGGCCTGTCCGCTGGGCAACAAAGACCCGGAGTTCCAGGATGCACTCTACAAAGGGCGCTGGCAGCAGGCCTACCGCATCCTGACGCAGACCAACGATTTTCCTGAGTTTACTGGACGCATCTGTCCCGCCCTGTGCGAGAAGTCGTGCGTGCTGAAGCTCTCATGTGAGGAGCCTGTCACCATCCGTGAGAACGAGGCTGCCATTGCCGAAGCGGCTTTCCGCGAAGGGTACGTGGTGCCCTGCAAGCCGAAGCGCAACGGCAAGCGTGTAGCCATCATCGGTGCCGGCCCTGCCGGACTGAGCACCGCCGTACGCCTCAATGCCAAGGGCTATGAGGTGACCCTCTTCGACAGCAAGCCCCATCCGGGCGGTCTGCTGCGCTACGGCATCCCTAACTTCAAGCTCGACAAGAGCGTCATCGACCGCCGCATGAAGGTGCTCGAGGCCGAAGGGATTCTCTTTGAGATGGGCATGAACGTGGATGTGCAGCATCTTCCGCAGGGCTTCGATGCCTATGCCATCTGCACGGGTACACCTACGGCACGCGACCTTCCCATCCCTGGGCGCTACCTCAAGGGGGTACACTTTGCCCTGGAGATGCTCTCACAGCAGAACCGCATCCTCGATGGAGAGAGCTTCCCGAAGGAGGAGCTGGTCAACGCCAAAGGGAAGAAGGTGCTGGTCATCGGCGGCGGTGATACGGGCAGCGACTGCATCGGCACGAGCATCCGCCAAGGTGCCGTGAGCGTGACGCAGATTGAAATCATGCCCCAGCCCCCCGTAGGCCACAACCCCGCTACCCCCTGGCCACAATGGCCCATCGTACTGAAGACCACATCGAGTCATGAGGAGGGTTGCACCCGCCGCTGGAGCCTGGCCTCCAATCGCTTCATTGGCAAGAACGGCAAGGTGACTGGCGTAGAGGTGGAAGAGGTGGAGTGGCTGCCTAATCCCGACGGAGGACGCCCCGTGATGAAGCCCACGGGTAAGAAGGAGGTAATCGAGGCCGACATGGTGCTCTTGGCCATGGGCTTCCTGAAGCCCGAGCAGCCGCAGTTCCCCGAAAACGTCTTCGTAGCCGGCGATGCCGCCAACGGGGCCAGCCTCGTGGTTCGTGCCCTGGCTCACGGCCGCAAGGTGGCCCAGCAAATCGATGCCTATCTGCAGCAAACAAACCGAAAATTCGTATAACCTTTCAAAAAAACTTAAAACACTATGTGCGGAATAGCAGGTATTTTCAATATCAAAGAACAAACTCCTGAGTTAAGAAAGAAGGTCCTGAAGATGGCCCAGAAGATACGTCACCGTGGACCCGACTGGAGTGGCATCTACGAAGGGGGCTCGGCCATCCTGGCCCACGAGCGCCTCTCCATTGTGGATCCGCAGTCGGGCGGGCAACCCCTCTTCTCACCCGACCGCAAGCAGGCGCTGGCCGTGAACGGCGAAATCTACAACCACCGCGACATCCGTGCCCGCTACGCCGGGCGCTACGAATTCCAGACAGGCAGCGACTGCGAGGTCATCCTCCCCCTCTACCGCGAGAAGGGCATCCACTTCCTGGAAGAGCTGAACGGTATCTTTGCCTTTGCCCTCTACGATGAGGAGCGGGACGAGTTCCTCATCGCCCGCGACCCCATCGGCGTAATACCCCTCTACATCGGCCGCGACAAGGAGGGACGCATCTACTTCGGCAGCGAACTGAAGGCCCTGGAAGGCTTCTGCGACGAGTATGAACCTTTCCTGCCCGGCCACTACTACTGGAGCCGCGAGGGGAAGATGACCCGCTGGTACACCCGCGACTGGATGACGTATGAGGCGGTGAAAGACAACTATACGCCCGCAGCAGAGCGAAGCCACGCTGCCACCACCGAAAACCCCGTGGCTCATCAGGCACAGGTCAAGGCGGTACACGATGCCCTCGAAGCAGCCGTGCAGCGCCAGCTGATGAGCGATGTGCCCTACGGCGTGCTGCTCAGCGGCGGCCTCGACTCGTCGGTTATCTCGGCCATTGCCAAGAAGTATGCCGCCAAGCGCATCGAGACGGGTGGCAAGAGCGATGCCTGGTGGCCGCAGCTCCACTCTTTTGCCGTGGGACTGAAGGGTGCCCCCGACTTGATTAAAGCCCGCGAGGTGGCTGACCACATCGGCACTGTACACCACGAAATCAACTACACCATCCAGGAGGGCCTTGACGCCATCCGCGACGTCATCTACTTCATCGAGACCTACGACGTGACCACCGTACGTGCCTCTACGCCGATGTACCTGCTGGCCCGCGTCATCAAGTCGATGGGCATCAAGATGGTGCTGAGCGGCGAGGGTGCCGACGAGGTGTTTGGTGGCTACCTCTACTTCCACAAAGCGCCTACCCCGCAGGCCTTCCACGAAGAGACGGTGCGCAAGCTCAGCAAGCTGCACCTCTACGACTGCCTGCGAGCCAACAAGAGCCTCTCGGCCTGGGGCGTGGAGGGACGTGTGCCCTTCCTTGACAAGGAGTTTCTCGACGTGGCCATGCGCATCAACCCTGCCACGAAGATGTGTCCGGGACGGGAGATTGAGAAGAAGGTGGTGCGTGAGGCCTTCAGCGACATGCTGCCTGCCAGCGTGGCCTGGCGCCAGAAGGAGCAGTTCAGCGACGGTGTAGGCTACTCGTGGATTGACACGCTGAAGGCGATGACTGCCGCCGCCGTCACCGACGAGCAGATGGCCCATGCGGCCGAGCGCTTCCCCATCAACCCGCCAATGAACAAGGAGGAGTACTACTACCGCAGCATCTTCGAGGAGCACTTCCCCAGCGAGAGTGCCGCCCGCAGCGTGCCGAGTGTACCGAGCGTAGCCTGCTCCACCGCCGAAGCCCTGGCCTGGGATGCCTCCTTCCAGGGCAAGAACGACCCCAGCGGCCGTGCCGTAGCCGGTGTACACGAACAGGCTTATACGAAGTAAAAAGGGCCTAACGCAGAAAAAAAACAGCAGTTTGGTAGCCGCAACAAAGCTGCTGCCCAGCTGCAGCTCTAATCAAACTCTAATCCAAGTCTAATCCAGGTCTAATCAATCTCTAATCTGAGATTAGACCTGGATTAGTGTTACTTTAGACTTACTATTGAGTTACTTTAGACCTACATTAGAGTTAGATTAGAGCTACCGTATGCTTTTAATCTATAGAGAACTATTACGGCAGCATCACCCCCTTGGTGGCGCGGCGGGTGAGGCTGGTGGCTATGGGCTCCAGCTTGATGGGCTGCTTGGCGCTGAAGGTGAACGAATGGCTGCGGGTGCTGGATGCTGCTTCGCCCTCGCTGGCTGACTCACCGGCAATGTAGGATAAGGCGGTGTAGAGCAGAGCCTCTTCAGGATTGCCGAGGGGGAAGAAGTTGGCCAGGTAGTTGTTCTCGTCCAGACGAAGGGTGGATGTGGAGGGGGAGAAACCTTTGGCATAGTCACTCTCGCCCAAGGCGTTGTAAATCTTGCAAATCATGGGAGTCATGGTCACCATCTGCTCGGCGTTGTCGAAGCTACGGGCTCCCATGTTCTTACCCACCGTGGTGGTGCCTATCTGAACGACCTCCATGTAGGGCTTGAGGCAGTTCATCACCATCTCAGAGGCTGAGGCTGTCTCACCCGTGGTGAGCACGAAGAGGCGCTTCAAGTTAAGGTTGGTGCCCTGACCGATGAGAGAGGCATCGAACGCCAGCTGCACGGGCTGAATCTTCGGATTGTACTCCAGGGTGGCCATAGGCTGACCTAGTGCGGAGGCAGGGGCCAACAGGGTGGCCAGGAGCTGGGCGCAGCTGATGTAGCCGCCGTTGTTGTAGCGCAGGTCGAGCACCAGTTCGCTGATGCCAGAGGCAGCCAGCTGCGTGGTGGCCAGACGCAGATCATCATCGTAGTTGGTGGCACTGCCAGTGGCCGTGGCGCTATAGGCTGTACCTGGGGTGAAGTGATTGTAGGCCAGATAACCCACACGGATGCCTTCTACATCGAAGGCCTTGACGCAATAGACGGGGTTATCATCGATGGCACGTGCGGCAGGGAGTGTACGGGGATTCTCATCCACGGCCACCACCTGTTGCTGTTCGGCATCGTAGCGTCCTACCGTAATCTCAGTGGCTGCTCCTCCGAGCAAGGCAGTGTAGTTCTTCTTGGTAAGCGGGGCACCGCCCAGGCTCATCACCCAGTCACCACGCTGCAGGCCGGCTTCACTGGCCGGACTATCGTCAACGGTGTAGAGCACGTGGGCATAGTAAGCCGTATCATTGACCTCCCTCACGCTATACTCCATGCCGTAGCTGTAACTCGTGGAGCCGATGCTCCGTGAGGCAGCAGAGGTGAAGAGGCTGTCGATGGAGGAGAACTTATCGCTGCTGTTGAGCAGGCTCTTGAAGAAGGTGGCCGGTGCCTGGAAGTAGTTGAGGTTCTTCGATTCAGGCATCTCCTCTGCCCAGTAGTACCACACGCGCATGGTGTCGTCTATCCAGCGATCGGTGGCGGTCTGTGTGGCATAGGCCGCCCAACGGTCTTCACCGCAGCCACTCATGGACAAGTTCAGCCCCAGCAGGGCCGTCAGCATATAAAGGATAAATTTTGCTTTCATCTTTTTTTCAGTTACGAATTACGAGCTATACCTATATCTTTGTAATGGGCGGTAAAGATAGTGTAACCCGATAGAAAAAGCAAAAGAATACTTGATGGTTTCAAAATTAATCGTACTTTTGCACAATATTTAATAAAACCAAGAAGACCAAACTGAAAGATTTATGAATTTCCTTGAAGAAAAAATTCTGCGTGATGGAGTCATCAAAGAAGGTAACATCCTGAAAGTGGATAGTTTCCTCAACCATCAAATCGACGTAGATACCATCCGTCAGATGGCCTACGAGTTCAAACGGCGGTTCCGCGGTGTGGAGGTGAATAAGGTGCTCACTATCGAAGCCAGCGGGATTGCCATCGCCACCCTGATGGGCCACCTCTATGATGTGCCCGTGGTGTTTGCCAAGAAGAGCGAGACGGCCAACAGTACCGATGACAAGTACGTGGCACAAGCCTTCTCCTTCACCCACAAGAAACACAACAACGTCTTTGTGTCACGGCCTTACCTCTCAGCCACTGACAAGGTACTGGTTATCGATGACTTCCTGGCCGACGGCGAAGCAGCCCACGCACTGATTGACCTGGTACACCAGGCCGGAGGTGAAGTGGTAGGTATCGGTATCGCCATCGAGAAGGGACAGCAGAAGGGCGGACGCGAGCTGCGTGCCGAGGGCTACCGGTTGGAGTCTATCGCCATCATTGAGTCGATGGATTGGCAGACGCAGACCATCCGCTTCCGTGAACAACCCCAACAGCCCCTGGTCAACACCACACTACTGATGGCCTGAGCGAAATGGGAATACCTAACAATAGAATATGCAACAAAATAACCCCATGAAAGCTCAAAACATCTACAAGCTGGATGGCCGCGTGCCGCTACAGCAAGCCATCCCCTTCGGACTGCAGCACGTGCTGGCCATGTTTGTGGCCAACATCACCCCCATCATTATCTTGGCCAATGTGGTAGGCATCGACCCTGCACTGAGTGCCAGCCTGGTACAAAACTGCATGGTGATAGCGGGCATCGGCACACTGATACAGCTCTACCCTGTATGGCGCATCGGTTCGCGCCTGCCCATCGTGATGGGCATCAGCTTCACTTTCCTCTCGCTGGCCATCGCCATCGCCTCCACGCAAGGGATGGGTACGCTGATGGGAGCGGTCATCGTGGGCGGTGTCCTGGAGGGTTGCCTGGGCCTCTGCTCCAAGGTGTGGACCCGCTTCATCACGCCTGTGGTGGCTGCCACGGTGGTGACCGCCATCGGCTTCTCGCTACTCCCCATCGGAGCCAACAGCTTCGGCGGTGGTCAAGGGGCAGCCGACTTCGGACAGGCTCACCACTGGATTGTGGGGACAGTGACACTGTTCACCTGCCTGCTGACACAGGTCTATGCTCGTGGCTTCCTGCGCTCGCTCTCCATCCTGGTGGGGCTGATCGTGGGCTATGTGGTGGCCCTCTGCATGGGGCTGATAGACTATTCAGCCCTGCAGGACAGCAGCATCGTGGCCCTGCCCAAGCTGCTCCCCTTCACACCTGAGTTCCACATCGGCTCTATCCTGGCCATCTTCTGCGTCTATCTGGTATCCGCCACGGAGACCATCGGCGACACCTCCGCCCTCTGCTCCAGCGCCCTGGGCCGTGAGGTGAAGGAGCGCGAACTGGGTGCCTCGGTGTCGTGCGACGGATTTGTCAGTTCCGTAGCGGGCCTCTTTGGCTGCACGCCCATCACCAGCTTCTCGCAAAATGTGGGGCTGGCCGCCATCTCGAAGGTCATCAACCGCTTCGCCATCGCCACGGGAGCCGTGCTGATGATTCTGGGAGGCCTCTTTCCTGCCGTGGGCATCCTGCTCACCACGATACCACAGGCTGTGCTGGGTGGCTGCACGCTGATGATGTTTGGCAGCATCCTCTTTGCCGGTTTCGGCATGTTGGCCAAGTGCGGCTTCACACAGCGCAACATGATCATCGTGAGCATCTCACTCAGTGTGGGCCTGGGCTTCACACAGGCCTCATCGCTCTTCAGCATCTTCCCCGATATGGTGAAGACCATCTTTGCCGACAACTGCGTAGCCGTGGTCTTCCTGCTGGCCCTGCTGCTGGAGCTCACCCTGCCCAAGAAGATGGAATAAAACCATTCATCCAGATTAATAATCAATAAATAATAGAGAGTAAATGAAAAAGCAAATTCTGACCATGCTACTGTGCGCCGTGGCGGCTCTGGCCCAGGCGCAAAACCTGCAAGTACACTACGACTTTGGACGGAAAATCTATTCCGATGAAGAGAAAACGCGACAGATGGTGACACTGACTTTCGAGCAATTCAAAGCCGATAAGCTGGGCTCCTGGTTCTGGTTTATCGACCTGGACATGTACCACGACGGCATGAAGGGAGCCTATACGGAGATTTCACGCGAGTTTACGCTGACCTCTACTTCGCAAAGTTCATCGCTGGCTGCCCATGTGGAGTATGACGGCGGCATGACCACCTTCAAGGACGGCGGAGGCACACGCTTCCAGAACGCCGTGCTCGTGGGTCCGGCATGGAACGGCCACAACAGCGACTTCTCAGCCACCTGGTCTATCCAGGCCATGTACAAGCACTACATGAAGTACAAGGAGAGCAAGGGCTATGCCTCGTTTCAGCTGACAGGCGTATGGGGCGTGACGTTTGCCGGTGGCAAGGGGAGCTGCTCGGGATTCATCGACCTGTGGCGCGGCGAGCAGGGCAACGGCCACGGCCAGCTGGTGCTGCTTGCCGAGCCCCAACTGTGGTACAACGCCACGAAGCACTTCTCCATCGGCACCGAGATGGAGGTGAGCAACCACTTCATCTTCCCCGAGTGCGCAAGCGACAAGAGCTTCTACATCAACCCCACCCTGGCCGTGAAGTACAACTTCTAATCCCTTGCCCTAAGTGGCATGATTTACTATTTCAATCCCGATACGGAGATGGCTTTGAGGGAGGGAGAATCCTCCTTCTACATCGCACCGGCAGCGGTGCGGCAGATGGCGCACGACCTGGCGCTGCTGCCGCTCTGGCTGGGCGGTGAAGGGGACGGCGTGCTGGTGGAGGAGTGGCCTCCCACTGGCTTCGTGGAGCAACTGCGCACCCTATTCCCCTGGCTGAAGCTCCCTACAGTGCTGATACCGCAACAACTGCGCTCACTGCATTGCCCCGACAAGGAGATATCATGCACCCCTCAGGGCTACAGCGCACTGCCCTTCACCCCCTGGGGATGGAACCCTACGCTCTTTGCCAAGTTGCGCCACTGGGGCGTGAGCTGCCCCGAGGAGGAGGAGGCTGCTCCCCTGCGCTACGCCCTGGGCAACAAAACCAATCTCCAGCAGCTGGACCGCCAACTGATGGCACAGGGACTAAGCACTGCCCGTCAACGCCACTTCACCATTCACAGCGTGAGCGAAGCAGAGGAGCTGCTGACCCGCGAGGCACGGCTCTTCAGCCAAGGCTTTCTGCTCAAGGAGGGGTACTCGTCAAGCGGACGAGGCCACCGCTGGTGCCGGCCTGTCTCGCCGCACCTCACCCCCGAGCTACGCCAATGGATCATGCGCCGCACGGAGCGGGGCGAAGCCATCGACATGGAGCCGCTCTACGACAAAGTGGCCGACCTGGCCCTGCTCTTTCACCTCTCCCCCAACCACAAGGCCAACTCCCCCAGCTGTAAAGCCAGCTTCATCGGCTACTCCCTCTTTGAAACCACTGCCGAAGGGGCCTACCGCAGCAACCTCCTCGCCCCAGACGAAGCCATCCTCCATCGCCTCACCCAACTGATTGACCCAACGCTCATCGAAGAGGCTAAGCAGGCCTTCCTCCACCTGCTGGAAGAGCGCTACCCCACCCTGAGCGGTCCGATAGGCATTGACATGATGATCTACCGCGAAACAGGCTGCACTGCCCTCACCCTCCATCCCGATGTGGAGGTCAATCCCCGTCCCACCATGGGCCTCGTGGCACACTGCCTCTACAACCGGCTGCTTGCTTCACCCAACCGTTCGACAGCAGAGGAGCAACAATTCGCTACCCAAGCCACGGAGGAACAGCCATCTCCCGCTGCATCGTGGCGCTTCGTGGTGGAAGGCTCTGCCTCATCAGCCCAGCTGCAGCAACGCCATACAGCCAACCTGCAGCAGCATCCCCTGCACTGCGATGCCCTGGGTCACCCCGTGAGCGGCTACCTGCCCCTCACTCCCATCGGTTCCCAAACCCGCTTCCGCGCGTACATAATCAGATAGACCTCTCGCCGTTTAGAATTATTTCACAGAGAAAATAGTTTTTTGCTAACTCTACTTTGCATTTCTAAAAAAATGCACTACCTTTGTGCCCTTGTAAGCTGATAAGTAACAAAATGGAAGCATTCTATCGTACACACGCATACCTCGTAGAGCACACAAATGCCCCTGTGCGCCGTGCCCTTATGGACGAAATCGACTGGAGTGACCGTCTTATTGGTATCAAAGGTACACGCGGTGTGGGCAAGACCACCTTCCTGCTGCAATACGCCAAAGAGAAGTATGGAACCGACCGTTCCTGCCTCTTCATCAACATGAACAACTTCTACTTCTCCGACCACAGCATCGTGGACTTCGCCTATGAGTTCCACCGCCGTGGCGGCAAGGTGCTGCTTATCGACCAGGTATTCAAGCACCCGGGATGGAGCCAGGAGCTGCGCACCTGCTACGACCGCTTCCCGAAGCTGAAGATTGTCTTCACCGGCTCGTCGGTGATGCGACTCAAAGAGGAGAACGCCGAGCTACGCGACATCGTGAAGAGCTACAACCTGCGCGGATTCTCCTTCCGTGAGTACCTCAACCTGATGACGGGCAATAACTTCCCCTCCTATACGCTTGAAGAAATCCTCTCTGACCACGAGCGCATCGCCAAGACCATCCTCTCCAAGACGCACCCCACGAGCTACATGCAGGACTACCTGCATCACGGCTTCTACCCCTTCTTCCTGGAGAAGCGTAACTTCTCGGAAAACCTGCTCAAGACGATGAACATGATGATAGAGGTGGATATCCTGCTCATCAAGCAGATTGAGCTGAAATACCTCCACAAAATCAAGAAGCTGCTCTACAAGCTGGCCGTGGATGGTCCGCAGGCCCCCAACGTGAGCCAGCTGGCCGCCGACATCGAGACCTCGCGTGCCACGGTGATGAACTACATCAAGTACCTGGCCGATGCACGCCTCATCAACATGATCTTCCCTGCCGGTGAGGAGTTCCCCAAGAAACCCTCCAAAATCATGCTCCACAACAGTAACCTGATGTACTCCATCTATCCCGTGAAGGTGGAGGATCAGGACGTACTCGACACCTTCTTTGCCAACACCCTCTGGAAAGACCACAAGGTGAACCGAGGCGACAAGAACTGCACCTTCATCGTGGATGACGTGATGCCCTTCAAGATTTGCCCCGAGGGCACGAAGATAAAGAACAATCCTGGCGTGACCTACATCATCCACAAGATGGAGCTGGGCCGAGGCAACCTCATCCCCCTGTGGCTGCTCGGATTCCTCTACTGACGCCCACACACCGTGGGCGTACACAATCTATATAATATAAATAAGGTACATGTTATTGTGAGAGTAATCAGAAAACAGAGATTAAAACAAAATAAGTAGAACCCAACAATTAAATTGTTAATTTATGGCTAAAGAAAAAAAATTCATCACCTGTGATGGTAACCAGGCCGCAGCGCATATCTCGTATATGTTCTCTGAAGTGGCCGCTATCTACCCCATCACTCCCTCATCTACGATGGCAGAATACGTAGATGAATGGGCTGCCCAAGGCCGCAAGAACATCTTCGGCGAGACAGTCCTGGTACAGGAAATGCAGTCAGAAGGCGGTGCCGCTGGTGCCGTACACGGTTCGCTGCAGGCTGGTGCCCTGACCACCACGTACACCGCATCGCAGGGTCTGCTGCTGATGATCCCCAACATGTACAAGATTGCCGGTGAGTTCCTGCCCTGCGTATTCCACGTATCGGCCCGTACACTCGCTTCGCACTCACTCTGTATCTTCGGCGACCATCAGGACGTGATGTCAACCCGTCAGACGGGCTTCGCCATGCTGGCTGAAGGCTCTGTACAGGAGGTTATGGACCTGGCTGGTGTAGCTCACCTGTCAACCATCAAGAGCCGTGTGCCCTTCGTCAACTTCTTCGACGGCTTCCGTACCTCTCACGAGATTCAGAAGATCGAGATGCTGGAGAACGACGACCTGGCTCCGCTTATCGACCAGAAGGCCCTGGCTGAGTTCCGCAGCCGTGCCCTCAGCCCCGAGCACCCCGTTGCCCGCGGTATGGCCGAAAACCCCGATACCTTCTTCACGCACCGCGAAAGCTGCAACAACTACTAC
>JBJEKT010000188.1:0-26200 GCA_051878775.1 Bacteroides sp. | reverse complement strand
GGAGTCCCGATGAGCAGAGCCTCTTCCTCATCGAGCTGAACCGCGACCAGAACCATGCCAAGCTCTGCCAATATGATGCTGCTACAGGCAAACTGCTGCATGTACTCCACCATGAGATACACCCCAAGTATGTGGAGCCTTCTAACCCCATCCGCTTCCTACCCTGGGACAGCAACCTCTTTATCTACCAGAGCCAGCGCGATGGCTTCAACCACCTCTGGCTGATGGACCTCAAGAAGCTTCAAGCCAACACCACCGAGGTGGCTGGAAAGCAACTCACGTCGGGCAACTGGCTTGTGCAAGAGGTACTGGGCTTCAACGCCAAGAAGAAGGAGATTATCTTTACGGCAACGAAAGAGAGTCCGCTGCAGAGTAATATATATAAGGTAAGCGTAGCCAACGGCAAGGTGACCCGCATTGACCAGGCCGAAGGCGTACACCGTGCCCAACTCTCTACCTCGGGCACCTACATCATCGACAGCTACAGCACCCCCGACCAGCCCCGCAACATCGAGCTGCTGGCCACTACAGGCAACAAGAAGCAACAGCTACTCAAAGCTGCTGACCCGTACGCCAACTTTGCTATGCCGACGGTAGAAACGGGTACCATCAAAGCTGCTGATGGCACCACCGACCTCTACTATCACCTGATTAAGCCGGCTGACTTCGACCCGAACAAAAAGTATCCCGCCATTGTTTATGTCTATGGTGGTCCCCACGCACAGCTGGTCAACAATGGCTGGATGCATGGCGCACGGGGCTGGAACCTCTATATGGCCAACCTGGGTTATATCGTCTTCAGCCTGGACAACCGAGGCAGTGAGAACCGTGGCCTCGAGTTTGAGAATGCCACCTTCCGCCACCTCGGCATCGAGGAGGGTAAGGACCAGGTGAAGGGTGCAGAGTTCCTGCAGAGCCTGCCCTACGTGGATGGCAACCGCATCGGCGTACATGGCTGGAGCTTTGGCGGACACATGACCACGGGTCTCGTGCTGCGTTACCCCGAAATTTTCAAGGTGGGTGTAGCTGGCGGTCCCGTCATCGACTGGAGCTACTACGAGGTAATGTACGGTGAGCGCTACATGGATACGCCCCAGGCCAACCCCGAAGGCTACAAACAGACCAACCTGAAGAACCTGGCCGGACAGTTGAAGGGTCATCTGCTCATCATCCACGACGACCACGACGACACCTGCGTGCCGCAGCACACCCTTTCGTTCATGAAGGCTTGCATCGATGCACGCACCTATCCCGACCTCTTCATCTACCCGGGCCATAAGCACAACGTGATGGGTCGTGACCGCGTGCATCTGCACGAGAAGATTACGCGTTACTTCCAGGATTATCTCTAATCACTAAACACTAAATAAATGAAGATATTACTGTTAGGCTCGGGCGGCCGCGAACATGCTTTGGCATGGAAAATTGCCCAAAGTAAACGAGTAGAAAAACTCTATATCGCTCCGGGTAATGCCGGAACGGAGGCTGAGGGTGAGAATGTGCCTATCAAGGCTACAGACTTCCCTGCCTTGAAGGCGTTTGCCTTGGAGAAGGGCATCGACATGATTGTGGTAGGCCCCGAAGACCCGCTGGTAAAAGGTATCTATGACACCTTCAAGGCTGACGAGGCCACCCGTCACATTGCCATCATCGGTCCCACGGCCCAAGGTGCTCAGATGGAGGGTAGCAAGGAGTTTGCCAAGGGATTCATGATGCGTCACGGTATTCCTACGGCCCGTTACAAGAGTATCACGGCAGAGAATCTGCAAGAGGGGCTCGATTTCCTGGCCTCGCTCAAAGCGCCCTACGTACTGAAGGCCGATGGTCTCTGTGCCGGTAAGGGTGTACTGATTCTGCCTACCCTGGAGGAGGCACAGAAGGAACTGAAGGAGATGCTGGGTGGCATGTTCGGCAGTGCCAGTGCCACGGTGGTGATTGAGGAGTTCCTGAGCGGCATTGAGTGCTCGGTCTTCGTGATGACCGATGGTACGCACTACAAAGTATTGCCCGTGGCCAAGGACTACAAGCGTATCGGCGAGGGCGATAAGGGATTGAATACTGGTGGTATGGGCAGCGTAAGCCCTGTGCCGTTTGCCGACGACCGCTTCATGGAGGAGGTGCGTACCCGCATCATCGAACCTACCGTCAACGGGCTGAAGGAGGAAGGTATCCTCTACAAGGGCTTTATCTTCCTCGGTTTGATTAACGTAGAGGGTCACCCGATGGTGATAGAATATAATGTACGTATGGGTGACCCCGAGACGGAGAGCGTCATGCTGCGCATCAAGAGCGACCTGGTCGATTTGATGGAAGGCGTGGATGCCGGCGACCTGGATCAACGCATACTGGAGATTGACGAGCGTGCGGCCACCTGCGTCATGCTGGTGAGCGGTGGCTACCCTGAAGCCTACGAGAAGGGTAAGCTGATGACGGGACTCGATGAGGCTGCCGCCACAGGCAGTATCCTCTTCCATGCCGGCACAGCCCGAACCGCCGAAGGGGTGGTGACTAACGGCGGACGTGTGATTGCCGTCTGCTCCTATGGCAATGACAAGGCCGATGCCCTGAGCCATTGCTTCAAGGCTGCGCAACTGATTGATTTCGAAAAGAAATACTTCCGTCGCGACATCGGATTCGACTTATGATGAACCGTAGCCGGAGACTACAAAACATGATTACAGCGGGCAGGTGGACCCTGCCCGTTGCCATCTTGATATCGGCCATTTGCCAGGTGGCTACTGATTTCCTTTTACCGGAATCGAAAGAGCTCTCTTCGTGGATGACCCGTATCCTCAGCCTCCTGCTGTGTGGTGCTACCGGCTACTTTCTGATTGTACTCAACAATACGTTTGCCCTGATCCGCATGAGGGCTTCGGTGCAAACTGCCATCTATTTCCTTCTGGTGACCGTCTGCCCCACCCTGCACCAGCTTCATGCCGGAAATGTAGCTGCTGCAGCCCTTCTGGCTTCGTTTTTCTTCCTCTTTAGGAGTTACCAGCAGATGCAGCCCTCGGGGATGCTGTTTCATACCTTTGTCTGCTTGGGAGTGGGAAGTCTGTTGTTTCCACCACTACTCTATTTAGTACCTCTCTATTGGATAGGAAGCTACATGTTTCAGTCGCTGACCCCTCGGAGTTTCTTTGCTTCCATCGTGGGTTTGCTGCTCCCCTATTGGTTCCTCTTGAGCTATGTGGCATGGCAGCAGCAATGGTCACTCTTTTCAGCATTGGCTACAAAGTGCTTACCTTTTGGTGACACGCTCCAGGTGTTACAGCCTTGGGAGAGAGGTACACTGAGCTATCTGGCTCTGCTCTTCGTGGTGAGCGCTGCCCATTGCCTGCTGGCCAGCCTGGATGACAAGCTCCGTGCACGAGCCTATCTGCAGTTCCTCATCCTGCTCAATCTGGTGCTCTTTGTGGGAGTATGCTTCTTCCCTGCCTATTGTACCTGCTGGATTGCGTTGCTGCTGATAGGCGTAAGTATCTTGGCTGGTCACCTGTTTGTGCTGACCCACAGTAAAATCAGCAATCTCTTTTTCCTCTGCGCCTTGATAGGGCTGGCGCTATTGTTTGTTTATAATATCTGGCAACAATGATAGATACATTGGTACAATGGCTGATTGACTGGGGCTACCCAGGGCTGTTTCTCTCTGCTTTTCTGGCCGGAAGCTTGATTCCCTTCAGCTCGGAGATTGTCCTCCTTACGCTGGTCAAGTTGGGACTGAACCCGATGGTGTGCCTCGTACTGGCCACGTTGGGCAACACCTTGGGTGGCATGACCTGCTACGGCATGGGATGGGCAGGAAGAACAGATTGGATTGAGCGCTACCTGCACGTCAAGCAGGATAAGGTCGACAGAATGCAACTGTTCTTACAAGGGAAAGGGGCCATGATGGCCTTTTTTGCCTTCCTGCCTTTCGTGGGAGGTGTACTAGCCGTTGCGTTAGGCTTCATGCGAAGCAATATCACGCTGACCACAATCTCCATGATGATGGGTAAACTGCTGCGGTATATTGTATTGCTTTGGGCCATGCAGGAGACCCTCCAGCTGGTGATGTAAACCTTTATTCAGTGATTAGCGTTTAGTGATTATTATGTAACCTCATAAAAGATGATAATAGAATGAGAATGAAAACGAAGATTATGAATGCAGCTTTCATGCTGCTTGGAGCCTTGATGTTGGGGCTGACCTGGAGCAGTTGCACTGGCCGAAAGGAAGCAGGTAAAGAGGTTGATAAGCAGGTGATAACCGTCAGCATCGAACCGTTACGCTACTTTGCTGAAGCAATTGCCGGACCTGACTGGAAGATAGAAACGCTTGTCCCTAATGGAGCAAGCCCGGAGACATACGACCCTACTCCTCGTCAACTGGCTCAGTTGGCTCAGAGTAAGGCTTGCCTGCGTATCGGCTATGTGGGCTATGAGCTGGTGTGGAGCACCCGACTGGCTGAGAATGCCCCTCATGTACCCTTCATGAACATGTCAGAAGGTATAGACTTGATATATGACAGCCATCATGCACATCACCACCATCATGAAGGTCATCCCGGAAACTACGAGGAACAGGAGGAAGAGGAGCATCATCATGAGGCCCCTGAAGCTGAGGGAGGCGTAGAGCCCCACGTGTGGAACTCACCTGCCAACGCACGTATCATTGCCGGCAATGTACTGAAGGCTATGATTACACTCGATAAGGATCATGCAGAGAGTTACCGTCTGCGCCACGACTCGCTTTGCCAGTGTATTGACCGATGCGACAGCCTGATAAGAGAGCTCCTTTCACAACCTGAAGCATCAGAAGCATTCATGATCTATCATCCTGCCCTATCCTATTTTGCCCGCGACTATGGCCTGACGCAGATTGCCATAGAGACTGACGGCAAGGAGCCTTCAGCTGCCCGCATGAAGGAACTGAACGAACTCTGCAAGACGAACCATGTCAAGGTCATCTTCATCCAACCGGAATTTGACCGCCGAAATGCAGAAGCCATTGCCAAACAGACAGGGACACGCATCATCAGCATCAACCCACTCGCTTACCAATGGGAGGAGGAGTTGATTGCCACAGCCAGAGCACTTATCCTAACCCCTACTGCGCAATGACCCCACTGATAGCCATCAAGAATCTCACCGCCGGCTATGGCCAGCAACAGGTGCTGCATCACGTCAGCCTCTCCATCTTTCCAAACGACTTTCTCGGTATTGTGGGACCCAATGGAGGTGGGAAGACCACGTTGCTGAAGTGCATACTCGGCCTGCTGAAACCTCAAGAAGGCGAAATCCTCTTCCGTTCGCACCGAAAGGGAGCAGAGGGAAAAGATGTCCTGCGACTGGGCTACCTGCCGCAATATAGCCACATTGACAAGAAGTTTCCCATTACGGTTTGGGACACTATTCTCTCGGGTCTCATGGCTGAGACATCTCTCCTCGGTAGATGGAACCACGAGGAGCAGGAGAGAGCTCATGAGGTGATTACCCGTATGGGGTTGGAGGGACTGGAACAACGGCCTATCGGAGCATTGAGCGGAGGAGAATTGCAGCGGGTATTGCTAGGACGCGCCGTAGTGTCCAATCCTGAGCTGCTCGTACTGGACGAACCAGGTACCTACATCGATAAGCGCACCGAAGCCCGACTCTACGAACTACTCGACGAGTTGAACAAACGATGCGCTATCGTCATGGTAAGCCACGACACAGACTCCCTACTTAGTCATGCCCGCTCATTGGCTGTGGTGGATAGAGAGTTAACCTACTATCCTACCACAGAGGGAGTTACCCCATTCATCTGATTACTCCTCCCACCGGTCGGTACGGAAGGGGAAGGCGGGCAGTTGGTTGCCTCCTATCAAAGTGCCAGGGAGGAAGTCACGGAAGCCGTAACGCACAGCTACAGGTGCAGTCACCTTGTCAGACGATACCACTACCTCGTTGGTTTGCCAATGGAGCCATACCTTATCAGCTGGATAAAATACCTTATCTTCACCAGCCACCTCAAATCCACGGATATCGTAGTTGCGGCAAATGCCCATATCCAGTCGGTCGAAGCTGACCCAAGCCTCGTTACCCTTGGCCTGCCACTTGGTGTAGTGAGGTCCTTCGCAGCAAACGTGACGGTAACCGTAGGTCTTGTTGAGAGCCATATAGCAGAGACGGTGACCTACATAGCTCTTCTTACGGGGATGGATATTGAACTGCTCAAAGTCGTCCACCAGGTCGTTGGTGCTCACCAAGCCACTGTTGGGTATGATGCTGGCAGCCTCTTGCTGGGCCTCGCGGAGCAAGGCTCCAGAAGCGGCATTCGTTTGGTCGTTGTAACGATAGGGAGCTATCTCCACCATATAGAAAGGTATCTCACCGAGATCCAGCTCCTTGCGCCAATGGTTCACCATGGTGCTGAGGCGGTCGGCATACTGGGTGTGAGCACCTACGTTGCTACACCCTTGATACCAGATGATACCCTTCACCGTGTAGTGATGAGCAGGCACAAACATGGCATTGTAGGTCAGCATGGGACGATGGTAGTCAGTCAACTTCTCCATCTCCTTGGGGTCAAGGCTGATATCGGGATAGGTCTCGAGAATCTCACGGGGCAGCCACCCCTCCACACGCGTACCTCCATAGGCCATGTTGACGATGCCCACAGGCACATGGAGTGCATTACGCAGCTGTGAGGCAAAGAACCAGGCCGTGGCGCTGAACTCCATCATGTCTGTGAAATTGGAGGTGTTCATCCAGCGGCCTCCACACCACTCCTGCGGTTCCATCTCCTGCTTCATCGGCACGTTGAACATGCGTACCCCATCGATGGTGTGAGCCGCAATAGCCTCATCCAAGCCGTTCTCTACGCAGCATCCAGGGAAGCCCTTCAGCGGCATCTGCATGTTGCTCTGTCCACCAGCTAACCACACTTCACCCACCAGGATGTCCTTGATGGTGCAGAGTGGCTTCTTGCCATCAAAGAAGGAGATTTCCCACGAGGTGAACGAGGCTTCGGGTGTAGGCAACTTGATCATCCAGCGACCGTCACGGTCAGCACGGGCAGAATAGCTCTTCGCTGCATCCCACGATGCCACCGCCTTTATCTCTTTTCCAGCATCTGCCAAACCCCAGAGCCGTACATCAGTCTGCTGCTGCAGAACCATGCCATCACTCACCAGTGAGGAGAGTCTAAACTGGGCATTCAAGGAAGATACAGCACCCCAACAAAGTGCTGCAAGTAGAATACAAATCTTCTTTTTCATTTCTATCTATTGTTTTAAATTGTTGTTTCGTCATGGTTTTCATGCTTAAGAATGCACAAAAGTAGGCGAAATGAAAGAAATAAACTAATAATAAATATGCAAATCATGATACAATTCAGCATCATTCCTAATCTATCCTAAATATTTAGCACTATTTCCATGGAATTAGCCAACAAATTGCTATCTTCGCCGCTTGAATGTGACCGATTTTAATGTTTAAAAACGTTTAGGATAAGTAACAGCGATGAAAAAGTACAACACCGTAAATAACGTGACGGGTTGGATAGTCTTCTTGATTGCGGCCATGGTCTATTGCTTGACGATAGAGCCTACTGCAAGCTTTTGGGATTGTCCCGAGTTTATCACCACCGGCTATAAGCTGGAAGTGGGTCACCCCCCTGGCGCACCCTTCTTCATGCTGGTAGCCAATCTCTTCTCGCAGTTTGCCTCTGATGCTACCACGGTGGCCAAGATGGTGAACTACATGAGTGCGCTGATGAGTGCCGCTTGTATCTTGTTCCTTTTCTGGAGCATAACGCACCTGGTGCGTAAACTCTTGGTGGGGAACAGCTGGGGGATGACGACTGCCCAGCTGATTACTACGATGGGTTGTGGTGTGGTAGGTGCGCTGGCCTATACCTTCAGCGATACCTTCTGGTTCAGTGCCGTGGAGGGTGAGGTGTATGCCTTTTCATCGCTCTTCACTGCGGTGGTCTTCTGGCTGATTCTGAAGTGGGAAGATGTGGCCGACGAGCCGCACAGTGACCGCTGGCTGGTGCTGATAGCTTATCTTACGGGTCTGAGCATCGGAGTTCACCTGCTGAACCTGCTCTGCTTGCCGGCTATCGTGCTGGTCTATTACTATAGAAAAGTACCGCAGGCCACAGCCAAGGGTTCGCTGTTGGCTTTGGTGGGCAGTGGCGTATTGGTGGCTGCTGTGCTTTATGGCATCGTGCCCGGTATTGTGAAGGTAGGTGGCTGGTTTGAGCTGCTTTTCGTCAACTCCTGGGGAATGCCTTTCAATACCGGTGTCATCGTCTATATCCTCTTCTTGGCTGCTGCCTTGATTTGGGGAGTCTATGAGAGTTATACCGAGAAGAGTGTGATGCGCATGAGTCTTTCGTTTGTACTGGCCATCGCCCTGCTGGGTATTCCTTTCTACGGTCACGGAGCTACCTCGGTGGTAATAGGTATCGTAGTGATTGCCGCCTTGTGGTTCTACCTCTCTCCCTCAGTGCAGAAGAAGCTGAAAGAGAGCTGGCGGGTATCGGCCCGTACGCTGAACACCGCCCTGCTCTGCACGCTGCTCATCGTGGTGGGTTACTCATCGTATGCCTTAATCGTCATCCGCTCCACGGCCAACACGCCGATGGACCAGAACTCTCCGGAGGATATCTTCACCTTAGGTGAGTACCTGGGACGTGAGCAGTATGGTACGCGTCCGCTGTTCTACGGTCCGGCCTTCAGTTCGAAGGTGGCGCTCGACGTGGAAAATGGCTACTGTGTGCCCCGCGTGAAATACAATGGTACCAAATTTATCCGTAAGGAGAAAGCCACTCCCGATGAAAAGGATTCGTACATCGAAATACCTGGTCGCGTGGAGTATGAGTATGCACAGAACATGCTCTTACCCCGTATGTACAGCTCACTGCATGTGCGCGAGTACCAGGCTTGGCAGGACATCAAGGGTACTGACGTGCCCTACGACCAATGTGGCAACATGGTGATGGTCAACATACCTACCCAATGGGAGAATATCAAGTTCTTCTTCTCCTATCAGCTCAACTGGATGTACTGGCGTTACTTCATGTGGAATTTCGTGGGTCGTCAGAACGATATCCAGGGTAGCGGCGAGATAGAACATGGCAACTGGATTACCGGTATCGGCTTCATTGACCGTATGCTGGTAGGTGACCAAACCAAACTGCCTACGGAGCTGCGCGAAAACAAGGGACGCAACGTCTTCTACTGCCTGCCCCTGCTGCTTGGCATCATCGGCCTGCTCTGGCAAGCCTACCGCACACGCACGATGACCGATGCACAGGGCCGCCTCGTAGAACATGCCATCGGGGTGCAGCAATTCTGGGTGGTCTTCTTCCTCTTCTTCATGACGGGTATAGCCATCGTGCTCTACCTGAATCAGACGCCGAGTCAGCCGCGTGAGCGCGATTATGCCTATGCGGGCTCGTTCTATGCTTTTGCCATCTGGATAGGCATGGGTGTGGCCGGTGTGATAGAGGGTGTTAAACGGCTGCTTCAGAAGAAAGGGGATGAGGAGAAGGGCGCTATGGGTGTGGCCTTGACCTCAGTCCTGGTGCTGATCTGCCTGTTGGTACCCATACAGATGGCTTCGCAGACGTGGGACGACCACGACCGCAGCGACCGATACCTCTGCCGCGACTTCGGGCAGAACTACCTGATGTCACTCCAGGAGAGTGGTAACCCCATCATCTATACCAACGGTGACAACGATACCTTCCCTCTGTGGTACAACCAGGAGACAGAAAGCTTCCGTACCGATACGCGCACGTGCAACCTCTCCTACCTGCAGACCGATTGGTACATCGACCAGATGAAGCGTCCGGCCTACGACAGCCCGTCGCTCCCCATCACCTGGGATCGCATGGAGTACGTGGAGGGTACCAACGAGTACATCCCCGTGAAGCCGGAGTACAAGAAGAGTATCGATGCACTCTATGCCCAGGCCGAGAAGGAGAGTCTGGAGGGCAACCCGGAAGCGATGGTCAACGTGAAACGGGAGTTCGGCGAGAATCCCTACGAGCTGCAGAACATCCTGAAGCACTGGGTGCGGAACGCCAAGGATGAAGAACTGAAGGTGATTCCTACGGACAGCATCGTGCTCCGGGTTGATAAGGAGGCGGTGCGCCGCAGCGGCATGCTCATCCCGGGAGACTCGATACCCGACTACATGCACATCTCGCTCAAAGGGAAACGCGCCCTCTACAAGAAGGACCTAATGATGCTGGAGATGTTGGCCGAGGCCAACTGGGAACGCCCCATCTATATGGCTATCAGCGTGGGCACGGATGAGCAACTGGGCATGCAGAACCACTTCATCCAGGAGGGTCTGGCCTACCGCTTCACACCGTTCGACACGAGCAAGACGGGTATGAAGGTGGATTCGGAGAAGATGTACGACAACCTGATGCACAAGTTCCGCTTCGGAGGCATCGACAAGCCGGGCATCTACATCGACGAGAACGCCATGCGCATGTGCTACACCCACCGCCGCATCTTCTCACAGCTGGTGCAACAGCTCATGACCGAGGGGCAGCAGGAGAAGGCACGCCAGGTACTGGACTATGCTGAAAAGATGATTCCCGCCTACAACGTGCCCTACGACTGGCAGAACGGTGCAGCCCAGATGGCCCGTGCCTACTACCAGCTGGGAGCCATGGAACAGGGAGATGCCATCATGCAGACATTGGCCGACAAGGCACTGGAGTACATGAACTTCTACATCAGCCTGGACGACAGCCGCTTCCTGATCTCCACCCACGAGTTTGAATACCACTGGGCGGTGCTCGACGCAGAGGTCAAGATGATGAAGGAGAACAACTCCTCGCTGACCTCCACCTACGAAGAGAAACTCAACCAGCTCTACGACCTCTATATCGACAGGCTGAGGTGAACGAGGAATGTTGAGGTGTTCAGGGCGGACACATAGGTCCGCCCCTACAAGTAAATCAGGGCAGCATGATGAATAGTTGCACGTGAATGAATGAAGGACCAAAAGTTCGTAGTTCGTAGCTTATAATTTTTAGTTTTTAGTTTTTAGTTTTTAGTTTAGAAAATAGTATGCTGATAGAACAACCCTCAAAATGGCTTCGTCGCCTCTATCCGGGTGCCTTATGGCGAGTCAACCCCGAGGAGAAGGCGGTCTATCTGACGTTCGATGATGGACCCATTCCCGAGGTGACCCCTTGGGTACTCGACCTGCTGGACCGCTACGGTGTGAAGGCCACCTTCTTCATGGTGGGGGACAATATCTGCAAGCATCCCGATATGTTCCGCGAGGTGGTAGAGCGGGGCCATCGCATCGGTAACCATACCTTCAACCACATCCGGGGCTTCAGCCGCAAGTATTTCACCTCGTACAGCTACCTGGAGAATACGGAGAAGGCCTACGACCTGATGCGCGACCAGATGCGCGGGTTGAACTGCAGCGAGAGTCAGCTACGTCCCTTGCTCTTCCGTCCACCCCACGGCCACATGGGCTGGGCACAGTACATCACGCTGAAGCGACGCTACCGCATCGTGATGTGGGACCTCGTGACGCGCGACTACAGCAAGAAGCTACGCGGACCGCAGGTGCTGGCCAACGTACTGCGCTACACCCGCAACGGCTCCATCATCACCTTCCACGACTCCATCAAGTCGTGGAAGAACGGCAACCTGCAGTATGCCCTGCCCCGCGCCATCGAATTCTTTATGGAGGAGGGGTACCAGATGAAGATGCTGTGATGAGGGATAAAAGATTAATGATTAGGGATTAGGTCTTTTTGGGGCTTGCCAACTTAATAATATATTATATGGAAGATTTTGACATACGCAATCAACAGCAGCTTTCCAAGGGCGAACGCGACTTTGAGAACGCCTTGCGCCCCTTGGCCTTCGAGGATTTCAACGGCCAGGACAAGGTGGTAGATAACCTGCGCATCTTTGTTAAGGCGGCTCGTCTGCGTGCAGAAGCACTCGACCATGTGCTGCTCCACGGACCTCCCGGACTGGGTAAGACCACCCTATCGAACATCATCGCCAACGAACTGGGCGTGGGATTCAAGATTACCAGCGGACCCGTACTCGACAAGCCGGGCGACCTGGCCGGTATCCTCACTTCACTCGAACCCAACGATGTGCTTTTTATCGACGAGATTCATCGCCTGAGCCCTGTGGTGGAAGAGTATCTCTACTCGGCTATGGAGGACTACCGCATAGATATTATGATTGATAAAGGTCCATCGGCCCGGAGCATACAGATTGACCTCAACCCCTTCACGCTCGTGGGAGCCACCACACGCAGCGGTTTACTCACCGCCCCCCTGCGAGCCCGCTTTGGCATCAACCTCCACCTGGAGTACTACGATACCCAGGTGTTGGCCGAGATTATACGTCGGTCGGCCTCCATCCTGAACGTGCCTTGTTCAGCCGAGGCAGCCAAGGAGATTGCCGGACGGAGCCGAGGCACGCCCCGTATCGCCAACGCGCTACTGCGCCGTGTACGTGACTTTGCCCAGGTGAAGGGCAGCGGAAAAATCGACACCACGATAGCCCGCTTTGCCCTCGAAGCCCTCAACATTGACCGCTATGGGCTGGACCAGATTGACAACAAGATCCTGCTCACGCTGATAGATAAGTTTAAGGGAGGTCCCGTGGGCATCAGCACCATCGCCACCGCCCTGGGTGAAGACCCAGGCACGATAGAGGAGGTCTATGAGCCCTTCCTCATCAAGGAGGGATTCATGAAGCGTACCCCCCGTGGACGCGAAGTGACTGAACTGGCCTACAAGCACCTGGGACGCAGCATCTACCGTGAAAAGGACCTTTTCAACGGAATGTAACAAACCGCTATGCGTGAGAAAATGACACAAAACCAATAAACTTAAAAAACTAAAAGTATGATGAAACTGAAAATGCATGCACTTCTCCTGCTGACTCTCCTGAGCCTGGCTGCCTGTGGCGACAACGACCACGGCCCCTCATTTCTGTTCGATAAGAACGGCAACTGCACAGCGGCTTCCGTCACCCCGCTAAGCCAAAAAGAGTTCAATCAGCAAGTCGTTGGAAGCGGATGGAAACACCTCAGCACCTACGAGATAGACACCAATGGCAACCCCTCCGGCAAGGAGTATTACGAAGATATGATTGGCTCAAGTCCTACAGATTTCTACTTCGAAAGTGCCACTTCGCTGAAGGCTTACTTCTTTGTCGATGCCTTTCCAGCCAGCGGCTACAGGACTTACAGTTACGCCTACGAAGAGGAGGATAACACCCTTTGGTCCATCGACTCATCCAAGCAGCTCGACCTCCGTCAGATAGTCTATCTGCGGGGCGATCTGATGAGGGTACTGATTTACCTTGGCCAGCGCAGCACCGGAGGCGGTACGATGCGCTACATCTATGGCTACTCCACCTACCAGCGCATGACCGAGAAGGAGCTCACTGCCTGTCAAGAGAGCCACCCCGTCGATTTCGATGGAAAAAATTCTATTATCTAGTAGCTCGTAACTTGTAGCTTGTAGCTCGTAACTCGTAACTAAAAAATGGCTGGATTAAGAAGTTTGGCAAAGGAGACTGCAATCTACGGATTGAGCAGCATCGTGGGCAGGTTCCTCAACTACCTGCTCGTGCCGGTTTATACCACGGCCCTCTCGGCACAATCGGGAGGCTATGGCGTAGTGACCAACATCTATGCCTGGGTAGCGCTGATACTCGTTATCCTCACCTGCGGCATGGAGACGGGCTTCTTCCGCTTTGCCAACAAGGAGGGCGAAGACCCGCGGAAGGTCTATTCCACCACCTTGCTTGGCGTGGGAAGTTTCTCACTCGCCTTCCTGCTGATGGGCCTGCTCTTTCTGCAGCCCATTGCCGGATGGCTGGAGTACGGTGAACACCCCTGGTACGTGGGGATGATGATGATTGTAGTGACAATGGATGCCATCCAGTGTATTCCCTTTGCCTACCTGCGTTATCAGAAGCGTCCCCTGCGCTTTGCCGCCTTGAAGCTACTCTTCATCGTGCTCAACATCAGCCTCAACCTGATATATTACGTGGGCATGGAGGGCAAGGAGGTAGGCTGCGCCTTCCTTATCAACTTGATATGTACCTCGGTCGTGATGCTCTGTCTGCTGCCCGAGTTACGCCCCTGCCGCTACGGTATGGACCGCGCCCTGCTGCGCAGGATGCTGGCCTACAGCTTCCCATTGCTGCTGCTCGGCATAGCGGGCATCCTCAATCAGGTGGCTGACAAGATTATCTTCCCCTTTGTCTATCCCGACCCCACACAAGCCTCGGTAGAGCTTGGCATCTATGGCGCTGCCAGCAAGATAGCCATGGTCATGGCCATGCTGACACAGGCCTTCCGCTTTGCCTACGAGCCTTTCGTCTTTGGCAAGAGTCGAGACAAGGACAATCTGCAGATGTATGCCCAGGCCATGAAGTTCTTCATCATTTTCACCCTGCTGGCCTACCTGGCTGTCCTCTTCTACATCGACATCCTGAAGTTCATCATCGGGCGCGACTATTGGCCCGGACTGCGTGTGGTACCTATTGTAATGGCCGCAGAGATTTTCATGGGCATCTACTTCAACCTCTCCTTCTGGTACAAACTGACTGACCAGACCAAGTGGGGAGCCTGGTTCTCACTGGCTGGTTGCAGCGTCCTGGTACTGCTCAACCTGCTCCTTATCCCGCGTTTCAGCTACATAGGTTGTGCCTGGGCAGGCTTTGCCGGCTATGGCACCGCCATGCTGCTCTCCTATTTCATTGGACAAAAGAGATACCCCATCCCCTATAATTTGCGGGCCATTGGCGGCTACGTGCTGTTGGCTGCCGCACTCTATGTGCTCTCCGCCGTGGTGGAGATAGAACACTTGGTGCTGCGGCTGGCCTTCCGCTCCCTGCTGTTGCTCCTCTTCTTGGGATGGATGATTTATAAAGAACGTTTTCTATTCAAAAGATAAGAATATGGATAATCAACAACCTACACCGCGCAATCCCTTCTCCGTCAAGAAGTTTGTGAGGGATTACCTCGATCTGCGCAAGGATAAAGACAACGAACTGGCTACCGTAGATTCCATCCGCAAGGGGGTGGAGTTCAAGGGAGCCAACCTCTGGATTCTGATTCTGGCCATCTTCATGGCCTCACTCGGACTGAACGTCAACAGTACTGCCGTGATTATAGGAGCCATGTTGATTTCGCCCCTCATGGGGCCTATCATGGGTGTGGGACTCTCGGTGGGACTCAACGACTTTGAACTGATGAAGCGCTCGCTCAAGAGCTACCTCATCACGACCCTGTTCAGCGTCACCACAGCCACTATCTTCTTCCTGATCAGTCCTGTAGCCGAGGGACAGTCGGAATTGCTGGCCCGCACTTCGCCCACCATTTACGACGTATTCATCGCCCTGCTTGGCGGCCTGGCCGGTGTCGTGGCGCTTAGCACCAAGGAGAAGGGCAACGTGATTCCCGGTGTGGCCATTGCCACGGCCTTGATGCCTCCCCTCTGTACAGCTGGCTACGGGCTGGCCACGGGCAATGCCGCCTATTTCTTCGGTGCCTTCTACCTCTACTTCATCAACTCCGTCTTCATCAGCCTGGCCACCTTTACCGGCGTTAGGGTGATGCACTTCCAGCGCAAGGCCTTTGTCGATAAGGCCCGGGAACTGAAGGTACGCCGCTACATCGTGTTCATCGTGATTCTCACCCTCTGTCCTGCCATCTACCTCACGGTGGGCATCATCCGTGATATGGTGTTCAATGGAGCAGTCAACCGCTTCGTCAATGAGCAACTGATGTTTGAAGGTACCCAGATACTCGATAAGAAGATACTTTGCAACGCTGACTGTAACGAAATCCGCATCGTACTGATTGGTCAGGAGGTGCCCGAGGCATCACTGACCCTGGCCCGTGCCAAGATGAAAGAATACAACCTGGAGGATACGAAGCTCACCGTGATGCAGGGTACCAACAACGAAACCTTGGACATCAGCAGCCTACGCGCCATGGTGATGGAGGACTTCTACAAGAAGAGCGAGGAGCGCCTGCAGGAGCAAAAACAGCAGATTGCTACCCTGACCAGTGACCTGGAGAAATACCACCGCTTCGATGCCTTGAGCGTGACCCTGGCTCCCGAGCTGCGGGTACTCTACCCCGAGGTGAAGAGCATTGCCCTCTCCCATGCCATCGAGCAGCAGATAGATAGCCTTCAGGCCGATACACTCACCTTTGCCATCGTGCAGCTCGGCAAACAACCCAAGCCTGCCGAACAGGAGAAGATGACCCAATGGCTCAAAGCCCGCCTGGGCACCGACCGCCTCCGGTTGATTGTGGAGACGCGATAAGAAACTGATAAGTTGATACTAAGTTATTCTTGAAGATATCATGAAACGCTTTTGGACCATGACGCTTTGCCTCGTGCTCTGCCTCGGAGGCTCGATGACACCGTCTGTGCTACGTGCCGATGAGGGCATGTGGCTGCTGGGCAACCTGGATAAACGTACCCTTAAGGAGATGAAGCGCGAGGGGCTCCGGCTGAAACCCCGCCAGCTCTATAACGACAAGGGACTCTCCCTGAAGGATGCTGTAGTGAGCTTTGGCGGCTTCTGCTCGGGCGTGGTGGTGAGCAGCGATGGACTCGTACTGACCAACCACCATTGCGGCTTTGAGTCGGTGCAGTTCCACTCCTCCGATGAGCACGACTACATTCGGGATGGCTTCGTGGCCCATTCGAGAGAGGAGGAACTCTCCAACCCCGACCTCTATGTGCGCTTCCTCTATAATCAGGTCAATGTCACCAAGCGGGTACTTTCGGGGGTGACTGAAGAGATGAATGAACAGGAGCGGTCGCAAGCTATTGACAGCATCTCGCTGCTCATCAGCGAGGAAATCAGCGCTTTCGACTCCACCTTTGTGGGGGTGGTGGATGCCTGCTACAACGGCAACGAATACTGGCTCTCAGTCTATCGCGACTTTCACGATGTGCGGTTAGTCTTTGCTCCCCCCTCGTCGGTAGGTAAGTTTGGCTGGGACAATGACAACTGGGAGTGGCCTCGCCATACGGGCGACTTCTGCGTGTTCCGCATCTATGCCGACAGCCTCAACCAACCCGCCCCCTATTCGCCCTCCAATGTGCCCTATCATCCCGAGGTGGTGGCCCCCATCTCCCTGGACGGCTATCAGCCGGGTAGCTTCTGCATGACGATGGGCTATCCGGGGACCACCGACCGTTACCTCTCATCCTATGGTATCGAGCAGGCCATGAAGAGCCAGCATCAGGCACAGACGGAGATACGCGGCATCAAGCAGAAGCTCTGGAAGGAGGCCATGAACCGTGACAATACGCTCCGCATCATGTACGCCGCCAAGTATGACGAGAGCTCCAACTACTGGAAAAACAGCATCGGCACCGTGCGCAGCATCCGCAAGTTGCATGTGTTGGAGAAGAAACGGGCCCGCGAGGAGCAGCTCCGCCGCTGGATTGGCAGTCAGCCTGCCGAACGCCAGCAACTGCTCAACCTCTTCACCGACCTGGAGCTGAACTACAGCCAGACGCTTCGCAGCAGTCAAGCCTTTGCCTACCTTGTGGAGTGCTTCTTCAACGGGTCGGAGCTGGTGCAGCTGGCCTTCGACGTGCTGAACCTCGACACCGAGGCGGAGGAAGAGGAGCTGGTCAAAAGCCTGCTGAAGTTGGCACGCAGGTATGGTGATTACTATGAGCCGCTGGACCGCCGCGTGACCAAAGCGCTTATGAAGGCCTATCGCGAGCGTGTAGATGCCGAGTTTCTGCCCCTATGCTATCAGACCATCGACTCGCTCTATCAAGGAGATGTGGATACCTACGTAGATAGCCTCTTCAACCAATCCAAACTGACCAGCACAGAGGGACTGCGTCTGGCCCTGAACAACGACTCCACTTACCAGATTTACCAAGACCCTGCCATCAGCCTCTGCATCGACCTGCTGACGCAGGTTTTCGACCTCAAATCCCTCTCTGATGAACCCCTGGCCCAGATTGCCCGTGGCGAGCGCCTGCTGAATGCTGCCCTGCGCCGGATGGATGCCGGAGGCCGCCACTATCCCGATGCCAACGGCACCATGCGGTTGAGTTACGGCACCATAGGCGGCTACGACCCCTATGATGGAGCCTCGTACAATTACTTCACCACCCCCCTGGGCATCTTCGAGAAGATAAGCAGCCACCCAGGGAACCCCGACTACGAGGTGCAACCTGAGCTGCTGGACCTTTTCCAGCAGGGCGACTTTGGCCGCTATGCCGACCGCGACGGGCAGATGCACCTCTGCTTCCTCTCCAACAACGACATCACGGGAGGCAACAGTGGCAGCGCCATGTTCAATGGTCGCGGTGAGTTGCTTGGCCTGGCCTTCGACGGCAACTGGGAGGCAATGAGCAGCGACCTGCACTATGAGCCCCACCTGCAACGCACCATCGGCGTGGATGTGCGCTACATCCTCTTTATCATCGAGAAATATGGCCAGGCCGCTCATCTGATAGAAGAAATGCACCTCGTCAGCAACCGATGAGGTGCCAACGAGGTAGGCGTTTCGCTGATTTCCCACCTGCAGGCCCTGGCCGACTGGGCCAACAGCCATTACGAGCAAGTCATCACCCACTGGGCCCGCTACAACAAGAAGCAGCGCTGAATCGTTGTAGCTACACATCTCGAACTAAGGATAAGCACATATTGCCCTATTGTCTAAATTTTTCATTAAACTCAATAAAGGGACTTCCCTATAGCTACTCTAACATTTCTCTAAGCTTCTGCTATAGTAAGTAAGGGGTGAACTCGATATGAAGTCGATATGAACTCGATATAAGGTCGATGAAAAAGTAGAGATTCATCGAGTTCATATCGACTTCAAATGGGCTTCACTTTAGCGTAGCAACGGAGTTATCTTAGAGTTATGTTAGAGGTACGATAGTGTTGAATGTTATAATTTATAATTTTTAGAGCGAAGGAATAGCGTTTTTCCCCATATTCTTTGTATATTTGTCGCGGATTATTCAACTCTAATTGCTATGGATTTACTGATTATCGTTCAGCTGCTTGTTGTCTTACTGGCCCTCTATGTGGGGTCACGCTATGGGAGTCTGGCCTTAGGGGCTATCTCAGGTATTGGATTGGCCATCCTGGTGTTTGGCTTCCAGATGAAGCCGGGTACACCGCCTACTGACGTGATCTACATCATCGTGGCGGCTGTGACCTGTGCGGGAATGCTCCAGGCCTCGGGCGGCATGGACTGGATGATTCAGCTGGCTGAGAAGTTGCTGCGTAGGAACCCTGGGTCCATCACCTTCCTGGCACCGCTTTGCACCTTCTTCCTCACCGTGATGGTGGGCACGGGGCATGTGGTCTATACGCTGATGCCCATCATCTGCGACATTGCCCTGAAGAAGGGTATCCGCCCTGAGCGCCCTTGTGCTGTGGCCAGTATTGCCTCTCAGCTGGGCATCACCTGCTCACCCATTGCGGCTGCAGTGGCCTCGTTTGTAGTCATTTCATCGGCCAATGGGTTTGAGGTTACGAACCTGCAGGTGATAGCCGTCACCATCCCGGCCACACTCTGCGGCCTGCTCTGCGCCTCTGCGCTGAGCTACAGGCGTGGGCTTGACCTGGATAAGGACCCTCAGTTCCAAGCCCGTTGTGCCAACCCTGACACCTATCAGTATATGTATGGCCATGCCGCCACGCTGCTCGATGTGGAGGTGACGCGTGAGGCCAAGCGCTCGGTCTATATCTTCCTGGCTGCACTGGGTGTGATTGTGCTTTTCTCCCTCTGCCAGATAGCGGGGTGCGATATCCGGCCTTCGTTTGCTACGGGGCAGTTGGGGAGCGATGGTACACCCATCCTGAAGCCACTCTCCATGAGTATCATCATCCAGATTGTGATGATTGCTGCAGCGGCCTTTATGATTCTCCTGGCCAAGGCACAGCCCAAGAAGGCTGTGGCAGGTGCCGTATGGCAGAGCGGTATGGTGGCTGTGGTGGCCATCTACGGCATTGCCTGGTTGGCCGATACCTTCTTTAGCAACTACATGGAGGAGATGAAGGCTGGCTTGGGTGGCATTGTGGCGGAGTATCCCTGGTCGATAGCCATTGCCTTCTTTGCCGTGTCGGTACTCATCAACTCACAGGGGGCGGTAGTGGTCTCCATGCTTCCCCTGGCCTATTCACTCGGCATACCGGGGCCGGTGTTGCTCGGTGTCTTCCCCAGCGTCTATGGCTACTTCTTCATCCCTAATTACCCGTCGGACATCGCCACGGTCAATTTTGACCGTTCGGGCACCACGAGGATCGGTAAGTATCTACTTAACCACTCCTTCATGATGCCCGGTATGGTCAGCGTCTCGGTGGCCACCGTAGTGGCCTATCTTCTCTCGACACTCTTCTTCTAATCTTGCCAGATAAACTATTAATCTTCTAGATACTCAATGCTCACCGCTTGTGACTGTTCGCCTATCACGCAAGCCAAGGGGATAGCCTGCTTGAAGGCATCGGGAAGCTGATTGTTCTCAATAGTGTAGAGCTTGGTACGGTTGGCGTAGTTATCAGGATTGAAGAGAAGGTATTCCCATTTATCCACATAGGTCTCATAATAGCCCCATTCATCGCAGGCTTGGATGAAGAAGCTCTTGTGGTCCCATGCTGTGTACGTGTGGGTCACAAAGTCGTCGCTTACGATATAACCATCCCCGTTGCCCCACCCATCGGTGCTTAACAGGTGAAGAAGCTCTTGGCAGAAGGTCTTGTACTCCGCCTCGGTATAGTTTTCCACGATTTTCACGATGGGCTTGCCTTCTGAATAATAGGAGATGTTGCTCTCGGTCAAAGCCCACCAGGGGGTGGGCTTGGTGTAGCGGATGATGTAGGGGGCCAGCAGCAGGGTTTCATTGCCGGACGGGCTCTCCCATTGCCCTAAGGTAATCATGTTGGCTTCGTCCCACTTTTCTTTGAAATAGACCAAGGTGCCAGGTGTCAGCTGGACATTGTCTGTACCTGCATTAGTGCCCTTGTCATTGACATCGATGAAGTAGATTTTGGTCACCTTACCTTTCAACCCGGGTACATTGAAGGTAGCCGTGGCAAGCAGGCCGTTCTTACCGTTGCCTTCGGCGAAGGTAGCCGTACCCTGATTGTTTGCCAACGTGTAAGTGTTCCCATCGGAAGAGCATGAGGTCGTGCTGGCAAAGAGCAACTTAAAGCGACTCTTGGCCGCAGAGGCATTCTTCGTGTAATAGACACGTTCCGAGGGAGTCGAGGCGTTGTAAGGTGCCCCGAAACTGGCTTCCACTGGTTCACCTTTCTCATCCAGTCGGCAGAGGTTCTTTTTCAGGTTGAGGAGTTCAATCACACCTTGCAACTCTGCTTGTTGCTGTTCCTCCTCACTTGGCCCGTCGTCACTACCGCACGCAGCCATTGAAACACACATCATCAAGGTCAACAGACCCATGGTCAATTGTCTAAGCGTCTTCATATTCATTTATTTCTAATTAGTTATTCTTTATTTTTTGCAAAATTAGCAAAAACAATGGATGTATCCATACCAAATCACCCAAACTGATGCGACTGACGTGAAATATTAAACCATTGACCTAAAAAGGGGACAATGGAATTCTAATAAAATTCGGTCAACCAAACCGAAAATCGGTAGAATATAAAAATTATACGATGAAATGACGAATTTTTGTTTAGTCGACATGACTAATTTAGAGTCAATTTGCTAAATTTGCAAAAAATGTTGAAACAATTAAAATAGATTGATACCGATTAAATAGATATAGAAGCATGGAAGATAGTATGTTGACCATAGAAGCTTTTGCTCACTTCATGAGGGGTGGAGTGACGATATTCTTCATTTTCTGGAGTTGCAAGCTTTACTCCTATAGTCGGCGCAACCGGATGATGAAGTTACTTTTCATCGCTACGCTCTATCTGACGTTCAGTTTCCTGAAAGATGCCATCTTCCTGGTCAACGCCTGGAAGAACTCAGAATACCTGGATAATCTGGTCAATGTCGTTGACCTGGTATTCTATCCTTTCCTCTGTGCCTTTTTTCTGGAGGCTGTTCACCCTGGGTTCGCTACCAACAGGCGCTTGGCGTGCGCTATCTTCGTTCAGGCTTTCTTTGTCGTGCTATTCCTCATCCATTCCGCCAACTGGGTGTTGGGATTGGCGTTTGCCCTCTCCAATGTCATGATACTCTTTACCGTCATCACGGTGGTGCTCTTTGCCTATCGCTATCAGCACTATATCACGACCAACTACTCCTATCACGAGCATATCGATGTGGTCTGGGTAGCCATTTGCTGTCTGGTCTATTTCCTGACCCACTATCTCTACCTGTATGCCTTCGACCATACCACATGGCTGAGCGAGGCACTCTATAACCTCTACAGCATGGTGATATGGACCGCACTGTTCCTACTCTCGCAACGCCATAAGGTGGTGGTCACGGCCAATCTGCTGACGCAACGTGGAGCCGCAAGCTACCCATCTGTTCCTGCCGGAGAGGCTGGCGATGAGGCAGATACATCAGCCGGACCGACGAACGGGATACCGCAGGAGAAAAGGGAGAATAACTCCACCGAAGCCAATCGTGACACCCTCCTAACTGAGCGCTTGAACCAATGCATGGAGAATGACAAGCCCTACCTCATCCCCAAGCTCTCTCTAGGAGACCTGGCCACCTGCATAGGCACCAACAAGACCTATCTCTCTGATTTCTTCAACAATAGCCTGCATGTCAGCTTCTACGAGTACATCAACAAGTATCGGGTAGAGGCGGCCTGTAAGTTCATCTATACCATGGCTCAGACCAACCGGGTCAATATGGATGAGGTGGCCGAACAAAGTGGTTTCAACTCGCTCTCTTCATTCAACCGTTATTTTCTGAAGGTAAAAGGGATTACACCAAAACAATACTACTTCTCGTGTCTTCACAATGAAGAAGAGCTAGGCATCATGAAAAAAAGGGTGCAATCGTTAAGAAGATAGAAATCTTGACGGATGAATGCAGGATTTGCAGGGCGTGAGCGTTTTCTTGGTGTACTACGCATCAAAATGTATCCGTAGTATTTACTCATTAATGTATAACAAAATGCTTATGACAATGAAGAAAACCAAGATGATTCTCCTGCTTTGCCTCTGTGCATTGCTCCCTGCCCTGCTCTGTTCGTGCGATGACGATGACCACTATTCGCTCGGCGATTTCACTCCGCCCCTGTGGGCTACCGTGCGTACCCAAGGAGGGACGGCCTTTTACCTGGATTGTGACGTGTGGGGCACGCTGTGGCCCGTCAATACCAACCTTGGAGGCTACGAGGCCGTGGATGGGCAACGGGTCATCACCTCGTTCAATCCCCTGGCTGACAACTACGAAGGATTTGACCATGCCGTGAAGA
The DNA here is from genome assembly GCA_051878775.1 of Bacteroides sp. Lineage (GTDB taxonomy): Bacteria > Bacteroidota > Bacteroidia > Bacteroidales > Bacteroidaceae > Bacteroides. The sequence goes on along the minus strand of JBJEKT010000188.1, from coordinate 2,797 downwards.
TTCTCACGCTACAGCATGTGTTGACCAAACAGCTGGAGCTGCTCTCTCCCGATAACGCGGAGGAGTATGGCAACGACCCGCTGCTCATCTACCAAGGCGACATGTGCGTGAGCGGAGGCTACCTCAACCTGCTCTTCCTGCAGAACCTGCCAGCTAAGGAGAAGCACCGCATCAGTCTGGTGCAGGATGAAGCGGACAGGCTAGCGGGTGAGGAAGACGGCTACCTGCACTGCCAGTTGCGCTACAACACGTTCGGTGACCTGACTGGCTACCGCGCTTACGGAGCCGTATCCTTTCACCTGGGTGATCTCCCCGAGGGATGCCAAGGCGTGAAGGTGGTACTACAATCAGAAAAGAACGGTGAGGTGGAGGTGACATTCGACCTCCAGTCCGCTGCGAACAGCAACCAACAAAAAGTAGATACCAGCGGCATGAAGCTGAAATAAGCACTGAACCGACCTGAAGTGTAAGTGGCTGTAAGTGGGAATATTTCCCTCATACAGCCACTTTTTTTTACCTCCTACGTGCTCTTTCATTTCTTTGTTGTATCTTTGCCCCCAAGTTTTTTAGCCAACATAAAGATGAATATTCTTTTTTTAATCGGAGGACTAATCCTCATTCTTTTGGGAGCCAATGCTTTGACTGACGGGGCAGCAGCCCTGGCCAAACGGTTCGGCATCTCCGAATTGGTCATTGGCTTGACCATTGTGGCCTTCGGCACCTCAGCGCCTGAGCTCACGGTGAGCGTGGCCTCAGCACTCAACGGCAGCGCTGACATGGCGGTAGGCAACGTAGTGGGAAGCAACCTCTTCAACACCCTGATGATAGTGGGCTGCACCGCCCTCTTTGCCCCCATTATTATTACCAGAGGTACCCTACTCAAAGAGATTCCTCTCTGCATCCTGGCCTCCATCGTGCTCTACGTCTGCGCCAGTGACCAGTTGCTCAACGGCAGCCTCCTCAACCGGATTGACACCTCCGACGGACTTATCTTGCTCTGCTTCTTCCTTATCTTTATGAGTTATACCTTCGCCATCGCACACAAACCCGCATCCGGAGAAGGGGAAGAGAAGAAAGAGGAGAGTGCGGAGATACAGCGTATGCCCATTTGGCAATCGGCCATTTACATCGTGGGCGGACTGACGGCCCTCGTACTGGGTGGTAAGGGATTTGTCAGTGGCGCCAGCGGTATAGCCCGCGGACTGGGCGTGAGTGAAGCGGTCATCGGCCTGACCATCGTGGCTGGAGGCACCTCGCTGCCCGAACTGGCCACAAGCATCGTGGCAGCCCTGAAGAAGAACTCTGAGATAGCGATAGGCAACGTAGTGGGCAGCAACCTCTTCAACATCTTCTTCGTGCTGGGCTGCTCGGCCACAGTCACCCCCCTCTCCCTGCAAGGCATCACCCAGGTGGACCTGTTGGCGCTCATCGCCGCAGGCATCCTGCTGTGGCTGTTCGGAGTCTTCTTCGGCAAGCGTACCATCACCCGCATAGAGGGCAGCATCCTTGCCCTGGCCTACGTGGCTTACACGGCCTACCTCATTGCACAAATCAACGCATAATCAATCATTATTCTCTATCCATAAAAACAAATCACCCATGGCTGTTACCATCAAGAAAGTCACTACACGACGTGAACTAGAGCAATTCATCCGATTCAACTACCACCTGTACAAGGACAACCCCTACTCTGTGCCCGACCTCTTCGACGACATGCTCCGCACCTTCAATAAGAAGTACAACGCCGCCTTTGAATTTTGCGAAGCCGACTACTTCCTAGCCCTGCGTGAGGGGAAGATTGTGGGACGTGTAGCAGCCATCATCAACCACAAGGCTAACGCTACCTGGGCCTGCAAGAACGTACGCTTCGGCTGGATAGACTTCGTTGATGACGAGGAGGTGAGCCGCGCCTTGATAGAGACGGTAGAGCAGTGGGGACGCCAACGAGGCATGACCCACATCCAGGGTCCCCTGGGCTTTACCGACTTTGATGCCGAAGGAATGCTCATCGAGGGCTATGAAGAGCTCAGCACCATGGCCACCATCTACAACTACCCTTACTATCCGAAACACATGGAGCGCCTGGGACTCCAAAAGGAGGCCGACTGGGTGGAGTATAAAATCTACGTACCCGACGCCATTCCTGAGAAACACCAACGTATCTCAGAACTGATACAGCGTAAGTACAACCTGAAAGTAAAGAAATACAGCTCGACCAAGCGTCTTGCCTCTGATTACGGTCAAGCCATCTTTGACCTGATGAACGAGGCCTACAAACCGCTCTACGGCTATTCGGCCCTCTCGCAGAAACAAATCGATCAACTGATAAAGACCTACCTGCCTGTGCTTGACCTGCGTATGGTGACCCTCATCACCGATGCTGACGACAAGCTGGTGGCCGTAGGCATCTCAATGCCTTCGCTTGCCCAGGCCCTGCAAAAGAGCCATGGCCGTCTGCTCCCCTTCGGCTGGTGGTACCTAGGTAAGACGCTCCTACTGAAGCGCTACCCCAAGGTACTCGACCTGCTGCTTGTAGCCGTCAAGCCGGAGTATCAGAACAAAGGCGTGAATGCCCTGCTCTTCAACGACCTGATACCTGTCTATCAGCAGTTAGGCTTTGAATACGCAGAGAGCAACCCCGAACTGGAAAAGAACGGCAAGGTACAGGCCCAATGGGGTTACTTCGAGACCAAGCAGCACAAGCGCCGCCGCAGCTACTCCAAGCCGCTGTAAAAAGCACAGGAATCGAGTAGGAGGTAAACACTAATCGTAGGTGTTTATCTCCTACTTTCATGTT